>JBCNPI010000404.1:0-4874 GCA_039593415.1 Rhizobium sp. | reverse complement strand
CTCGGAATTGACGAGATAGCCGCCTTCGCCGCGCGCACCCTCGGTGATCAGGCAGCCCGAACCGTAGATGCCGGTCGGATGGAACTGAACGAATTCCATGTCCTGCAGCGGCAGGCCGGCACGGGCCACCATGCCGCCGCCATCGCCGGTGCAGGTATGGGCCGAGGTCGCCGAGAAATAGGCGCGGCCATAGCCACCGGTCGCCAGCACCACCATCTTGGCGGCGAAACGATGGATCGTGCCGTCGTCGAGGCACCAGGCAACGACGCCGGTGCAGCGGCTGCCATCATCGGACATGATGAGGTCGAGCGCAAAATACTCGATGAAGAATTCCGCATTGTTGCGCAGCGACTGGCCATAGAGCGTGTGCAGGATCGCGTGGCCGGTACGGTCGGCGGCAGCGCAAGTGCGCTGCACCGGCGGTCCCTCGCCATAGTTCTGCATGTGGCCGCCGAACGGACGCTGATAGATCTTGCCCTCTTCGTTGCGCGAGAAGGGCACGCCGTAATGCTCGAGTTCGTAGACGGCCTTCGGCGCTTCCATGACCATGTACTGCATGGCATCGACATCGCCGAGCCAGTCGGAACCCTTGACGGTGTCATAGAGGTGCCACTGCCAGCTGTCCGGTGTCATGTTGCGCAATGAAGCGGCGATGCCGCCCTGAGCGGCAACGGTATGCGAGCGGGTCGGGAAGACCTTGGTGATGCAGGCGGTGCGGAAGCCCTGCTCGGCCATGCCGAGCGTGGCGCGCAGGCCGGCGCCGCCGGCGCCGACGACGATCACGTCATAGGAGTGATCGACATACTTGTAGGCTTTGCCGTTTTGAGCAGGCCCATTCTGAGCGGAGGAGTTCGGTGCCATGATGCAATTATCCTACGAACGCAATCTTCAGAATGGCGAAAAGACAGAGGCCCGCCATGACGATCGCGAAGAACGTGTTGAGCATGAGAAGGACGATCTTGGCGAATTCGCCGTGGACATAGTCCTCGATGATGACCTGCATGCCGATCTTCATGTGAATGAGAGCCGAGATCACCATCAGACCGAAGATGACGGCGACGATCGGATTCGAGATCGCGTGCACGACTTCCGCGTAGGGCGCACCGGCATGGATCATCAGGAAGATGACGAAGAAGAGAATGAGGGGAACATTGGCAACGGCGGTCAGGCGCTGGCGCCAGAAATGGTCGGTGCCTTCCTTGGCGGAACCGAGACCGCGGACTTTGCCCAGAGGAGTGCGCATATCCATGAGAAATATCCTTTAAAGCATGATCCCGAAATGCATCCAAACGCTTCCGGAAGCGATCACGCCAATCAACCCAGCCGGATGACGATGCCCACGACCCAGACCAGCGCGGTCAGACAGATCGAGGCAATGAGCGTGGCCTTGGCCATTTTGGTCGAGACGGCGGGATCGAAACCATATCCGAGATCCCAGACGAAGTGGCGCAGGCCGCCGACCATATGGTGCAGCAGCGCCCAGGTGTAGCCGAGCAGGATGATGCGGCCGATGATCGAGCCCAAGATCCAGTTGACCAGATCGAAATAGCCCTGACCTGTCGCCGCGGCGATCAGCCACCAGGCAACCAGGACCGTGCCGAAGTAGAGCGCGCCACCCGTAATGCGGTGGAGGATCGACATAACCATAGTGGGGATGGGTTTGTAGATTTGCAGATGCGGCGACAAAGGCCGGTTTTGTGTGACGTTCGCCATCAGAACCTCGCGGCGTTACGATACGCTTGAAACCCGGTATCCGGGGCAACGCGCGCGTAGAGAAATGCCGTGTGCGTTGCATCATTGCGACCATTAATCGCCGAAATGCCTATCGACAAGCACAATTGATGCCTGCATCGAATTTAATCGATTCGGCCCCTCTGCACTTTAGCGAGCAAGCAGCAACGGACTTCGCATTCCGGGCCATTTACCATTTCATCAACCCTGACGTGGACTTCGCACCGGTCTTGGGGCAATCTGCCGTTAAGATTTCATTAACCGACCGAAGCGGGACGAATCATGACACTGCATCTTTTGAAGGCAGCAGCGCTCGTTCTGGCAGCAGCCGCCGCTCTTTCCTTCACGCCGGCATCGGCGGGCGACTATCGCCATTGGCATCACCACGATCACTCCGGCCTCGTGCGGCTGCACCAGCTTTCCGAACCGCAAGGCACCGGACAGCAGCAGCCGGCCAGGATCGTGTTCATGGAGCGGCGTGACGCCGCAAGCGCCGGCACCTATGCCGGTTCGGCCGATGTCTATCGGGCCGACGGCGGCACCTATGTCATCGGTTATGGCGGCTACGACCCCTATGCCCGCGCTGCTGCGACGCTGCCAAGACCGCGGGCGAAGGTCATCGACGTCCGTTATGCGGCCGATCCCTGCTCATACGAAGCCGGCGTCTGCGTCATCCGGCACTGACGATTCTCAGCCGGCGAGGAGCCGCCAGACCGTGGTCTTCTTGACTTCGCTGTCTTCCAGCGCCCGCGTCACCGGCACCTGATAGGTTGCCTGCGCCTCGAGGCGTTCCTTCGGAAGATAGGCCCTGCCGGGATCGCCGACCAGCACGGTCTTCCCCTCGCCCGCCAACTGCCGCAGCCAGGGAACGAGGCTCGCGGCAAAATCGCGATCGTAAAAGACATCGCCGGCAAGAATGACATCCGCGTCCACGGCGTGGCCGATAATATCCTCGCCAGCAAAATCGAGATCAACGCTGTTTTCGAGGGCATTGAGCCGGATCGCCGTACCCGCCCACGGATCGATATCGACGGCAAGCACATGGTTTGCGCCCGCCCGTTTGGCAGCAATCGCGACAAGCCCGGAGCCGCTGGCAAAATCCAGCACATTTCTGCCGGCAACTGTCTCCGGATGATCGAGGATATAGCGCGCCAGGCCCTGGCCGCCCGCCCAGGCAAAGGCCCAGAAGGGTGGCGGCAAGCCGATTTCCTCCAGCTCCTCTTCCGTCTTCAGCCATAGCTCATGCGCCTCGCTCGCAAGATGCAGCCGGATTTCCGGCACATGCGGCGGCGGCATGGGGCTGGTATTGGCAAGGATGAAGCTTTCGGGATCGGTTTTCACAACAGCTTTCAGCCGGATCAGACCGGCGGATTATCCAGGCCGCCCATGCGGCAGACTTCGAGCCATTCGTCATCCGTCACCGGCTGCACCGAAAGCCGCATGGAGGTGACGAGCGCCATCTGCGAAAGCTTCGGGTTGACCTTGATATCCTTGAGGGTCACCGGGTTTGGCATGTCGCGGACGGCGCGGATATCGACGCATTCCCAGCGAGGATCGTCCTTTGCAGTCGAATCCGGATGTGCGAGCGCGCAGACCTCGACGATGCCGACGACCTCCAGCCCGTCATTGGAGTGATAGAAGAAGCCCTTGTCGCCGATCTGCATGGCCCGCATGTTGTTGCGGGCGAGATAATTGCGCACGCCGGTCCACTCGGTTCCCTTCGCGCCGGCATCCTTCTGCTGCTGCCAGGACCAGGAGGACGGCTCGGATTTATAAAGCCAATGCGCCATTGCTCATGCCTCGGGATTGTTGAAGACCCAGTTGAACGGCTTGACCTCGATGCTCTCGAACAGGCCGGCCTTCGCATATGGGTCCGCATCGGCAATCGCCTTGGCTGCCTCTATGCTTTCGGCATCGATGATAACAAGACTGCCGTTCGGCTTGCCGTCCGCATCAAGGAATGGACCCGCCATCTTCAGCGTCCCTTCGGCATTGAGCTTGTTCAGATGCTCCAGATGCGCCGGGCGCGTGTCCATGCGAACATTCAGGTGACCGGGCTTGTCCTTGCAGACAAAGGCGAAAAGCATGGTTTAATTCTCCCAAAAAATCGAAACTATTGATGGCGATGGATAAGGCCTTACTTGCGGCACGTCATCTCGTTTCTGCCCGAAGAGGGTTGATGATATCCAGACCCCAAAAGTCTTTTTCGTTGTCCGTGGTCAAAACACAATCATTCACGACCGCTATTGAGGCGATAATCATATCAAATGCATTTCTTGGACGCCCAATCGACCGCCCTTCGGCCATGAGTTGCGCCCAAATCAATCCGGCGCGCCCGTCAAAGGGAAGGATCCGCCCGGCAAATACTGCCTGCGGCCCCGCAGAGCTTGAAAACCATGCTTCCAGCAAACTGCGCCTGCGACCCACCGGCATGATCAAAATACCGCGTCGAATCTCGGCCACCACGAGAGATGGAACAAATAAATCATCATCCGCTTGCTCCGCATACCATGCCAGAAGCGCCTGCGAAGGCTCCGGCTTGATCGCATTGCTAACAATGTTGGTATCCAGCAAGTAGCGCGTCACAGATCGATCTCACGCGGCTCGGTCCGCAGCCGTTCGAGATCCAATTCGGCATCTTCGAGAGGAAAGCTTCTGAGCGCGGCAATGACGCCGCCCTTTTTTGAAGGCTCTTTCGAGACCGTCTTGGTAACAACATCGCGAATGCGGGCCGATTCGGCTCCGCCTTCGGCCAACCGTCGTGCCATTTCCCTAATAAGGGCCTTGTCGCGATCAAGCCCCAGCACTTCGAAGCGAGCCAAACCGCGCTCGCCAAGACGAGAGCGGTAGTTCTGAATTGCACGCTTTTGAGAGCTGACCATCATGACCTCCAGTTATATCCAGTAATATATCCGGAAATCGACCAACTTCAAGCTATTCTATTCCGTGGTGATCGGCCGCGTCATCAATTGTCCGATGGCTGTGGCTATGTCGAGTTTGCCGTCGATGATGGCGGATACCGCGTCGGTGATCGGCATGTCGACGCCGATTTCGTGGGCCAGCCGCGCAGCGATGGAGGCCGCATAGGCGCCTTCGACCAGCGTGCCGTGCGTCGGATCAACCGTTTCTCCCTCGCCAAGGGC
>JBCNPI010000403.1:0-4886 GCA_039593415.1 Rhizobium sp. | reverse complement strand
TTGTAGGAGGCTTCGATCCAGATTTCCTTGCCGCCTTTGCCGATCCGTTTGTATTGGCGCTGATCGAACTCGCCTCGATTAAGCTTTGCCCAGAATTCGCGATAGTCGGCCGACGAGGCTTCCGCCGGCTCGACGAACATCCGATGATGCTGGCCAACAATCTCGGCCAGTTCGTAACCGAGAGCAGCGCAGAAATTCGCATTGGCCGTCAGAATCTTACCGGTGAGGTCAAACTCGATGATGGCCTGTGACCTGTTCATCGCGGCCAGTATGGCCTTGGCATCCGATCCGAAGCCTAAAGCAATTTTCTTCATGCTGTTCTCCTAACCGAGGCCTACCTGAATGACCGCCACGACCCATCACGGGCGAGTGCTGGACGGACAAGCTGAAAAATAAAATCCGATAAATACATTAAGCATCGATTAACCGGGTTCTCATGGAATAAGATCCATCGCGCACTAGGCGATCCGAGAGAAATATTGTATCTAGAACAATCTGTTAAACAACTTGCTACGGACGATGGCATCGGCGCCCGGGGTTTTCCAAGGGCCCTTTTCGCGCGTTAAAATTGTTGATTTTAAGCTCAACCTACGCCTGAATATCTAAGGTCGCGTTTACTATTTGTTAAGCAGGCGCTCGCCTAAAATGCTGATGTTTCCCGTAGGCTTGCGTTTTTCCTATGCAGCGACATGTTGAACCGTCACTGCGCGTGCAGGTTCGATCCCGGGATTAGCAGCATAAGCTGGCATCGGCCGCCAAGCGCGGGGACGACTGCTGGCCGGAGAAAGACATGACGCTCGAGCGCGAAATCAATCGAATTGAGGAAGTCGCGGGACGCTTCAATACGCATTACGAAGTCTTCAAATATATGAAGGGTCTCACTCAGGATCTAGGAATGGCCGCGTTCCTGATCATGACGCTTCCCACGGTCGATTTCGTCGAAATTGGAGCAACGAAGATCATCACCAACTGGCCGGCGGAAATGGTCGATTATTATGATGCTCATAACCTGATGGTCGACAGTCCCGTCATCCGCCGGATGCTGAGATCGACCAGCCCCTTCAACTATGATGTCGCGGCGATCAACACCCATCGCGAAGAAGGCAAGAAGGCCACGGTCATCGATTTGTTCAGGCGCTATGGGATGGAAAAGGGCGCTTACTTTCCCATTCACGATGCCGCGGGTGGACGCGGTGCGATGTCAATTTCAGGGTCCCGCAATCTCAGTATGATTGAAATGGCGAAGATTCTGTTTATTGCGACGCTAATTTATGATCGGCTCTCACAGCTGACGTTGAACGAGAAACACAGGCCGATTGCGTTTACGCCGAGCGAACTGGACTGCCTGAGACTGACGGCCGGTGGAAGGAAGGGCCCTGAAATCGCGGAGATTCTCGAGCTGTCTGAAAATACGGTCAACAATCACATCGGGAGCGCGATGAAAAAGCTCGGATGTACAACGAGAACGCAGGCAGTCGTTAGCGCTCTGCGCCTTAATCTCATCCGGGTCTAAGATGCGACCCCACGAACTTCCCGATCGAAGGTCCATCCGCCGATCATAGTGCGCGGTCCATGGTTGTTAGGTGTCGGTCGCATCGTCGATCCATTCATCCGGCGCCTCTGAGTTACCGCGGCGCAAGATACAGTCGGAGCGCACAGCCGATCATCGCTGGAATTGATCGCCTCGAGATCAGAAACAGTAGGTGACCGTCGCAATGACGGTTGGAGTAGCGTCCAGTCGCCGCTCTTAGCTCTCCTAGAGTGACCGCGGCAGAAGTCTACGTGCCGAGGTGAGATAACGGGACCTGCATCGAGATGATCAACCCGGAAGAGCTCCATTCGCGCGAAATTCGTCCGCGGAGTGCAGCCGTAACGATCGCCCGTTCAAGCTGTCCGCCAAAACCTTCTGCGCGAGGCGCGGCGTCCATTGTCGGACACCCCCTCTCGGTCCAGATCAGGTGAAGGTTTTGTCCCTCAGTCAAGCATTGGATGGACAGTTCGCCTTCGACTGAGAGGCATCCATATTTGGCGGAATTGGTCGCAAACTCGTGAAAAATAAGCGCAAGCGACGTCACAGCCGTTCCTCCGACAGCCATGTTCGTCCCTCCAATTTTAATCCTCGTCTGCGACGCATCGCGAAACGGCGCAACAATGGCTTCCAGCAGCGCAAACAATGTCGTCTTGCGATTGTCGTTCACTTCGCCGTCGATGAGGTCTGGCAAGATGAGATCATGAGCGCGCGTTAGAGCCGCCAAGCGTTCATGCAGTCCGTCTGCCAGTTCGTCCACGCTTTGTGCTGACCGCTTGGTCTGGGAAATCAGGGCCGACGCTACCGAAAAGAGGTTCTTGATGCGGTGGTTCATTTCCCGGAGCAGGAGCTTTTGACGATATTCGAGGCGACGACGTTCCGAAATGTCTCTGGCAATCTTCGATGCGCCGATGATTTTGCCTCTTTTTCCACGAACGGGCGAGATCGTGACAGAAACCTCGACAAGGCTGCCATCCTTGCGCTTTCGCACCGTCTCGAAATCGTCGATCCGCTCGCCACGGCGGATTCTTTCAAGAATGGCATCCTCTTCCTGTATCCGATCCTCGGGAATCAGAATGAGAATGGATTGCCCGATCGCTTCAGCCGCCGAAAAGCCGAAGATGCGTTCCGCACTCGCGTTCCAGGTCGTGATTGTGCCGTCAAGCATTTTACTGAGAATGGCGTCGTTCGAACTCTCGACAATCGCCGCAAGCCAGGCCTTCGGATTTTCGACGCTATCGATGCTGGATCCGCCGCTCCACGGGCGGCGAGATAGGCTGAGCGGAATCCCCTGCGAACCGTGCTCATCAACTGCATGCACAACTCCGCTCTTATCGCTTTCAGAAGAGCAATGAGACATCATATCCAGAGAAGGTTTTTCCAGTTCGAACACAGGGATAGAATGCAATGTTATCGAATTTGAAAACAATCGCAACAAAAGAAGAGCGCCCCTCCTTGGTCCTTTGTCACAAGCGGCGGATCTTGCCGGACGGATCGAAAACTATCACCTTCGTTGAAGGACGATACCGTCTGTACGGCGGCGTACGAAACTTTGTCGTCGGAAGCAGTGTTGGGCACAAATCGATATTCTCGATCGCCTTCGCCCTTGTTCAGGTAGGAAAGAGCTGCAATGCCGATCTACTACTTCGATCTGGTGACGTCTGCGGGCGTCGCGGAAGACCTGGCAGGATCGGAACTTCCAGATCTCGACGCTGCGCGCCTTGAAGCGATTGAAGATGCGCGCGAGCTGATGAGCATCGCGGTCCGCCTCGGGCATGATATCTCATCCCAAAGTTTGTCCATCCGCAGCGAACGCGGGGATCTCCTGCTGGTGGTGCGCTCTGCCGATGCGATAAGCTCGAATAATCAGAGTGCCCTACCGAAAGGGCGGTTCACCACTCGCTTTGCTCACATGGGCCTGACGTTTTCCGCCTTCGGTTTGCCTGTTTTTCGATCCTGGCCCAGATCGTAGGAGACGGACTGTCCTTCTTTGAGCACGTCGCCATATTGCAGCGCGGAGACATGCACGAAAACGTCGGAACCTCCAGCGTCCGGCGCGATAAAGCCAAAACCCTTATCGCTGTTGAAAAACTTAACCTTGCCAGTTGGCATGCAAATTCCCTCATCTGTTCAGTTTTTGCGATCGCAACTAGCGATCGATGGGTGCGAGCTGAACCATCTTGGATGCAAAGGCGAGTTTAGTAAGCGAAAGTTGGCTGCGGTCATCAGCAATCAGCAGCAGGACCAGGCAGAATTTGCCGCAATACAGTTCCCACCTTTGACCGAGAAGGTCGCGTTGCCTCGCGTCAAACAGATCCGCCTGACTGTGTGATTGGTGGCGGCGACGGTCCTTCAGCGAGCCGCAACACCCCGAATTAGCTGTATGTCAGTGTGTTGAGGCTTTTTCGTTAGCGAGAAGGATAACATAATCCTCCGAGGCGTCCGCCAAAGCTAAAGCGATTTCCTCGATCGGAAACCCTTCCTGCTGCAAATTCTCTACCATTTCCATCATTGCGATTTCGACACGGGCACGAGTAGTGCTCTGCGGGACCGCGGATGCGTTATTCCGATGGCTATCTACACTCATTTTCAGACCCCTCTTTAAATGCACGACGCCGCACACGTTACTCATATATTGTCGATTATGCAAGTATAGACCGAATATTACAAAATACCATGACAACCGAATGTTGTAATATGTATCGTTTTAATGTTCCGATATACGATTATACTTCTACTTTGACGTTTGTAACCGGGCGGCAGCCATAGCGAATGCGGACAAGAAGAGCAGGACGCGAGAAATCTTGCTACGCACAATACTCAGCCCGCTCGGCGTGGCTTTGCCTTTCCGGCGCTTCGGCCAGATCAAGCATGTTTGCCGTCGTTCCCCGCGCCGCAGCAGCACCCGCGTGGGAGGCGTGACGCAGATTGCCGTCATCGATCCATCGGCGGAACTCGATCTTGGCGATCACGGTCGGTTGTAGGAAGACGAGGTGCTTGCCCTTGATCGGTACCGCGGACCGGCTGGCTTTCAACGTGTCTGCGATGATCCACATTTTTGCATTGAGGGAATGCCGATAGCCGCAAGCGAGCAGCTACCGGCGTCGGTCAGGAGAACCGAAAGGAAGGCGGGGAACCCTTCCACTTGTAGAACCACGCGCCTTTCGGAAAGTTCCTGATGACAATTGAAGGAGGTGTGTTCGTCCATCTTGCCTGTCAGTTTAGCGTGTGGTTGCCGTCGCCATTTTGCTGCCGCCCGCCTCCAGTGCTTCATTCATCTCCAACTCATATTCGACGGCAAGTTGTCCGTTGAGTGGAACATTTTGAGGGCTTCGGAGTAATTTGTTCAGGCGAGACA
>JBCNPI010000402.1:0-4910 GCA_039593415.1 Rhizobium sp. | reverse complement strand
AAGCTCGATCCCGCCCTTCTTCAGCGTATCGACGATATCGTCGTCGGACAGAACCGCATCCGGGCTTTCGTTCGAGATCAGCAGGCGGATCTTGTGGCGCACGGCCTCAGCCGAGTGGCTGTCGCCCCCCTCGACGGCGCCGATCGAAACCGTGAAGAAATATTTGAGTTCGAACAGCCCGCGCGGCGTCAGCATATACTTGTTCGAGGTCACGCGGCTGACCGTCGACTCATGCATCTTGATGGCATCCGCCACGGTTTTCAGGTTGAGCGGCCGCAGATGATCGACGCCATGCAGCAGGAATGCATCCTGCTGTCTGACGATCTCGCTTGCCACCTTCATGATCGTCTTGGCGCGCTGGTCCAGGCTGCGGGTCAGCCAGTTGGCATTCTGCAGACATTCCGACAGGAAGGCATGATCCTGGCTGGTCTTGGAGACGGACGCGAAATAGGACTGGTTTACCAGTACGCGCGGCAGCGCATCCGGATTGAGCTCCACGAACCAGCTCCCGTCGGCCGCAGGGCGCACGACGATATCGGGCATGATCGCCTCGGATATGTCGGTCTCGAAGCTGCTGCCGGGCTTGGGGTTGAGCTGGCGGATCTCCGCCATCATGTCGAGCAGGTCTTCCTCGTCGACGCCGCAGAGCCGCTTCAGCGTCGCAAAATCGCGCCGCGCCAGCAATTCCAGGTTCTGGATCAGCCGCTCCATGGCGGGATCGAAGCGATCCTTCTGCCGGAGCTGGATTACCAGGCATTCGCTGAGAGAGCGGGCAAAGACGCCGGGCGGATCGAGCTGCTGCAGGGCATCCAGCACGCGCTCCACGTCGGAGAGCGTTGCGCCGAGGCGGTCTGCCGTTTCGCCGAGTTCGGCACGCAGATAGCCGGCATCGTCGAGCTGATCGACGAGGTGCTGGGCAATCAGCCGGTCGCCCATGACGGGGAGCGAGAAGGGGATCTGTTCATTGAGATGGTCGCGCAGCGATACCTGGCCCGCGACGAAATCGTCCAGATCGTAGCTTTCACCAGCTTCGCCGCCTGGCATGGATTTCCACTGGCTGAGCAGCTCGGGCGCATCGGCGCGCTGCGGGCTGCCATCGTCGGGAAAGACGTCGCTGAAATTCGTATCGAGCTCTTCGCTCAGCCGGCTGGTATTGCCGGTATTGTCGCTCTCGTACCAGTCGCTCGCAAGATCGCCGGTACTGCGGTCGGAACCGTCATCGCCGTGTGCTTCTTCCGGAGCTTCGAAGCGATCGTCTTTGGTCTCGCGGTCCACATTGCTGCCTATATCCTCGTCATTTGACGCAAATTCCAGCAGCGGGTTCTTTTCGACTTCCTGGGCGAGGAATTGGGTCAGCTCGAAATGAGTCATCTGCAGCAACTGGATGGATTGCATCAGTTGCGGTGTCATCACCAGGCTCTGGCTTTGGCGCAGAAAAAGATTGGCCGATAGTGCCATGGCGGACGCGAGACTCCCCTTGAACTCCTCGGGAATCCGCGTTTTCATTCATTAAAATCTTCGCGAAATTCCAACTGGCCCAAAAATTGCTTTTTTATTGGATTTGGTCAAGCGGAACTGTGAAGCGGAAGTAGATTTCCGCCACGTAACGGCACGCCGGTAATATTAGCGCGTGAAGGAATGGAATTTCAGCCTATCAGAGGCTGAAATTGTCACCCAGATACAGCTTGCGTACTTCAGGATTGCTGACGATATCGTTCGCCCTGCCGTGCGTCAGCACCTCGCCCGCATGGATGATGTAGGCGCGGTCGATGAGGCCGAGCGTCTCGCGAACATTGTGATCGGTGATCAACACGCCGATGCCGCGCGCCGTCAGGTGATGCACGAGATTCTGAATGTCGGCGACCGAGATCGGATCGACGCCGGCAAAGGGCTCGTCGAGCAGCATGAAAGTCGGATCGGTCGCCAGCGCGCGGGCGATTTCAAGGCGGCGGCGCTCGCCGCCCGAAAGAGCTATCGCCGGCATGGTGCGCAGATTGCGAATGTGGAACTCCTCCAGCAATTCGTCGATCTTGCGCTCCCGCTTCGTCTTGTCCTTTTCATGGACTTCGAGCACGGCGCGGATGTTTTCTTCCACGGTCAGGCCGCGGAAGATCGAGGCTTCCTGCGGCAGGTAGCCGACGCCGAGCCGCGCGCGGCGGTACATCGGCATCGTGGTGACGTTGTTGCCGTCGATCTCGATCGTGCCTTCATCGACCGGCACCAGACCGGTGATCATGTAGAAGCAGGTCGTCTTGCCCGCGCCGTTCGGCCCGAGCAGTCCGACTGCTTCGCCGCGGCGTACAACCAGCGAAACGCCGTTGACGACGCGTCGTCTGCCGTAGGTCTTGGTGAGGCCACGGGCGATCAGGGTACCCTTATAGCGTGCCTTGTCCGCAGCCGGTGAACCCGATACTGCAGAAGACGGCCCGGGCACGCCGGGCAAGGTGGAGGTTGTCGATGTCGTCACGAGGGGGCCGGTATCAATTCTTCTTTTGCTGCTGCTGTACTTGCTGCGACTTCGGATCGAGCTGGATCTGGACGCGGCCCCCACAGGCGTCGAGTTGTGCCTCGCCCGTTGCCATGTGCACGGTGAGCTGGCAGCCTGTGAATACGTTCGGCCCGTCGGTCAGAACCACCTTCTTGCCCTTGAGGACCGCAAGCTGGTTGGTCATGTCGAAAGAGCCGTCGTCAGCCGTCGCCGTCTGCGTGCCCGAGACGAGGTAGACCTTATCGGTGACCAGAATATGGTCGATGTTGGCATCGCCCGAGACAAGCGACTGGTTCTGCTCCTTGGCAGCCTTGGCGACCGGGTTGTCGGCCTGCTTGTTGGCGTCGCCCGCCTGCTTCTTCTTGTAGAAGACCGTCATCTTGCCGGCCTGCATGGTTGTGGTGCCCTGGACCACCTTGACGTTGCCGGTAAATACGGCCTGGCTCTCCTGGTCGTGAATCTCCAGCTTGTCGCTTTCGATCTGGATCGGCTGGTCCTTGGAAAGGGCAAGACCCGGCATCGAGCTGGTCGTCGACTGCGCGCCGGCGTCAGCGGCTGCGAAGAAGGCGACTGCGCTAAAAGCGCAAAGAAGGCCGGACTTGCGCAAGCCGGAGTTGAAAATTGAATTTGGCCAATACTTTATCATGAACCGCCCGGCTTCTGTTCGCTATCTGAATTATGGAGAGCGGCAGGTTCGATGTTCATCCGAACCTGCCCGTCGAATTCGATTACGCTTCCCTTATCCGTCATCTTGAGCGAACGCGCAACAACCGACATGCCGCCTCGAGAGATGGCGACCTGATCCTGGCTGGAGAGGTCGCCCTTCTTTACGTCCAGGAAGGCGGTCCTGAATTCGGCGCGCAAGCCATTGTCCATCTCGACGACGAAGGGCTCGGTAAGCTTCAGCGTATCGGCCTGGCGATCGAAATCCGCGCTCTGGGCCACCACATGCGCGATCACGCTGGTATTGACCGGCATGGACGCCTTGATGGTCTTCAGCGTGATCATGTTCGGGTTCTTGATGTCCTGCAGCGCCTTTTCGGCGAGCAGGGAGTAATTGATGCCGTCCTTGTTGCGGCCGGCGATCGCGGGCCGTTCCATGACCACCTTGCCGTCCTCGATCCTGGCGCCCTCGATCCGAATGTCCGCCGGCAGATAGGCGCGTATGACGGAGACGGCGATGAATATGAGCGACACGACGACGGCGGCAAGCGGCAGCAGCACCCTGAGCCGCTTTACGCGGTTAGAGTGGAAGATCGCGTCCTTATACGCGTTTCTTTCCGGCATCGAGCGCATTGCCTCGCCGGGGGGCTCGATCGTATTGAGCATGCAACAGGTCCGTCTTCTTATGATCCGGAGAACCGCATTCACGCTATGCGAGGCTGTGCCAAAAAGCCTGTCGGATCGTTTCGCATTATTGCAATGGCTTGCCAATATGGATTTTTTTCTGCAGCCGGCGAATTTCGGCAGAAAAATGTGCCATAAACCGGTTTCATCAGCTCGGACGGCATCCTATCTGATGAACCAGTAGAGCGGGTCCCCGCCGACATCGGAAACGGGAAACGCTTTTCTCTGAGGATTGTGCCGGTTTCAAGGTGTCATACATCCGGTTCGCAGCGCATTCAATTTGTTGCAGGGAGAAATAAGGCGTGATGGACAGTTCTGCAATCGCGGATCGGCGACAAATGCGCCGCAAGCTTGGTTTCTGGCGGATTGTTGCCGTTTTGCTGCTTGTGGCGCTGGGTTTCGCGCTCTACCGCTTCTTTGCCGCCGACCTGCCGGAAGCGCGCGGCCCGCAAATCGCCCGCGTCACGATCTCCGGGCTCATCCAGGATGATCCCGAACTACTGGAGCGGCTGAAGAAGATCCGCGACAATGATCAGGTCAAGGCACTGATCGTTTCCATCTCGTCAACTGGCGGGACCACCTATGGCGGCGAGCGCATCTTCAAGGCGATCCGCGCCGTCGCCGCCAAGAAGCCTGTCGTGTCGGACATCCGTACCGTAGCCGCTTCGGCCGGCTATATGATTGCAACCGCCGGCGACGATATCGTTGCGGGCGATACGTCGATCACCGGGTCGATCGGTGTCATCTTCCAGTATCCGCAGGTCAAGGATCTGCTGGACAAGGTCGGCGTTTCCCTCGACGAGATCAAATCGTCGCCGCTGAAGGCCGAACCGTCGCCCTTTCATCCCGCAAGCGAAGACGCCAAGAACATGATCCGCAATATGGTCATGGACAGCTACGGCTGGTTCGTTGATCTCGTTGCGGATCGCCGCAAGCTGCCGCGCGAGGAAGTGCTGAAGCTTGCCGACGGCAGCATCTTCACCGGCCGTCAGGCGCTGCAGAACAAGCTGATCGATACGCTCGGCGGCGAGGACGAAATTCTCGCCTATCTCGAAACGCGCAAGGTCAAGAAGGA
>JBCNPI010000401.1:0-4918 GCA_039593415.1 Rhizobium sp. | reverse complement strand
CTTGGCTCAATGCGAAGCAGATCCCGAACTTCGCCTGGTCGAGCCAGGGCCGCGGCTTCTTCACCGACCGCGCCGGCCGCGACAAGCGCGACGACGAGGAATTGGTGCGCGTCTGGTATTCCGACCGCAATTTCGGCCGCCGCGACAGGGCGATCGAACTGGCGCAGAAGCTCGGCCGCAGCCCGATCCACATCGCGCTTGCCTATGTCGTCGCCCAGCCCTTCCCCGTCATCCCGCTGATCGGCCCGCGCACGGTCGCCGAGCTGGAGGACAGCCTCTCGGCGCTCGATATCAAGCTGACGCCGGAACAGGTGAAGTGGCTCGAGGGCTAAAAAAACGAGGCGGCCGATCATGACGTCAGGGTCCGCCGTTGAGCTGAGATATGAGAAATGAAAACAGCCCATCCGACTTTCCGGATGGGCTGTTTTCATATGGAAAAAGGTTACCACGCACCCCCTTCTCCCCGAGGGGAGAAGGGCTTTGCGGTACGAGCGCGCCATACGATCGCCAAATGATCAAGCCGCGAAATCGAATGTCTTCGTATCAGCCCCTTCGAGCCGCAGCAGATAGGCCTTGCGCTCGAGGCCGCCGGCAAATCCCCTGAGATCGCCAGCCGATCCCACCACGCGATGGCAGGGCGCGATGATCGAGATCGGGTTGCGGCCATTGGCGGCGCCGACGGCACGGATTGCCTTTGCCGAACCGATCTCGTTTGCGATCTGGCTGTAGCTGCGCGTCTCGCCGAAGGGAATGGCGAGCAGGGCCTGCCAGACCTTCTGCTGGAACTCCGTTCCGGCGAAGTCGAGCGGCAGATCGAAAACCTGTCGTCCGCCGGCGAAATATTCGCGCAGCTGCCGCTCGGTTTCCACGAGCACGGGATGACTGTCGTCTTCCGCCACGATCAGCAAGGGCACGCGGCCGGGCCGATCATTGTCCCAGAGGATCGCGGCAAGGCCATCATCGCTGCCGACGAGCTTCAATACACCGACGGGCGAATCGATAGTCCGATAGACATAGTGCTTTTCTGCATTTTTCGCATTTTTGGTCATGCCGATTTCCTTTCTCTGAATTGCGCTTATGGCATCGGGCGAGATTGCCTCTGATGAAGCGCTGATGTCTGCATTGGACCTCAAATGATCGCCTGCAACCACCCGAAAAGAGATTGCCCGCCGCGAAATCCCGGTATTTCCGGATTGACGCGCACCGACTCACGATGACGAAGGCTAAATGGTCCCGCTTGGGAAATCGGCTGCAGTTGTGTAACATCAGACCGAGACTGATCATCCAGAGCATGCGGAGCCCGATATGACAGTTCGCCCGCCGCGCAATTTCAATCCATCGCAAACCAGGGAAACGGGCCTCGGCATCCTCGGATATGAGGTCATGTCGGAACGCGCCAGCACGCTCGGCCATCATGGCATGAAGGTGGAAGCGGCGCTTGCCGCGTTGCAGGAGGGCGAAGCCAAGGGCAAGGAAGGCGTCGAGCATGAGCGGCTGGTGGATACCGCGGCGCAAGCCGTCTGGGCCATGTTCATCCATCGCGAGATCTGCGGCCTGCGCAACGGCCGCGACGTCATTCAGCGCTATGGCATTCCCAACAAGGTGCTTGCGCGCCTCGGCGCCAGCCCCCGCCACCCTGAGCTTTAAGATTTCAAGATTGCCTGGAAGCGCGGATCGAAGGCGTGGCCGATCGGCTCTGCCGCCGCACCGCGCGCCACCGCCCAAGGATCGGTCATGCCGAGCTGCAGGCGTGGCAGCAACCGCTCGGTACGATCGGCATTGGAGGGCAGGAGCGGATGCATGGCGGCAATCAGCCGCGTTGCCAGCGCAGCCGGCGCACCGCCGCAGAGAATCACCGTCTGCGGATCGAAGATGGTTTCGATAAGCTGCACGCTCCAGCGCAGATCGACCGACGCCCTTTCGATCCAGGCGAGGATTTCCGGATCATCGGCGGCGGCACGCTCGTTGATCAGCGAGTAAATATCAGGCGCCATCGGATCGACGCCGAGGTGGTCGTAGAGCGAAGCCAGCGAGGCGCGATGCTCGAGTTGGGTCTGTTGCCCGCCTGATGTCAGCAGAGCCATGCCGATTTCGCCGGCATTGCCATGGGCGCCGCTATAGAGCTCGCCGCCGAGGATGAGCCCGGCGCCGATACCGTAGCCCACATAGAGGCAGACGGCGTGGTCGAGCCCATGCGCCGCGCCGACCATACGCTCTGCGGTCGCGCAGGCCGCGGCGTCGTTCTGCAGGGTGACGTTGAGGCCGGTGCCGGCTGATAGGGTTTCGAGCAAGGGAAAGCGTTGCCACGCGCCCATCATCCAGGGATTGTCGGCATCATCCTGCTCTATACCGAAGGGACCCGGCATCGCCGCGCCGAGGCCGACGAGGCGCTTCTCCGCCTGCGTCACGCGCTGCCGGAGCTCGGCTCGCACGCCTTCTATCAGCTGCAGGACGACAGGCGTGCCCGTCACCGGTCCGCCGGCCGGCAGGTTCGCTTCCCTGCGGATGAGGACGTTGCCAACGAGATCGACAGCGATGGCGCGGGTGATGTGGCGGTCGATCTGCAGGCCGATGGCGAAAGCGCCCTCCGGGACGAGCCCATAAGGGGTCGAGGGCTGGCCGCGGCCGCGGCGCACCATTTCCCTTGAGGTCACCAGCCCATCGTGTTCCAGCTCCTCCATGATGTTGGAGACCGTTTGCTTCGTCAGGCGGGTGGCGCGTGCGAGATCGGCGCGGGAGAGCGCACCGTTCAATCGCAGGGCATCAATGATTACCCGCCGGTTATGGGCGCTGGTGCCTTCGTGGTTCGTTCCGCTTGTGGCCCTGATCGGGCGAATATCGTTCATCTGTTTTTGCCTCTTGACACCAATAGAATATTGAAGAAGAAATTAGTCAAGACAATTGACTTAAAAGAAACCACAGAGTTTCATCAGGGAACAAAACGGGGCCTCGTGGCTCCAAGACGCGCCGATCGATGCTCGGCGGCCAGCCCGGCCAATTGCCTGCTCGACAACCGATGGCGACGTCAGCCGCCGTCGGAAAAATCGCGTGACCGTCAAAAACTGGAGGATGGAATGTTGAAATCATTGAACAAAACATTGCTCGGCGCAGCACTGATCGGCGTATCCTTCGCCTCGCACGCCTTTGCCGAAACCACGATCAATGCCCTATTCATGGCGCAGGCTGCCTATAGCGAAGCCGATGTACGCGCCATGACGGACGCCTTTTCCAAGGCCAATCCGGACATCAAGGTCAATCTCGAATTCGTTCCCTACGAAGGCCTGCACGACAAGACCGTGCTCGCTCAAGGCTCCGGCGGCGGCTACGACGTCGTGCTCTTCGACGTGATCTGGCCTGCCGAATACGCGACCAACAAGGTTCTGATCGACGTTTCCTCGCGCATCTCCGACGACACGAAGAAGAACGTGCTCCCCGGCGCCTGGACGACCGTCCAGTATGACGGCAAGTACTACGGCATGCCGTGGATTCTCGACACCAAATACCTGTTCTACAACAAGGACATCCTGGAAAAGGCCGGCATCAAGACGCCGCCGAAGACCTGGGACGAACTGAACGAGCAGGCGAAAATCATCAAGGACAAGGGCCTTCTGGCAACCCCGATCGCCTGGAGCTGGTCACAGGCGGAGGCCGCGATCTGCGACTACGCCACGCTCGTCAGCGCCTATAAGGGCGACTTCATCAAGGACGGCAAGCCGGCCTTCCAGACCGGCGGCGGTCTCGATGCCCTGAAATACATGGTCACCAGCTACAAGTCCGGCCTCACCAATCCGAACTCCAAGGAATTCCTCGAAGAGGATGTCCGCAAGGTCTTCGAAAACGGCGATGCCGCCTTCGCGCTGAACTGGACCTACATGTACAATATGGCGAACGACCCGAAGGACAGCAAGGTCGCGGGCAAGGTCGGCGTCGTGCCAGCCCCGGGCGTTGCCGGCAAGAGCGAGGCTTCGGCAGTCAACGGTTCGATGGGACTTGGCATCACGTCTGCCAGCAAGCATCCGGACGAAGCCTGGAAGTACATCACTTTCATGACCTCGCAGCCGACGCAGAACCAGTATGCCAAACTCAGTCTGCCGATCTGGGCATCGTCCTACAGTGATCCGGCCGTCACCAAAGGTCAGGAAGAACTGATCGCGGCCGCAAAGGTCGGCCTCGCTGCCATGTATCCGCGTCCGACGACGCCGAAGTATCAGGAACTGTCGACCGCACTTCAGCAGGCGATCCAGGAATCGCTGCTCGGCCAATCTTCTCCGGAAGATGCGCTGAAGTCCGCTGCCGACAACAGCGGTCTCTGATAGTTTAATCGGGCGGCACAGTTGCCGCCCGCCTCTTGATCCTCATGAAGAATGAAAGAAGGGGCCTGCCATGTCCGGCACCTCTATGACAACCCGCGCTTGGGCTTTGATGCTGCCGCTGCTCGTGGTGATGATCGCGGTCATCGGCTGGCCTCTCGTCGATACGGTCGGCCTTTCTTTCACCGACGCGAAGCTTGTGGGAACCGGCGGCAATTTTGTCGGCATCGACAATTACGCGAAGATGCTGGCGAACTCCAATTTCCAGCGCACTTTGATCACGACAGCCTGGTTCGCAATCGTCTCCGTCGCCGCCGAGATGGTGTTCGGCGTGCTGGCCGCATTGCTGCTGAACCAGAATTTCAAGGGCCGCGGCGTGCTGCGCGCGCTGATGATCCTGCCCTGGGCGCTGCCAACCGTCGTCAACGCGACACTCTGGCGCCTCATCTACAATCCCGAATATGGCGCGCTGAACGCTGCCCTTACCCAACTCGGTCTGCTCGACGCCTACCGCTCCTGGCTCGGCGAACCGGGCACGGCGCTGACGGCACTCATCGTTGCCGACTGCTGGAAGAATTTCCCGCTGGTGGCGCTGATTGCGCTCGCCG
>JBCNPI010000400.1:0-4947 GCA_039593415.1 Rhizobium sp. | reverse complement strand
CGGCATGGTCTGCAAAGCCATAGGCGGGGAAGACGATTCCTGCGCGTGCCATCATCCGGTCGCGTGTCACCTTGGCGACGATCGAGGCGGCGGCGATGGAGAACGAGCGCGCATCGCCCTTGACGATGGCTTTCCCGGGGCATGCCAGCCCGGCCGGCACGTCGAGGCCGTCGGTCAGCACATAGCTTGCCGGCAGCGCCAGCCCGCAGATGGCGCGCCGCATTGCATCCAGGCTTGCCTTGCGGATGTCGGTCATGTCGATGCGACCGGCACTTGACGAGGCGATGGAAACCGTCGCTGTTGCGAGAATCTCGACAAACAGCTCCTCCCGTTTGGCGGCAGTCAGCTTCTTGGAATCGTTCAGCCCGTTCGGGATGCGGTCGGGATCGAGAATGACGGCGGCAGCCACGACCGGTCCCGCGAGCGGTCCTCTGCCGGCCTCATCTGCTCCCGCAACTGGCCAATGGCCAGCGCGACGGGCAACCAGCTCCAGCTCGAATGTGGGAACGAGCGGGATATCCTCGAATAGCATGGGAGAATCGGGTGATGTGCTGCTTAACATGCGGCGAAGCTCGCACACCACCCGATCTCCTGCAAGCCCCCGGTGGATCAGGGCGGCAACCCGGGGGGCTTTTCCAGCGGGTACAGGGAAAACCCGCAAGGAATATCAGAGCAACGATAGCTGCACGCCGCTGCCGTCAGGCGGCACGAACAGGTCGTCGCGCAATGCGATGTTGCGGCGCGTGAGATCGAGCCGGCGCGTCGCCATCTCGAAGCGGCGGCTGATCTGCCAGGCGTAAGGCCCGGCGCCCTTCATGCGCTTGCCGAACTCGGCGTCGTAATCCTTGCCGCCGCGCATCGAGCGGATCAGCGACATGACGTGACGATAGCGATCCGGATAGTGCTGCAGCAGCCAGTCGCGAAACAGCGGGCTCACCTCCAGCGGCAGCCGCAGGATGACATAGCTTGCCTCCTGCGCGCCGGCCGCCTTGCCGGCATCGAGGATGCGTTCGATCTCGTGATCGTTGAGGGCGGGAATGATCGGCGCCACCATGATCGACGTGCGGATGCCCGCCTCGCTCAGGGCATGAATCGCCTCCAGCCGTCGCGGCGGCGTCGCAGCACGCGGCTCCATGGTCCGCGCCAGGGTTCTGTCGAGCGTCGTCACCGACAATCCCACCCGCACCAGGTTCTTGGCGGCCATCTCCTGAAGAATGTCGATATCGCGCATGATCAGCGCCGATTTCGTGACGATGGCCACCGGGTGGTTCGCCCTGTTCAGCACCTCGAGAATCTGGCGCATGATCCGCCATTCCTTCTCGATCGGCTGATAGGGATCGGTGTTCGTGCCGATGGCAATCACACGTGGCTTGTAGCCGGGCTTCGCCAGCTCGCGTTCCAGCAGCTTTGCCGCATCCGGCTTGGCAAACAGCTTCGATTCGAAATCCAGCCCAGCCGACAGGCCCATATAGGCATGCGTCGGCCGCGCGAAGCAATAGATGCAGCCATGCTCGCAGCCGCGATAGGGGTTGATGGACCGGTCGAAGGGGATATCGGGAGATTCGTTGCGGGTAATGGCGGTGCGTGGCTTTTCCACCTGCACCTCGGTCTTGAAGGGCGGAAGCTCTTCCCAGCTTTGCCATCCGTCGTCGAAGGCTTCGCGCTGTTGCGGCTCGAACCGGCCGCTCGGGTTCAACCCTGCGCCGCGCCCGCGCCGGCGCTCGGCGTCGACCCTGAGACCGGCATCGGCGATCAAGGCGTTGGCAACGTCTGCCGTATTGGCAGGCGCGAAAGCGGCCTGCCCTGCAAGGGACTGCTCGTTCATCGGTAGCTCCAGGGCGGTGCATGCCCCCGCATGCCGCGTCTAAGATGATTAAATTCCTATCGGACAAATGAGAACATTGCAAGAACAAAATGCAGATCTATGCTCCGCTCGCTTGCGCTTCCGGTGGATTTAGGGAGATATTGAAGGTACTTCAGCCCCATGCGTAAGCCCTTGCTCAAACAGCCGGATACAAGGCTTTGTGCTGGCAAAAAAATGTGCGGCGCTTTATAAATGGGCAATGCTGACGGTAATCATTGAATGCCAGGATCATGAACCAGAGCTGGCGCAGACATTGGCGGTATTGGTGGCGGGCGCGGTCGAGGGGCTGGTCAGCGATGTGGTTGTGCTCGATCATGGCTCCAGTGACGGCACATCGAAGGTGGCGGATGCGGCCGGATGCCGCTTCTATTCGCAATGGGATATTAACGATATCTTGCGCTCGGCGCGTGGCGAATGGCTGCTGCTGGTCGAACCGGGCGCGCGGCCGCAAGCAGGATGGATCGACGAGATCGCCGAATATGTCTCTCTGAACAAGATGCCGGCTCGGTTTACAGCCTCGCGCGGCTATCGTCGGTCTTTCTTGAAGCGGATCGGCCGCGGTACTTCACCGCTCGAGCTAGGTCTGTTGCTTTCCAAGCGTCAAGCCATCTCCGCCGCGAAAGCCGGCATGCGGCTGGCCGAATTCGCCAAGGGCCAGAAAGGCAGGCGGCTTTCGAGCGAGCTCATTCCCTCCTGGGTGGCGCGCGCAGCACGATAGCGCTGCTGCGTGATTTAAGGTGCCACAGCGACCTTTGCGCCTCCCATATGACGCGCGGCGCTGCACATGCTTGATTCGAGATTTCATTTGAAAAGCTGCAAATAGCTGCGATAATTCTTTTGTGGGCGGCACCTCCAGCGTGTCGCGTCGAGCGGCCGACCATGAAGATGCCGATATGCGGCGGAACAGGTCAGCGGAACACTCCTTGTCCGCCGGGATACCGGCGAAAGGAGGTGCGTCATGAAACGCACGATGTTCACCCGCTTCACGGCAACGGTCCTCGTGGCAGCGGCAATTTTTTATCCCAGTGTGGCTGCTTCGCAGGCGACGCTTGCTTGTGCCAAACGCGTCGATCTTGTCGGCTTCCTCAGTGATCACCTCTCCGAGAAGCTTTCCGCCGTCGGTAAACTCGATTCCGACACGGTCGTTGAAATCTATGCGGCAGAAAGTGGCAACTGGACGCTCATGATCAGCGACATTTCCGGCCGCAGCTGTATCATCCTCAACGGCGAGAGCTGGGAATCAATTCCTGCCTTGCCGGGGCGGAAGGCATAGCTTCCCGGCAAAGCACCGCGCATACGCGGCGCCCGCGTCATATGTGACGCGCAAAGGTCGCTGCGGCATTTTATTCTTAGATCGGTCAGGATTTGAGGAATTATGCAGAGCCGGCACCGCGCTTCAGATGCTCGTCGAGGCGCGGCATGATCTCCACGAAATTGCAGGGCATATGACGATAGTCGAGCTGCGCTTTGAGAATGCCATCCCATGCGTCCTTGCAGGCGCCGGGGGAGCCTGGCAACACGAAGATGAATGTCGCGTTGGCGACGCCGCCGGTGGCCCGCGACTGGATCGTCGCGGTGCCGATCTTATCGTAGGAGATGCGATGAAATACCTCGGAAAAGCCGTCCATGCGCTTCTCGAACAGCGGCTCCAGCGCCTCCGGAGTGACATCGCGGCCGGTAAAGCCCGTGCCGCCGGTGGTGATAACGACGTCGATCGCGTCATCTTTCGTCCAGGCTTCCACCTGTGCGCGGATGCGCTCCTTGTCATCGGGAACGATGGCACGGGCAGCCAGTCGGTGACCGGCGTCCGCAATGCGTGCGACCAGCGTATCGCCTGATTTATCGTCGGCAAGCGTGCGCGTATCGGAAACGGTCAGCACGGCGATACCGACGGGAATGAAGGATCTTTCGCTAGCTGAACCCGCCATCACGCCTCTCCCGCAATTGTTTCTGTCATCTGGAAATACCAGTCCGGCCTCTGGCTGTGAAGCGAAGCGGCGGCCTCCTTCGCCTGCTCCACATCCGCGAAGATGCCGAAACATGTCGCACCCGAGCCGGACATGCGCGTCACGATCGGGGATTGGCTTTCGATCAGGCCGGAAAGTACCGCGATCTCGCTGCAGATCAAGCGTGCCGGCGGCTCGAGATCATTGCGCAGGTTTCTGATCGTGTCGATCCATTCGCCATATCCCTTTGGCATCTGCGATGGAAACAGCAACGGCGGATTGTCCTTGCGGGTCAGCAGGCGGAAAACGTCCGGTGTGGAGACGCCGACGAGCGGATTGCCGAGAACCATTGGGAAAGAGGGAAACGCCGGCAGCAAGTCTATGGTCTCGCCGATCCCGCGCGCCACCAGCGGCTGGCTGGCAAGGCACATCGGCACGTCGGCGCCAAGCTTCAGGGCGATTGCCTTGATCGTGTTCTCCGGCAGCTTGAGGCGCCATAGCCGCATCAGCCCGCGCAATGTCGCGGCCGCATCCGCGGAGCCGCCGCCGATACCCGATGCGATCGGCAGATTCTTTTCCAGATGGATATGGACGGCGGGCGCGTCGAAGCCGGCTGTGCGGGCGGCTTGCCGCAGCAGATCACGCGCCTTGATCACGAGGTTGTCACCTGCCTCGGCATCGGCCGAAAGAAGTGGACCGAAGCGCCCGGAAAGGCTGAATTCGTCATGATCGCCGTCGCGAAAGCCGAGGCGGTCGCCATACCGGGCAAAGCTCACCAGCATGTCGAGCAGATGATAGCCATCAGCGCGGCGGCCTGTGACATGCAGTGCGAGATTGATCTTTGCGGGCGCTTCTTCCGTGAGGTCGAAATCGCCCGCTGCCAAGATCGTATTCATGGGAAGTCTTAGGACTTCTTGTCGACCGGCGCCGGGGCGTTCGTGTCGGGCGCGGGTGCCGGCGCTGGATCCGGCTGTTTGCTCTTGTCGACGGTCTTCGGATCGTTATCGAGCGCGGGCAAGCCCTTTTCGATCTTCTCCTTGATCTTCGGAATATCGGCCTCTTCCGGCTTGGAGGCGAGCGCACGGTTCCACTGATAGACGGCTTCGAGCTTGCGGTTCACCCGCCAGTAGGCGTCGC
>JBCNPI010000040.1:0-27128 GCA_039593415.1 Rhizobium sp. | reverse complement strand
ATGATCTTCGAGCCGTCCTTGAGCCGGACGTGAACGAGCGAACGATCGCCCAAGCGTTCGACGGTCTCGACCTGGCCACCGATATCGCCCTTCTCCGCCGTCGTAACGACCAGATGCTCCGGACGGATGCCGAGCGTCAGTCCGGAATTCGCAAGGCCGTTGAGCGCCACGGCCGTCTTGATGACCGAACCATCCGGCAATCTTGCAGTCGCCAGCCCGCCCACTTCACCAACTCCTTCTATGTTGATGAAGTTCATGCCCGGCGATCCAACGAACTGTGCGACATAGCGCGTCGCCGGGCGGGTGTAGATCTCGACCGGGGTCGCCACCTGCTCGATCTTCTTGTTGTTCAGGAGCACGATGCGGTCGGCGAGTGTCATCGCCTCTACCTGGTCGTGGGTGACGAAGACCATCGTCGCGCCCAACCGCTCGTGAAGCTGCGCCAGCTCGACGCGCGTGCGGGTGCGCAGGCCGGCGTCGAGATTGGAGAGCGGCTCGTCGAAAAGGAAGACATCGGGCTCGCGCACGATGGCGCGGCCGATCGCGACGCGCTGGCGCTGGCCGCCGGAGAGTGCCGAGGGCTTGCGATCGAGAAGGTGCGGCATTTCGAGGATCTTCGCGGCCTCTTCGATGCGTCTTGCGATCTCGTGCTTGGGTGTTTTGATATTTTTCAGGCCGAAGGACATGTTGTCGCGAACGGTCATATGCGGATAGAGCGCGTAGGACTGAAAGACCATCGATACGCCGCGTTCGCCCGGCGGCAGCTCATCGACCCGGCGGCCGCCGATCCAGATCTCGCCGCTGGTAATCGACTCCAGGCCCGCGATCATCCGCAGCAGCGTCGACTTGCCACAACCCGAACCGCCAAGGAAAACGACGAACTCGCCGCGCTCGATCGTCAGATCGATGTCGTTCAGAACCTGCACGGCACCGAAATGTTTGGTGAGGGACTTGATATTGATTCCTGCCACTTTACGCCTCCCGCGGAAAAATCGAACTTCGTTGGACTTGCCATTCATCGCGCCCCGCCGGCGGCTGTCGGCCACCGAACGAGGCTTCCGCATTGGTTATTTGACGGCACCTACCGCGACACCGCGCGTCAGCGTCCGCTGGAAAATAAGGAAGAAGATGATCGTCGGTGTTATACCAAGCAGAGAAGCTGCCGCGATCGCGGTCGGATCCTGCGTATTGGCGCCCGACAGCACGCCCATGGCAACCGAAACGGTTTGGTTGTTGTTGGAAACCAGAAACACAAGCGGGATCAGGAATTCGTTCCACGTCCAGATGAAGAAGAAGGTCGCCAGCACCGCGAGCGTGGGGCGCAGCACAGGCACGATCACCATCCAGAGAATCTGCCACCGCGTCGCATTGTCGATCTGCGCCGCTTCGATGATCTCGCGCGGGAAGGTCGACATGACAGATGAGAGCAAGTACGTGCCGAATGCTGTATGTAGGACGCCGATGATCAGGATCACCGATAGCATCGAGTCGAACAGGCCCACCTGCTTTGACATATAGTAGAGCGGATAGACCAACGCCTCCTGCGGCGCCATGATCGAAATCAGCAGCAGCACGAGCAACCCCTGTCCGCCGCGCACTCGGCCGATGCCGATGGCATAGGCATTCAGCAGGCTGAGAACGACGGCCAGAATAGCGGTACATCCACTGATGAGAACGCTGTTGAAGAGCTTACGGGGAAAATCGACAGTCGCCCAGAAGTTCTTGAGTGCCGTCAGATCGAAGCTGTGCGGAAGTGCCAGCGGGCCATTGGCGGCATAGTCGGAGGGCGTCTTGATGGCGTTGACTGCCGCAAGAAAGAACGGAAAGAGCGTGCCTGCAAGAAGAACCAGCAGGATGCCGAGAACGACCCAGCGGCCGAAACCCCTTCTTGTACGATGTTCGGTCGAAACTACGTGTGTGGAAATCGAGGATGCCGTTGCCATCTCAATGCCCTCCTTCGGCCTGCTTCGACTGCATACGCAGGAAGACGATGCCGAGTATGATGGTCATGACCGTCTGCAGCGTCGCGATGGCTGCCGCATATCCGACGCGGTTCGTCGTGAAGAAATGGTAGTATGACAGATAGGACGGAACCGTCGTCGCATTGTCCGGCCCGCCTGACGTCAGAACATAGATCGGTGCGAAGACCTTGAGCGCCGCAATCAGCGTCGTCAGCGCGACGACGAAAATTTCAGGCATCAGCATCGGAATGGTGATGGCGCGGAAACGCGCGAACCAGCTGGCATTGTCGAGTTCGGCGGCCTCGTAGAGCGAGGGATCGACGCGTGCCAGTCCGGACATGAACACGACCAGGCAGTAGCCCACCTGAACCCAGACGATGACGGCCGAAACGGCCCACAGCGCATAAGTGGCATCCCCGAGCCAGTTCTTCGCCATGAAATCGAGGCCGATCGCCTTCAGCACCGCATTGATGATGCCGATGGGGTTGAGAATCCACGCCCATAGCACGCCGGCGGCGGTCAGCGGCAGGATCTGCGGCAGGTAGAAGCCTGCGCGAAAGAAGCTCGACCATGTCTGGCTGAATTGCGCACTGATATAGTCGAACAGCACCGCCGCCAGCACCAGCCCCAATATGATGGGCACGATCGTCATCGAGATGATGAACAGCAGCGTATGCTGGATGGAACCCCAGAAAGCCGCATCGTGAAGCAGCCGCTGGTAATTCTCAAAGCCAACATATCGCGGCGGGATGACGCCGCCCTTCCATGTCGTGAAGCTGATCGCGAAATTGGCAATCAGCGGAACGAGCACGACGAGAACAAAGCCCAGCACGCCGGGGACCATATAGAGATAGTACCCCGCCCTGCCGGCGCTCTTCGACTTATCCATCGAAATCCTCCAGTCCGATACGGCAAGACGGCATGAAAGCCGTCTTGCCGTTGTGATTGTCGCCGATGGTATTACTGCGCTGCCTGCACGTCGTCATAGGCCTTCTTCAGGCGCGCCACGAACTGATCAGGCGTGGTCGAGCCGTTAACAAGACCGGTGGTCGCCTGGATAAGCAGTTCGTAGTAGCCCGGAACCGGCCAGTCCGGGTAGAAGCCGAGGCCGCCCTTGCCGGAGATCTGGTTGAAGAGCTCGACATTGCGCTTGCCGACTTCGTCGGTGACCGAAGCCGGATCGGCGGCGATGGCAACGCCACCGAGATTGGCCTGCAGGTTCTGGTTTTCCTTGCTCAGGACGAGATCGATGAACTCATAGGAGAGGTCCTTGTTCTTCGCGCTCTTCGGCACCATGAAGAGGTTGCCGGTCGAACCCACGCTGTACTTCGGGGTCGGGAAGAGGAACTGGCTCCACTTGAACTTCTTGATCGAGCTCGCGAAGTTGCCGTTGTTCCAGGTGCCACTGACGAACATCGGCGCCGTGCCTGACGAGAACAGATTGTCAGCACCGCCCGTGCCCTTCAGGCCGGTCGAATCCTTCGAAATATAACCCTTGCTCACCCAGTCGGCGATCTTCTGAGCGGCGAACAGGAAAGGCTTGGTATCGAGCGGCGCCTTGAGGCCCTGATAGTTCTTGACCCAGGTGTCGTCAGCCTGCGTCAGCGCCAGCGTATAGAGCAGGTGCTGTGCGTTGGAATCCACCGTACCGTAGGCAAGTGGCGTAATGCCCTTCTTCTTGAAGGTGTCGAGAGCAGCCTCGAACTCGGCCAGCGTCGTCGGCACTTTCACGCCGTTGGCCTGGAACATGTCGATATTATAGAAAACCGAAACGAATTCGCCGTAGACGGGAATACCGATAATCGGGCCGGAACCGTAGATGCCGTTGGCATCGTATTTGCTGAGCTGGCTATTGGTCTCGTTGAGAATCTTGTCCCAGCCGCGCGATTTGAATTGATCGTCGAGCGGCGTCAGCAGGCCCTGCGAGGCGACGAGGCCAGCCGTGGCATTCCCCTTGTTATACTCCAGAACGTCGGGCGCCTGATCCGAATTGAGGATGAGGCTGCCTGCCTTCTGCAATTGCTCGAACGTCTTCTGTTCGAAATTGATCGTCACGTCCGGATGTTTGGCTTTCAGCTCTTCGAGCGCCTTGGTCCATGCCTTGGCCTGCGAAGTATCCGGCAGCTCGAACCACCAGACGTTAAATGTCTTGCTTTGGGCTTGCGCCACGCCGGCAGCCAGCAGAAGCGACATGCCGGCGGAGATCGCCAGCTTCGAAAAAATATTCATATATTCTCCTCCACCATGCGAACCGTGACGGTATCTGTCCGATGACATGGCCCGCGCTGCCATCGGCGTTTTCCTCTCACCTGCGCCAAGCGCCCGCCTGTCCCATGGGACAAAGCGCGGACGCTCGGCCGTTCCTCCGCTCGGGTACCCGTCATGCCCTAAGCGCCTATCGCTCCAGGCATTTCATTAACGCACAACTTGCCTTCTAAATCGATGCAGTTTTGCAGATGCATGCGTTACTCGACGAAGTCCCCACCCCGGCTTGCCTTGAGATAGTTCAAGCCATGAACCTGGCCAGTCATTTCGAGCGCATCGCGATAAACCGGGTCATGCCAGCCTTCGATGTCGATAGAGCCGGACCACCCGGCCAAGCGCAGCTCGGAGATGATGTCGGTCCAGTTGCTGTCGCCGAAGCCCGGCGTGCGCATGAAGACGAACTTCTCCTTGCCGAAGATGCCGTGTTCCTTGATAACATCCCAGCGGATCGTCGCATCCTTGCCGTGAACGTGGAAAATCTTTTTCGCCCATTTGCGGATCTGCGGCAGCGGCTCGATCAGATAGACCATCTGATGGCAAGGCTCCCATTCCAGGCCGAGATTGTCGTCAGGCGTCTCGTTGAACATCAGCTCCCAGGCATCGGGATTATGCGCGATGTTCCAATCGCCGGTCGCCCAGTTGCCGTCCATGGCGCAATTTTCAAAGGCGATCTTGATGCCCTTATCCGCCGCCCGCTTGGCAAGCTCGCTCCAGATCTGCTTGTAACGCGGCAGACTGTCGGTGAGCGGCTGGTTGCGGATGCGGCCGGTGAAGCCGGCAACGCAGGTCGCGCCGAAATGATGGGCATTGTCGATGCAATCCTTCCAGCCCTGCAGCGTCTGCAGGTCCATCTCACGCTCTTCAAGCGGATTGCCGAACATGCCGAGAGTCGAGATGGTGATATCGCGATCACCGATGGCCTCGCGGCAGCGCTTGCCGAGTTCCGCAAGATTCTGGCCGTTGGTGCTCTGCCAGAAGAAGGGCTCGAAGCTCTCGAAGCCGAGATCGGCGATCTTGGCGATGTTCTGGGCAGCATCCTCGTTCGTCGCCCTGATCATCGTGCCGATGCGGATGGCTTTTGCCGGATTTGTCATGATGTCATTGTCCTTGTGCTGAAATGTCGACGCGCTGGCCGGTCTTGGCGCTCTCGATCGCACCTAAGACCATGGCCAGGCTGCGAATATTGTCAGAGCTCGCTGTCTCGGGCGGCTTGCCGGTTTTGATCGCTTCGATGAAGGAGGCGATGACGCTGGCATGGCCGTGCGTCTCCTCTTCATGTTTCGGTCCAGGGACCTCGATCGGGGTAAAGCCGTGCAACAGACCCGGCTCGTTACCGGCGACGGCTGCCTCGAAATTCTCTTCGCCGTCCCAGGTCAGCATGCCCTTGCTGCCGGTGAGCCGCCATTGGCTTTCCCAGCTCGTGCGCCGGCCTTCGGCACACCAGGAGCCGCGATAGCTAAAGACGACATCGTCTGAAAAATCGAAGAGCGCATGCGCCGAAGCGCCGTGCCTGTACCAGGAGCCCACGGGGTTCTTTTCGATGCAATAGACTGAAAGCGGCACCTTGCCGGACACGAAGCGGGCGGCATCGAACGTGTGGATCGCCATGTCGAGCAACAGCACATTGTCCATCTCCTCGCGGAAACCGCCGAAATGCGGACCGAGGAAAAAATCGCAATGGACGCCCGTCAGCTCGCCGATCGCCCCCTCCTCCACAAGGCGCCGCATGCGACGGATGCCGGAGATGAAGCGGCGGTTCTGGATGATGGCATGGACTTTACCAGCTTTAGCGGCCAGATCGATCAGCGCTGCGCCTTCGGCGAGCGACGTCGCCATCGGCTTTTCGCTCAGGACATGACAACCGGCCTTCAGGGCCGTCGCCACCACGCCGAAACGAGCGGCCGGGATGACGATGTCAAAAACAAGGTCAGCCTTGGTCGCAGCGATGACGTCTGCAAGATCGGAGCCAATAACAGCACCTTCGAGGGAAAACTCTTTCGCAAGGCTTTCCGCGGTCGCTCGATTGAGATCGACAAGACCGACAATCTGTATGGATTCGGCGAGCGCCGGCGTCGAGGTGATGGCCCTGAGCCAGCCCTTGGACATAGCTCCGCACCCGCACAAAATGGCATTAAATTTCACGATGTCCTCCAGCGGGCGGTGCGCAAACCCCTCATGACACGCGCTCCGTAAACGTTTACGATACTATGCGAAAAGATTTTCCTGTGTCAATAGAGGAGGACTACGGAAAATGGAGCATGGAGGAAAACCGCGGCCGATGAAGGGAATTCGTCAGCTTGCCGAGCATCTCGATATCTCGATCGGCACAGTATCACGCGCGTTGAACGGCAAGCCTGATGTCAACGAGGAGACCCGAAAGCGCGTTCTCGCCGCCGCCGAACAGCTCGGCTATGTCGCCAACCAATCAGGGCGCAGCCTGAGACAAGGCACCACGAACGTCATCGGCCTGATGATTCAATCCAGCCGGGAAACGGTTGAAAACAGCGACAATTTCTTTCTGACCGTAACGGGCGGACTGCAGAGCGTGTTCTCCCGCCACAAGCTCGATCTGATCATGCTCCCCTGCCCGCATGACGAAGACCCATATGAATATCTGAAGCGCATGGTGGCGAGACGGATCGTGGATGCGCTGATCATTTCGGAGACGCAGCGCGTCGACAAGCGCTTCGATCTGCTCGCCAAGGCGAAGATCCCTTTCGCAGCGCTTGGCCGCAGCCTGTCGGGCACACAGCATCCCTGGGCCGACCTCGATTTTGACGGCGTCGCCAATGCCGCCGTCGACAGACTCGTCGCGCATGGCCACCGCCGCATTGCCATCAGCGCGCCGGCAAGCGAGATCAATCTCGGCTTCGTCTTCGTGGAGGGCTATCGCCGCGCCCTTGAGCGGCATGGCATCCCCTATGACCCAGCCTTGGTCCTCCGTGCGAAATCGAGCGAACAGGGCGGCTATCAGGTGGGCGACGAATTGCTGCGTCTCGAAAACCAGCCGACCGCCGTGATCCTGATCTACGAATTGATGGCGATTGGCCTCTATCGCCGCCTCATGGAAGCCGGCATCGTTCCAGGTCGCGACATTGCCGTTGTCAGCTTCCGCGAGGCGCCGCGCGCCAAATTCCTGCAGCCGGCGCTGACCTGCTTCCGCACCTCGGTGCACGATCTTGGCGTCGAACTGGCGGAAATCCTGCTCTCCAGTATGCCTGCCTACAGCCAGGAATATCCGCGGACATCACGCCAGACGGTCTGGCCGCTCGAGCTCATTCCTGGAGAAAGCGACGCTTTCCAACTAAAGGCGGCGAAATAAAACAGCGCCGAAACGCCGCACGGCCGCTTCGACGGTTGCGGCTTTGCCCGCGAGTCGCCATGTAGGACATCGCAAACAGGGGCCGGGACTTGAGCGAAGAAACCATCACACTTTACGAAGCGATCGGCGGCGACCCGACTGTGCGGGCGCTGACATCGCGTTTTTATGAATTGATGGACACGCTATCGGAGGCTGCCAATTGCCGCGCCGTGCATCCACCGAGCCTCGAAGGTTCGCAGGAAAAATTCTACGAATATCTGACCGGCTATCTCGGCGGGCCGCAGCTTTACATTGAGAAGCGCGGGCACCCACGGCTGCGTAGCCGGCATTTTGTCGCCGCCATCGGCCCGAAAGAGCGCGACGAATGGCTCCTTTGCTTCCGCCGCGCCCTGGATGAAACGATCGAGAACGAAAAGCTGCGTGCCATCATCTGGGAGCCGATCGAGCGTCTGGCTTTCCACATGCAGAACAGGGAATGAGGAAGACATGACCATAGGCACCATCATCCGTCCGGCCACCCTGTTTATTGCCGGCATCCTCGGCGGCGGCGGTGTCGCGCTGGCCGCAGCGGCCACCCATGGCGGCGACACGCATTTCCTCGGCGCAGCCTCCACCATGAGCCTCGCCCATGCCCCTGCTCTTTTGGCGCTCTATGCCGGCTACGATCGCATCCGCACCGCGCCTGTGGCCGCGGCCCTGCTGGGATTGGGAACACTGATCTTCGCCGGCGACCTGATCATCAGGCATTTTGGCGGAAGCTCGCTCTTTCCAATGGCTGCTCCGACGGGCGGAGTGGGTATGATCGCAGGTTGGGCCGCGATAGCGCTCGGCGCCTTCTTCAGGATGAGCCCGATAAAAGCATAAGGCTGGCACTCAGGTGCGCTTATATCGGCGATAACCCTGGCTCAAATACCGGGAACCACGCTGAAGCCTTCGAATTGCGGCGGTCCCCAATATAGGCGCTTGTTCTCGCCGGCATTTCGATGCGCCATGCGAAAATGCTCGGATTTCGTCCAGTTGATGAAATCCTCTTCGCTGTGCCAAGCGGTGTGCGATGAAAACAGCGTATAGCCGCCGTCGACATCGGACTTGCCGCGCAGAAGACGAAACTCCAGAAAGCCGGGCACTTCGGAAAGCCGGGAATCGCGCCCTCTCCACACCTCTTCGAATTCGCCCTCTAAACCGATGACGACTTTGAAGCGGTTCATGGCGATGAACTTGGCAACCTCGTTCGACGATCAGACCTTCTTGCGACGGGCGACAGTCTTATCCACGTCAAGCACGAAGGCAATGACATTTGCGCCGTCACGGCTTGCGTCGTCTAAGGGTTGATCCGGCGCCTCTCCTGGCTGCCGCGTCTTCCAGGCAGGAAATGTCGCGACATTTGCCGCCCGCCGTTGTTCCTCGGCGCGGCGCATCAGCAATTCGTAGAGTTCGGGCACAAGCCCGTCGCCATTCTGTGCGGCCAGCTTATGCAGGCCGATCAGCATAAGCCCTTCAGGATCATTATCGATCATCTTGAAGCATCTCGTTCATTCATCGTCTGCAGCGCCCGCTCAAGGCTGGACTTGCTGCCATTGCGCAAGGGAATGAAGGCCTTGCCGAACTTCTTGCAGCCGGTTTTCACTCGCAGGCAGGCATCATGGCTGATGCAATCGATCGGACAGAAGACGCAGTCGACCGACGGAAGGACCGTGTCGATGCGGGATACCGCCTCGCGCAGGCCGCCATCGTGATGAATAAGCTCGGCGCCGAAGCTGCCGGCGATCTGGCGCAGATGCGCCACCTGACAATCGCGACCACCCACATAGAGGAAGCTGCGCCCATCGAGACCGGATTTCCCGGAAATCTGTGCCGTCGCCTGCGTTGCGCCGCTCTCGCGCCCAGAACGCTTCTTCCCCTTACGCGCCATGCGTCACCCGTTCGCTGATTGCTCTTGCACGCTCGAGTCCATCGAACGCGAGGTGACCTTATTAAACTTGATTTTTGCAGTAAAGTATAAAGTTGAGAGTTTTCATCATATTTTTAAGCGCGGAGTTTGCCCTTATGCCATCTCACTCTGCGGTCGACAGCGGCACCCAGCTTGACACCCGGCTCAACTGCCCGAAATCTATCGCCCGGTTACCTGCACTTCCTGAGTGAATGACCAGCTCGGCCTGCCCCATTCCGGCGGAAGCGGCGGAAAGGGAGCCGCCCGACGGATACCACTCGTGACTGCTTCGTCCAATTCCGGGAACCCCGAGCTCCGCGCAATAGACAAGGCGGTCAGGTCACCGCTCGAACCAATCGTGAGCCGGACCCGCACAGTAATGCCAGGTTCGTATCTGGATGAGAGACGCACAGCGCGTCGGATACGCGATTGCACCTTGCCCGGATAATTGGCGACGGCGGCACTCCCCGCGCCGGTTCGGCGGGCATTTGCCTGTGAATTATGATCGGATTGCGCCGTTTCGGTTCCGTCGACGGAGCCCTTCTTCGAATTCTCCTGGCTTTCACCGCGTGATCCGGACTTTACCTTCGCGATTTTTGCGGCAGGCTTCTTGACTTCCTTCGGCCGCTTAACCGGCTTCGGCTTCTCGACCGGGGTTACGACCTCCGACGGAGCCACTATCGTCTGAGCTTCGGCAATCTGGGTATTAACAGGCTGCACGGATTCGGTCGGCTGGACTACCGTGGTCTCGGCCGGTGCCTGCGTTGCCAATATCTGTGGCTGTTCGGGGGCGACAGCCACGGGCTGGTTTTGCTCGATGGGCTCAACAGGCTCGGCAGTTTGCGCCTGCTGCGCTTCCATTACCTGTGGCTGTACGGTATCCGGCTGCTGCGGCTGTACGTCCTCCGGCGTGACTTCGGTCGGCTGCATTGCCTCGGCTGCCATTTGCTCCTGCTCACTCTGCGGGATTTCCTCGCCCGAGGCCATCTGATCGGCATCGGAATTGCCGATCACGATAACGCTGACTGTATCACCCGCCTCCTCCTGCGCATCTTTTGGCCTGGCGACGAAGGTAAACAACAGCGCCGCGAGAATGACGGCATGGAAAAGGCATGAGCCCAGACCGGAAAAGAGAAGTGGCGCTTTATGGCCCGAGGCCGCCCGGCATGGCTTTTCGGGAGACGCATCCATTGGCAACGCTTCGGTTGCCTCAACGGCAGGCTCCGCCGGATGATCCGGAAATGAGCCGATCTCGGTAAAGCGGCTATAATGCGCCACCGCCTCGCCCGTCGGCGGTCGCGGCACGCCCTCGAGGCCGGTTAGTTCATGGCCGGGCAGAACGCTCGGATAGTTGTCATTCATGCCGCCATCCGTGCGGCGCTCCATGGAAACTTTCGCCGAGCGCATTGCCATGGCATCAGCCCTCGAAGGGAACTGATGTCTGCGAGCGGGTCGTCAGTGCGGCCTTGCATTCGCCAGCCGCCGGACCGTCGCAGACCGGTGTATCGTTGACGATGATGCGCGATACGGTGTCGCACTTCACCCCCGGCATATCGAATTGCCGAACGCGCTTCTTGCCGAGCGGCAGATCGCGGAAGTCAAGCACGGTGACGCGGTCGACGGCATTCTTGTCGTTGAAGAAGGCGAGCTCGAAAGAGATCTTGTTGATCGGCATCGCCATGCCATTTTCGGCGACGAAGGTCATCATGCAACCCTTCTGGGAAGGGGTCAGCGCATTGAGTTCGACCGTGAGCTTGTGCGTAGCCGATGCAGGCACCGCAGTCACATTCGCATCCTGTGCGAAGCCGGGAATACAGCATGCCGCAGCAAACAGTGCCGAAACGGCGAACGTCAAGATCGTTTTCGTCAGCATCGGCATGTCTCCTGAGTATGAGTTGATGCGTTTGCCCGGCCAACGTCCCTGGCGTGCATCGTCGAAATTTTTAAACTTGACTTTATCAGTCTTCTATTGCGTGTTTAGGAAAGCATGAGTATGAGAGTCAAGATAAATTTGGCCGTACAACGGTCCGGCCCCGATGAATTTTCAGGCAAACTAGACAGGATGATTACTGAGAAGACCCCAATGCCGCTGACGCAACACACGGCTGCACCGCAGGTGAGAATTGTCGAGAGCACGGATATTTTCCGAGGCCAAACCGAAATCATGATCAAGCACGAAGGCGTCATCTACCGCATGAAGATTACGCGCCAAGGCAAGCTGATACTCAACAAATAGGCATGACAGATGACTGAGACGACCCGACCGACCCCTGCTGAAATCCGCGCTTTCCGCGCCGAAAACCCGAAGATGCGCGAGCGCGACATCGCAGCCCGCCTCAATATTTCCGAAGCCGCTCTTGTTGCGGCGGAAGTCGGCATCTCCGCCATCCGCATCGACGCAAACGTCGATCGCTTCCTGGCGCACATTGCTTCGCTCGGCGAGATCATGGCCCTGTCGCGCAACGAAAGCGCCGTGCATGAGAAGATCGGCGTCTATGAAAACATGAAATTCGGCGCGCAGGCGGCAATCGTGCTTGGCGAGAATATCGATCTGCGCATCTTCCCGAAGCGCTGGGCGCATGGCTTTGCCGTCACCAAGACCGATGGCGACCAGAAGAAGCTGAGCCTGCAGTTCTTCGACAAGGCCGGCGACGCTGTGCACAAGGTACATCTGCGCCCGTCCTCGAATATCGAAGCCTACTACGCCATGGTCGCTGAACTGCGAGCCGAAGATCAACCACAGGAGTTCATCGAAGATCGCTCGGGCTACGACAATGGTGCCACGGATGGCGATGTCAGCCGCGGCGAGCTGCGCGATCATTGGAGCCGTATGACCGACACGCACGAATTCTTCGGCATGCTGAAGAAGCTGAAGATCGGCCGCCAGGACGCGATCCGCACCGTCGGCGACGACTATGCTTGGAAGCTGGATGCCGGCGCCGTTGCGGAGATGATGCACGCCTGCGTGCGCGAGGGCCTGCCGATCATGTGCTTCGTCGCCAATGAAGGCACCGTCCAGATCCATTCCGGCTCGATCTTCAACGTGCAAACGATGGGTCCCTGGATCAACGTCATGGACCCAACCTTCCACCTGCATCTGCGGCTGGATCACATCGCCGAGACATGGGCCGTGCGCAAGCCGACCAAAGACGGCCATGTCACCTCGCTCGAAGCCTACAATGCCAGGGGCGAGATGATCATCCAGTTCTTCGGCAAGCGGAAGGAAGGCTTCGACGAGCGCCCTGATTGGCGCGCCATCATGGAACGCCTGACGAGATCAGGCGCCAGCGTCGCCGCGTGAGAGGATTCCATGACGATGTTTAAGACCCTCAAGCGCATCAGGTCATGGGAGGTCGCCCTGACACTGACGGTCATGACCCTGCCGCTCCTGCCGGACAATCCGATTGCGGGCCTCGGCGGCTTCGTGCGCTACGCGCATGCTGCCGAGGCAACACCGAAGATCGATACGTCACGCCTCGTCACCATCGGCGGCGATGTCACCGAAATCGTCTATGCACTCGGCGAGGAAAAACGGCTGATCGCCCGCGATTCTACCAGCCTTTATCCCGAGGAAGCGACCAAGCTTCCTGATGTAGGCTATATGCGTGCCTTGTCGCCCGAAGGCATTCTGGCCGTCAATCCGACGGCCATCATCGCCGTCGAAGGTTCCGGTCCGCCGGAAGCCTTGGCCGTCCTGCGCAATGCCAGTCTCCCTTTCGAGACCGTGCCGCAGACCTACGATCGCAACGGCATCCTGAAGAAGATCGAAATCGTCGGCGCGCTGCTCGGCGTGCAGGACAAGGCGAAGGTGCTCGAAGACGAGGTCGCAGCCGATCTCGATGCCGCGATCGCCGATTCCGCCAAACGCCCGGAGGCCGAACGCAAGCGCGTGCTCTTCGTACTCAGCAACCAGAACGGCAAGATCATGGCTTCCGGCAGCGACACGGCGGCCGATGGCATCATCAAGCTGACAGGTGCCGTCAATGCGATCAGCGGCTTCTCCGGCTACAAGTCGATGACAGGCGAGGCGATCATCGAGGCCAAGCCGGACGTCATCCTGATCATGGATCGCGAGGGGCCGCTGTCGATGTCGAACGAAAATCTCCTGAAGCAGCCGGCCATTTCGCTGACGCCGGCTGCGAGCAACAAGGCGATCGTGCGCATGGACGGCCTGCACCTGCTCGGCTTCGGACCACGCACGGCCAGCGCCATTCGCGAGCTGAACGCGGCGATCTACGGAGGCTGACGTGGCATTCAACGATGCCATAACAGGGCTGAAGCAGATGTCGCAAACCACGGCAGGCCGACGCGAAGGGGATCGCACCGCCCTCGCGCTCCTCGTCATTGCCGGCCTCGTTTTGGTTTCGGTGATTGCATTTCTCTTCTCGATCACCACGGGCGCGTCGAATGCTTCGGTCATCGATGTCATTACAGATATGGTGAATGGCGGCGCGGAAAGCACGCTCGGCGTTCGCGATCACATCGTCATTTTCGATATCCGCCTGCCCCGCGCCGTCCTCGGTTTTCTGATCGGCGGAGGGCTAGCGGTTTCCGGCGCGGTCATGCAGGGCCTTTTTCGCAATCCGCTGGCCGATCCAGGCTTGATCGGTGTCTCCGCCGGCTCCAGCCTCGGCGCGGTCGCCATGATCGTCCTCGGTGGCGGTGCGCTTGCTCCTGTCGCACATCTGCTCGGCATCTTCGCTCTGCCCATCGCCGCCTTCATCGGCGGTCTGGCAACGACGATATTGCTCTATAAGATCGCGACGCGGTACGGGCAGACCTCCATCGCAACCATGCTGCTGGCCGGCATCGCGCTCGGTTCGCTTGCGCTGGCGGCGACGGGAATTCTCATCTACCTGGCCGACGACCGGCAATTGCGCGACCTCACCTTCTGGAGCATGGGGTCGCTGGCGGGCTCGACCTGGAGCAAAGTCGCGGGGGCAGGTCCTATCATCATCATTTCTCTTTTGCCCCTTCCCTTCATGGCGCGAGGTCTGAATGCGCTGACGCTCGGCGAGGCCACCGCGTTCCACATGGGCGTCGCTGTGCAGCGGCTGAAGAATATCGCCATCGTCAGCGTAGCGGCGGCGGTCGGCGCCTCCGTCGCCGTCAGCGGTGGCATCGGCTTCGTCGGCATCGTCGTGCCGCATATTCTGCGCATGGTGATCGGACCGGATCATCGTTTCCTGCTGCCCGCCTCGGCATTGCTCGGCGGCTCGCTGCTCGTCATCGCCGATGTCGTTGCCCGCACCATCGTTTCTCCGGCCGAGCTGCCGATCGGCATTTTGACGGCCGGTGTCGGCGGTCCGTTCTTCCTGTGGATGCTGCTCAGGCAGCGCTCGCGCCTCAGCCTGTGAGCCCGCGATGATCGATGTGTCCAATCTGAGTGTCCGGCTCGCGGGCAAGCCGGTCGTGCGGGACGTCTCCTTCACGGCCGAGGCCGGAACGCTGACGGCGATCTGCGGCCCGAACGGCTCCGGCAAGACCACCACGATGAAAGCCATTTCCGGCGAACTCGCCTATCGCGGCAGCGCTCGAATGAACGGCACTGAAATCGCCAGCCTGGAGGCCTGGCAGCTTGCCGAAATGCGGGGCGTCCTGCCGCAGGCAAGCTCGCTATCCTTCCCCTTCACCGTCCGCGAAATCGTTCGCATGGGCCTCGCGAGCGGCCGCAGCCGCCATCCGGAACAGACCGACCGCACCGCAATGGAGGCACTTGCGGCCGTCGATCTCAGTGGCTTCGAGGGCCGCTTCTATCAGGAGCTTTCCGGCGGCGAACAGCAGCGCGTGCAGCTCGCCCGCGTGCTGTGTCAAATTTCCGAACCTGTCATCGATGGCAAGCCGTGCTGGCTGCTTCTCGACGAACCGGTCTCCAGCCTCGACATCAGCCACCAGCTAGCCATCATGGCGCTTGCAAGGCAATTCGCCCGGCGCGGCGGCGGTGTCATCGCCATCATGCATGACCTCAACCTGACCGCGCTTTTTGCCGATCGGATGGTTTTGCTCAAGGGCGGTCGGCTGCAGGCCGAGGGTTCGGTCAGGGAGGTGCTGACGGACCGGCATCTTCGGGATGTGTTCGGCTGCAACCTCAGGGTCAACCGCGTCCCCGCCGATGATGCCCCCTTCGTTCTCGCTCACAGCGCGCTGGGCGACTGACTATCCACCGCCCAACACGCTCCGGAACTTTTTGTTGCATCCGCGCGTTGAGGACAAGTGATCGAAATCAATGTTTCGAACGGAAGACGGCGTAGTGTGCCGGATAATCTTCGACGAAGGCGGGTAACGAGCGCCTGAGATGCAGAAGCAAAGCGAAAGGGAGTTCAACATGGCTACATCCATTCTCCATTCGGCGCGCCGTAAGCGCAATGGCAGCAGCCTGCAAGAGGTCGAGGCAAGCATAGAGGATCAGATCGAATCGCTACGGGAAGAAGTCGCAGCCTTCGCCAAGCTTGTGAGCGAAAACAGCGCCAAGCAGGGTAGGAAGTTGCGTGCCGGCGCCGAAGCCGGATTTGACGATTTGACTGTTCGTGGCGAGGAGCTGCTGCGCGATCTGCAGCGCGGCTATGCAACAGGATCGCGCGAGGTGCGCAGGACCGTACGCCAGCATCCGGTCGCCACCATCGGCGCAGCGGCCGCCTTCGGCCTCGCCGTCGCTCTGCTTCTGTCTCGCCGCTAGGGTGGCGGCATGATCACTTCGGTCCTAGGCCTGCTTCTGTCGGGCACATTCAGCCGTACCGTTGCGCGAACCAAGCGCAACGGTATTTTCATTGCCATCGCAGTCCTTTTCCTGTTGACGGCCTATGTTTTCGCGCTCGTCGCGGCAGCCATCTGGCTTGCCACAATCTATGGCGCAGCGGTCTCGGCACTGCTGATCGCAGCAGGTGCCTTGCTGCTCGGTCTGATCGTCCTCGTCATCATGACAATCATCGACCGGCAAGAGCAGCGACGAGCCCGCGAACGTCGGCTGGCGATGGAATCGATGGCGGCCGCGGTACTTGGCCTCGTCCGCAAACAGCCGTTGATGACGGCGGCCATTGCTGCTGCCCTTGTATTCGGCAACCTCTTCGGAACGAGCGACGAAGACGACTGATCCGGCGATTCCTGAAGCCAGGAAACGGTTGGCGACACGGAAATTCATCCGCACGGCTTGCCTGCCAACACAGGAAAGCCGTGCGAGATTATCTCAAGATCGTAAGCGACCGCTCTACCGGCCGCGCTTGTTTATCAGAAAGCAAATGCCTTGGAGGTCAGCGGTGCGGAGGTGGCATCGGGGCCGAAATCCGCCTCGCCGGAAATATCCAGCAGCTCCTGCAGCCTTTGTCGTGCGCGGTTGACACGGCTCTTGATGGTGCCGACCGCACAGCCGCAAATCTCGGCCGCCTCCTCATAGGAAAATCCGGAGGCACCCACGAGGATGATGGCTTCGCGCTGATCCGGCGGCAGTTGATCCAGTGCCTTGCGGAAATCCTGCAGATCGACGGCGCCATACTGCGAGGGATGCGTCGCCATCGATTCGGTGAACACGCCGTCGCTGTCCTGCACCTCACGGCCGCTCTTGCGCATCTGGCTATAAAGCTCGTTGCGCAGGATGGTGAAGAGCCAGGCCTTCATATTCGTGCCCATCTCGAAATGGTCCTGCTTCGCCCAGGCCTTCATGATAGTGTCCTGGACAAGGTCGTCAGCCCGATCGTGGCGGCCGGTCAGAGAAATGGCGAAGGCACGGAGGCTCGGCAGAGCTGCGAGAAGTTCGCGCTTGAAGCTCGTTTGCATATCCATCGCGCCCACCTCCTATTCGGAGACCTTTGCGGAAGCCATGCGCTCAGCTTGGTCGAGCTTCTCCAGAAGGTCGAGAAAGCGGTCGGGAATAACCTCGTCCTGCATGGCTGCATAGAACGAACGCAATCGGTTGCCGATCTGATTGTTGGGATCGAGGATATCCACCGCGCGCAGATCCGATGTCTTTTTGTCTGCGTCCTCATGATTTTGGATCGTCATTTAGCGTGCTCGCTTCTCAGTTGTCCCGCGTTCATGGATAAGGCGCGCCTTGCCTCCTCGTCCGGGAGACCGATTGACCTCATCCAAAACTGTTGCCTAACGAATCGTAAAGGTTGAGGCCCACCGATTGTAAGCATTGTAATGCGGCTGCCTAAAAAAAGTTCCGACAAAGAGGAACTTTTTTACTCAACTGACGTTTGTTAGTCGTTACGGCGTCGGCGCTGTATTTAATTAGAATTTGATAAATGGCGGGAGCCCTTGATGACACTTTCAACACGCATTGCGCCGCATCTTCCTTATTTGCGGCGCTACTCTCGTGCTTTGACCGGAACGCAGACATCAGGGGATGCCTATGTTGCCGCGGTTTTGGAAGCCATCATCGCGGATATCACCATCTTTCCCGACACGGACAGCGACCGTGTCGCACTCTATAAACTGTTCACGAAGCTGTTCGGTTCCGTGACACTTCAGATTCCTGAACCGACATCTCCCTTTGCCTGGGAACAGCGCGCCTCGGTGAACCTCTCCAAGGTCCCCCCGCTTGCCCGCCAGGCCTTCCTGCTTGCATCGGTCGAAAGTTTCCGCATCGGTGAGATCGCCGATATCCTCGACGTTTCAGAAGGCGAAGCCATGCATCTGCTCGATACCGCATCCCAGGAAATCTCGCGGCAGGTGGCAACGGACATCATGATCATCGAGGATGAACCGTTGATTGCGATGGACATCGAACAGATGGTGGAAAGCCTCGGTCATCGCGTTACCGGCATCGCCCGCACGCATGCGGAAGCGGTCGCGCTCTACAATGCGACCAAGCCGAGCATGGTGCTTGCCGACATTCAGCTTGCGGACGGCAGCTCGGGTATCGATGCCGTCAACGACATCCTCAAGACAGCAAGCATCCCGGTGATCTTCATTACCGCCTTCCCGGAGCGGCTGCTGACCGGCGAGCGGCCTGAACCAACCTTCCTCGTGACCAAGCCGTTCAATCCGGACATGGTTAAGGCCCTCATCAGCCAGGCCCTCTTCTTTAACGAAACCACAAAGGTGGCCGCCTGATCGAAGTAAAACCCCTGCGTCGGAACAAAGATTATGACCGGGCGTTGGTGTCGAGGGCGGCCGGTTTACCGACTGTTATATGGAGCGATTTTATAGGTCGGTTCAAGTTGTTACGAGTGGGAATGTCCTATCGGCGGGGTTCTCGGAATTCGAGTGAAAGGCAGGCCGGTGAATACCTCTGAACCATTACCCGGTGCGCCTTTGAGTTTGGAAGGCAAAGCCGCTCTGATGGAGCGGGCGCTTGCGAGCGCCAGCGTGTCGATCCTGTTTCAGGATATCAATCTTTCGATCCGCTATGCCGACAACCTGCCGGATCACCTGCAGCCATCCGCCGTCATAGGCGGTAACGATTCGCATCTCTTCGGCGAGAAGGATGGAGAGCATCTTTCTCGGCTAAAGCGGGGCGTACTCGAAAGCGGCAAGCCTGCAACCGCCGAGGTCGAAATCGCCAGCGGCGACGGCATACGCGTCTATGAGCTGAAGATGGAGCGCGTCGGCGGCCGCAAGCCGCAGGGCGTGCTCTCCGTCATCTCCGAGATCACGGAAAGCCGTCACCGCGAGAAAGTGCTGAAGTCGCTGCTGCGCGAATTGTCGCATCGCTCCAAGAACCTGCTGGCTATCATTCAGGGCATCGCAACGCAGACTGCGCGCCACACGCTTTCCGTCGACAATTTCCTCATCAAGTTCCGCGGCCGCCTCCAATCCCTGTCGAATTCGCAGGATCTCATCACTGATTCCAGCTGGCGCGGCGCATATTTGTTCGACCTAGCGGAAAAGCAGTTTGCCCCCTATTGGCCCGATGCCGGCGTTCCTATGCCGATCTACGGCATCAATGCGCACCTGACACCCAATGCCGCTGTGCATCTGGGGCTCGCCTTGCACGAGCTGATCGTCAATTCCGCATCGCATGGCGCCATTTCGACGGGCGCCACCAGTATTACGCTGAATTGCAAGGAGGCTGAGCTCGACGGCAGGAAAGCCATAGAGGTCGCCTGGTCGGAGCGTTTTTATGCGCCCTCCAACCATGAATTCGAGGACAACAGTTTCAGCCGCACGGTGCTCGAGCGTGTCGTGCCGACCTCCATGAACGGTCGCGCCGACTTCGCCGTCGACGACGGCAGCATAGGCTATCGCCTGACCATTCCCGAAACCGAATACGAAATTCTGAGACGCCGCTGAAAGACGCCGCGAAGACAAAGGAAAACAGCCAGTGCGAGGGCGGCGCACTGGCTGCTTTACACTCATCGGGAGGGGACCGTGAGTAGAAGTCCTGAGAGATATATTGGGCGTGCATCAGGAGATGCGATCATCATCAGGACATCCACATAACGACGCTGCAAGGCCTTGGTTCCACGCGCGTGTTAAAAAATTCATCTATTTTTCACATTTCCTTGCGGCCTAAGAAATGATGCCGGCGGCCTCCGATACATTTCCCTCTTCACAATGGGTTTCAAGCTTCGGCAATCCCTCCTTCCTCCGTTGTAGAAAAATACAGCTGAAACATATGTTTACCCCGCGAATGCCGGCAATTCGGCATATGGTTCTGCCGTGGCTGGAAGGTGTCTCTCGGCGGATTGCGGAGTCAAAATTTTACCGTTTGATAAATTTTTTAAGCTGAGTTACCGTTCCAGCACTAGCCGTTTACTATAAGAGGGAACTTCAATGGGACGACTGGAAACTGGGATTCATAAAGGCAGGCTCACGCCCGCCGAATATGATGCAAACTTTTCCGATCTTCATCCACGCCTCAACAAACACGAGGCGCTGGTCGCAGCCGACCGCTGCTATTTCTGCTATGACGCGCCGTGCATGACGGCCTGCCCCACCTCAATCGACATTCCGATGTTCATCCGTCAGATCTCGACGGGCAATGCGCTCGGCTCGGCCAAGACGATCTTCGATCAGAACATTCTCGGCGGCATGTGCGCCCGCGTCTGTCCCACCGAACAGCTCTGCGAGCAGGCTTGCGTGCGCAATACCGCCGAAGAGCGACCGGTCGAGATCGGCCGGCTGCAGCGCTATGCGACCGATGTCGCCATGGCGGAAAACAAGCAGTTCTATACGCGCGCCGAATCCACCGGCAAGAAGATCGCCGTCGTCGGCGCCGGCCCTGCCGGGCTTGCCTGCGCCCATCGTCTCGCCGTCAACGGCCATGACGTCACTATCTTCGACGCCCGCGAAAAGGCCGGCGGCCTGAACGAATACGGCATCGCCACCTACAAGGCGGTCGACGACTTCGCGCAGAAGGAAGTCGACTATGTGCTCGCCATCGGCGGCATCGAGGTGAAGAACGGCCAGGCACTCGGCCGCGATTTCAGCCTCTCCGACCTTTCCCAGCAATATGACGCCGTCTTCCTTGGCCTCGGCCTTGCTGGCGTCAATGCGCTGCGCGCCGAAGGCGAGGATCTCGATGGCGTTGCCGACGCCGTCGCTTATATTGCCGAACTGCGCCAGGCCGGCAGCAAGGCCGACATCGCCATCGGCCGTCGCGTCGTCGTTCTCGGCGGCGGCATGACCGCAATCGACGCCGCCGTTCAGGCGAAACTGCTCGGCGCCGAAGAGGTGACGATCTGCTACCGCCGCGGCAAGGAGCATATGAACGCCTCGGAATTCGAGCAGGATCTGGCCGCCTCCAAGGGCGTCATCATCCGCCACTGGCTCGCACCGAAACGCATCCTCGACAAGGACGGCAAAGTCGCCGGTATCGAGGTCGAATATACCGAGCTGCGCGACGGCAAGCTCGTTGGCACCGGCGATGTCGGCGTCATCGCCGCCGACCAGATCTTCAAGGCGATCGGCCAGACGTTCGAGGCTTCGGGCCTCGGCGCATTGCGCATGGAATCCGGCCGCATCGCCATCGATGGCGAAGGCCGGACCTCGATCGAAGGCGTATGGGCCGGTGGCGACTGCGTGCTTGGCGGCGATGACCTGACGGTCTCCGCCGTGGCGCAGGGCCGCGACGCGGCCGAATCCATCAACCGTGCGCTCGCTGCCGCTATGCCGGCCGTTGCAGTCGCCTGAAGGAGAACCGACATGGCTGATCTCCGCAATAATTTCGTTGGCATCAAATCTCCGAACCCGTTCTGGCTGGCCTCCGCGCCGCCGACCGATAAGGCCTACAACGTCGAGCGCGCCTTCAAGGCGGGCTGGGGCGGCGTGGTCTGGAAGACACTCGGCGAAGAAGGCCCACCCGTCGTCAACGTCAACGGCCCGCGCTACGGCGCGATCTGGGGCGCCGATCGCCGCCTGCTCGGCCTCAACAATATCGAGCTGATTACCGATCGCGACCTCTATACCAATCTGCGCGAAATGAAGCAGGTGAAGAAGAACTGGCCGGACCGCGCGCTCATCGCCTCGATCATGGTGCCTTGCGAGGAGCAGGCTTGGAAGGCGATCCTGCCGCTGGTCGAGGAAACGGAAGCCGATGGCATCGAGCTCAACTTCGGCTGTCCCCACGGCATGTCCGAGCGCGGCATGGGGTCTGCGGTGGGACAGGTGCCCGAGTATATCGAAATGGTCGTGCGCTGGTGCAAGCAGTACACGCGCATGCCCGTCATCACCAAGCTGACGCCCAACATCACCGATATCCGCAAGCCCGCCCGCGCCGCCAAGGCCGGCGGCACCGATGCCGTGTCGCTGATCAATACGATCAACTCGATCGTATCGGTCGATCTCGACAACTTCGCTCCGAACCCGACGGTCGGCGGCAAGGGCAGCCATGGCGGCTATTGCGGCCCGGCCGTCAAGCCGATCGCGCTCAACATGGTGGCCGAGATCGCCCGCGATCCGGAAACCTATGGCCTGCCGATCTCGGGCATCGGCGGCATCACCACATGGCGCGACGCGGCGGAATTCCTGGCGCTCGGTGCCGGCAATGTGCAGGTCTGCACGGCGGCCATGACCTATGGCTTCAAGATCGTCGAAGAGATGATCACGGGCCTTTCCGACTGGATGGACGAGAAGGGCCACCGCACTCTGGACGATGTTATCGCCCGTGCCGTGCCGAATGTTTCCGACTGGCAGTATCTGAACCTCAACTACATTGCCAAGGCCAAGATCGACCAGGATGCCTGCATCAAGTGCGGCCGCTGTCACATTGCCTGCGAGGACACCTCCCACCAGGCAATCACCAACATGGTCGATGGCGTCAGACGCTTCGAGGTGATGGAAGAGGAATGCGTCGGCTGCAATCTCTGCGTCAACGTCTGTCCCGTCGAGAACTGCATCACGATGGAAGAGCTTCCGGCAGGCGCTCTCGACAAGCGCACCGGCAAGATCGTCGACCCCAACTACGCCAACTGGACGACCCATCCGAACAATCCGATGGCGCGGCAGGCGGCGGAGTAACCGCAGCGATATCGGCAAACACTCAAAAGGCGGTCGCAGCTTGCTGCGGCCGTCTTCTTATCCAATGCGCCTCGCAAAAGCGTGGAAATCGAGTTATATAGCATTGCATTGCGAGCTATCGCAGGAACAGCAACACAGAGGAGGCGACCATGCCACGCAAGTCCAAAACCCTCCACGACGTGAGCTTTTGAGGTTACGTCCAAGCGACGCAAATCTTTCCCATCGGAAACTAGGGTCAAAACCGGCCAGCAATTCGTCCGCGGCGATGTCGAGCTGATCGAAAAACTCGGCCGCAACGATCCCTGCCCCTGCGGTTCCCGGAGGCGGTTTCAAGAACTGCTGCGTGAAATCAGGCCGCTACGACGGCATAGAGCGGGATTACTACTTTCAGAGAGCGGAGCTGAAAGCCATCATCTCGGAATGGGGCGCGATACACCGGGATCGCGCCGCCGCTCAGCTGTGACGAATCCGAAGGCCGTCGACAAAAAGCTGCTCGAGATAACGGGCGGCATCCTCGAAACGCCCCTCGCCTGAATGCTCCTCGCCAAGCACGGCGCGCACCTGCACGTCGAAGTCGGCATAATGCTGGGTGGTCGACCAGATCGAAAAGATCAGGTGATAGGGATCGCATTTGGCGATCTTGCCGGCCTGCGCCCAGGCGCGGATGACCTCCACCTTCTCGTCGACGAGGGCCTTCAGCGGCCCGCGCAGCTCGTCCTCCACATGCGGAGCACCCTGCAGCATTTCATTGGCAAAAAGCCGGCTTTCGCGCGGAAAATCCCGGGCCATCTCGAGCTTGCGGCGGATATAGGAGCGGATCTCGCTTTCGGGATTGCCATTGGCGTCGAAGGCGCGCAGCGGCTCCAGCCAGGTAAAAAGCACCCGGTCGATCAAGGCCCGATGCATCGCCTCCTTGGTGCGGAAATAATAGAGCAGATTGGGCTTCGACATGCCGGCGACGTCTGCGATCTGATCGATGGTCGAGCCACGGAAGCCGCTGACGGAAAACACATCCAGCGCGGCTTCCAGTATGATTTCCTCTTTCTCTTCCTGGATTCGTGTGCGGCGCTGTGTCCTGGCGGCTCTCGGAATGGCCATATCTGCTCTGTTTCTCCTTGAAATCCAAGCCTTTCGGCCGCGCCCTCATTCACCCTGGCGATGCATCGCATTCAGGCAATCGCCTGAAATTTTATCGGAAATTTTCGTGCTTTTCGTCTTGAGCCGCGCCACGGAAGTTGTAATGTTTACCAATCGGTCAAATTATCTGTCAGATGTTTCTTAAACGCAACTGGCGATTTTCCGGGCGAGAAAAACAAGACGCGCGCTCGGGAATTTGAAATAAGACCAACGGGAACAATTTTGGGCATGCGCCTTGCATGCCCCAGGACAAACAGGTGAGGATTGCATCATGGTGGCAGCGCCAGGGGAAAACATGCGTATCAATGGCGATCGCCTTTGGGATACGCTGATGGACATGGCGAAAATCGGCCCCGGCATTGCCGGCGGCAACAATCGCCAAACGCTCACCGATGCCGACGCCGAGGGACGCAGCCTTTTCAAGAGCTGGTGCGACAAGGCCGGCATGACCGTCGGCGTTGACAAGATGGGCACGATGTTCGCGACCCGCGCCGGCGCCGATCCGAACGCGCTGCCCGTCTATGTCGGCTCGCATCTCGATACCCAGCCGACCGGCGGCAAGTATGACGGCGTGCTCGGCGTGCTCGCAGCGCTGGAAGTCGTTCGCACTATGAATGACCTCGGCATCAAGACGAAGCATCCAATCGTGGTCACCAACTGGGCGAATGAGGAAGGCGCGCGCTTCGCTCCCGCCATGCTGGCCTCGGGCGTCTTCGCCGGCGTGCACACGCTTGATTATGCCTATGGCCGCAAGGACCCGGAGGGCAAGACCTACGGCGACGAGCTCAAGCGCATCGGCTGGCTCGGTGACGAAGAGGTCGGCGCGCGCAAGATGCACGCCTATTTCGAATACCATATCGAGCAGGGTCCAATCCTCGAGGCAGAAAACAAGACGATCGGCGTCGTCACGCACTGTCAGGGCCTGTGGTGGCTGGAATTCACACTGACCGGCAAGGAAGCCCATACGGGTTCGACGCCGATGGCCATGCGCGTCAATGCCGGCCTTGCCATGTCGCGGATTGTCGAGATGGTGCAGAGCGTGGCGATGGAGAACCAGCCAGGTGCCGTCGGAGGCGTCGGCCAGGTCTTCTTCTCGCCGAATTCGCGCAACGTCCTGCCGGGCAAGGTAGTCTTCACCGTCGATATCCGCACTCCCGACAAGGCAAAGCTCGATCGTATGCGTGCCAGGATCGAAGCGGAAGCGAAAGAGATCTGTGACGGCCTCGGCGTTGGCTGCTCGGTCGAGGCCATCGGCCATTTCGAACCGGTGACCTTCGATCCGAAGCTCGTTACATCCGTGCGCAACGCGGCCGAGAAACTCGGCTACAGCCACATGAACATCATCTCCGGCGCCGGTCACGATGCCTGCTGGGCAGCCAAGGTTGCACCCGCCACGATGGTCATGTGCCCCTGCGTCGGCGGCCTCTCCCACAACGAGGCCGAAGAAATCTCCAAGGAATGGGCGACCGCCGGTGCGGATGTGCTGTTCCACGCAGTCGTCGAGACGGCGGAGATCGTGGCGTGACGGCCACGATTCCCAGCATCGGAACCTAACACATCTGGAGCATGCACCATGAGCACAGTCATCAAGGGTGGAACCATCGTCACGGCCGACCTGACCTATAAGGCGGACGTGAAGATCGAAGGCGGCAAGATCGTCGAAATTGGGCAGAATCTCTCCGGCAACGAAGTGCTTGACGCTTCCGGCTGCTACGTCATGCCCGGCGGCATCGACCCGCATACGCATCTCGAAATGCCGTTCATGGGCACCTATTCCTCCGACGATTTCGAGAGCGGCACGCGCGCGGCCCTTGCCGGCGGCACGACGATGGTGGTGGATTTTGCTCTCCCGTCGCCCGGCCAGTCGCTGCTCGAGGCGCTCACCATGTGGGACAACAAGTCCACCCGCGCGAACTGCGACTACTCCTTCCACATGGCGATCACCTGGTGGGGGGAACAGGTCTTCAACGAAATGGAAGCCGTCGTTCGTGAAAAGGGCATCAACACCTTCAAGCATTTCATGGCCTATAAGGGCGCGCTGATGGTGGATGACGACGAGATGTTCTCCTCCTTCCAGCGCTGCGCCGAACTCGGTGCATTGCCGCTTGTCCATGCCGAAAATGGCGACGTGGTCGCGCAGATGCAGGCAAAGCTGCTGGCTGAAGGCAATAACGGGCCGGAGGCGCACGCCTATTCCCGCCCGGCAGAGGTCGAAGGCGAAGCCACGAACCGGGCCATCATGATCGCTGACATGGCCGGTTCGCCCGTCTACATCGTTCATACCTCCTGCGAACAGGCGCATGAAGCCATCCGCCGCGCCCGCCAGAAGGGCATGCGCGTCTATGGCGAGCCGTTGATCCAGCACCTGACACTCGACGAAAGCGAATATGCCAGCCCGGACTGGGATCACGCCGCTCGTCGCGTCATGTCGCCGCCCTTCCGCAACAAGCAGCATCAGGACAGCCTCTGGGCCGGCCTCGCCTCCGGCTCGCTGCAGGTGGTCGCGACCGACCACTGCGCCTTTACGACCGAGCAGAAGCGCTTCGGCCTCAACGACTTCACCAGGATCCCGAACGGCACCGGCGGCCTTGAAGACCGCATGCCGATGCTCTGGACCTACGGCGTCAATACCGGCCGCCTGACGATGAACGAATTCGTCGCCGTCACCTCGACCAACATCGCCAAGATCCTCAACGTCTATCCGAAGAAAGGCGCGATCCTCGTCGACGCCGATGCCGATATCGTCGTTTGGGACCCGAAGCGCTCGAAGACCATCGCCGCCAAGACCCAGCAGTCGACGATTGACTATAACGTTTTCGAGGGCAAGGAAGTCACCGGCCTGCCGCGCTATACGCTGACACGCGGCGTCGTTGCCATCGAGGAAAGCACGGTGAAGACGAAGGAAGGCCACGGCGAGTTCGTCAAACGCGATCCCTTCACCGCCGTCAACCGTGCGCTTTCCACCTGGAAAGAAGTCACCGCGCCGCGGAAGGTGCAGCGCAGCGGCATCCCCGCAAGCGGGGTATAAGGCTTGGGCACGGCGCTTCGGCTCATCGGCCGCCTAGAGCAATTCCAGGAAAAGTGCGTAGCGGTTTTCCGTCCGGAATGGCGTAAA
>JBCNPI010000004.1:0-75847 GCA_039593415.1 Rhizobium sp. | reverse complement strand
AGCAGCAGTTTTCAGCGGACCAAGCATGGTGCCGCCGGCTTGGTTCAGAGGAGTATAACCCAGAACATCTTGCTTGGCCGCAAAGTAGCCGTTCCATTGCCCAGCAGTCGGGACTTGACCATAGGTCAACCCAGGCGAGGATTGCGCATATGCGCTGTCAATCTCGGAAAAAGCGCATACCAACAGCGCGCCGAGCAAGAGCTTGCTGAGCTTCATGTTATTTTCCTAGTTTGGGAATAGGGTGCGCCACCCTAGTTGTCCTAGAGGATGACAACCGAAGCGGAGACACCGGTCGATTTTGGTAACACACCCGATTGCTGAACAATGGCGAGTTCCACTGGAGTCAATTGGAACTCGAAGGTGTAGGTCATGACCATCGTGGAGATGGTCGCCCCACTATAGAATGAGGCTTGGTTAAAGCCCTGAGCGTTGACGGATTCAGCAAAACCGAACCATGAACCCGAATTTGAACCCTCGGTAACGTATGCATTCCCTCGATTTGGGAAAAGTGTCATCAATATCCGGTTGATTGCTGGTATCGAACCATCCGTGATATTGGCTGCCGCCTTGGCATAGATCAGCGTTCGATAGGCTTCGTCAGATAGCGAATAATTGCTGGTCAACGGAGCGCCGCTGTAAAACGACCCCTGACCGAATGTGTATGAGCCAGGAGAAGCCTCGTTGAAGCCGAACCAGTTGGTGACCTGGACCTGAAGGACGCGATTGACGCCTACTATCCTGCCCCATACATCGAGACCATATCCCTGCGCCGTCGCTACGTTCATCACGTAATCGTAGAACGCATCAAGGTTCTGCGTTGGATCGATGTAGTCTGCCAGATTGGTGATCAGCGTCGTCAGGATAGGGCTGTTTGCATATTGACTCAGGACCGTCGTCCAAACGTCAAACCCCGGCTGCGTCCCGATGGGGCTTTGCCCAATGACAAACTGCCCGATCCCGTTGGGGATGCCGGCGGGAGGGCGAGGATATGGAACGTCTGTCATTAGCTGAGCGTCACGACGATGTTATTGGCGGAAACAGTCGGAACCTGATTGATGCGGACGCTGATCTCGAACAGATTAGCGACTGCTGACTGCATGCTTTCAGACCCGACCGTCTGGCTGACCGAAACCGTGTAAGTGCCGGTTCCTCCCGAGCCCGATACAAATGCGGTGATCTTCGTGCCCACGATGATGTTTCCGGTGACATCAGAAATCGTTTGCCCGACCGCCAAGGTTCCTGACGCGACTGCAGAAACGTTCAGGGTCGTGCCCGATATAGAACCCGTGAACGATGCAGAGGCATTGTTGACCGAGCCAATCTCAATCGAGATGATCTGCGCCCACGACCCAAGTGCTGCCACAGGTGCATAAAACCGGCTGGCAAGCAGTGTTCCACCGATCTTAGCCCGTGGGCCACCATCTCCACCCGCAAAGGCGCTAATGATGGCGTTTTGGATCTGTGTTGCCGCATCGGCCGGCACTAGCGTCGAGTTGACGATATTGACCGCGAACAGGATAGGAAGCGCCGGTGGCACTTCAAACGACACGGAATAGGCCGGGTATGGCGGAACATAACCGGCGCTGGTGTCCAACACAGTGACTGTCGTATTGCCATTGTAGGCACAGCCAGGTGCCTTTTTGGACCAGATCGCTTCTGCAACGGCTTGAGCCTCACCGCCAATCACCGCCACATAGAGAGAGTTCGGATAAAGCGAGACGCCACCGATCGTTGCAGGGCTGTTGCTCGTGTTTTCCGTCACGAAGGCATCAATGACATTGGGGACGGCTAGAACTGCCCCTAAAACTGATGGCAGCGACCCGATGGAGTTCAGAGCGACAGAAGCGGCACGTCGCGCCTCAAAGGCTGAACGGCTCTCTACATCATTGCCGAGGACGCCATCTGCCACATTGGTGATCGCATCCCAGCCCGGAATCGACTGATAGATTTGGTTCAGTGTGCCGGCTGGGCACGAGATCGGGCCGGGGACCAAGCACGCAAAGGTGAGGGTAATGTTCCCAGCGGCTGGAATGGTCCCTGCTTCCGTGCAGACATATTGATTTCCATCAGCAGCGATTGCCAAAGCACCGGCCGGGATGACTACGCCCTGCAAACCAGTGCATAGCGCTTGAACTACCGTCGGCTGAGACGGGTTGCGCGAAAGGAAGTAAATTCGCGCCAAGGCGTCCTGATACCGGCCCGAAGCGAAGGCAGGGTCGAATTGCTGCGTCAGGTAAAGAAATGCCTGATTGGCATTATCGACCACTGCGGCTTCGGAAGTTGCAAGCTGACCCTGTGGCGTGTTTAGAGCCGGATTCAGATTACCGCCAAACGCGGTATTGATGTCCTCTATAACACCGTCGAGAACGACCTGAGCAGACGGTATAATAAAGCCATTCGGCCCGAAGGTCGGGCTCGGCACATTAGTCGTAGCCATTTAATGAAAATCCTTAGAAGGATGCAGCCGACGTATTGCCGTCTTCGTCAGTGATTTGCACTTGCCCGCGCACCATTCGGTCTTCCCAAGAAGTAATGAAGCATTGCGATGTCACCACACCGGGAACAGTCAGCGCGGCCTCATTAAAGTATGCCTTCATTAGCGCGATCGGCGGTGCATAGCCGAGGATTTGCGTGAAATAAGGAATGCCAAGCGAGGTATTATAGTAAACCTCACCTTCGAACGTCTTGATTGCGCTCGCAGCATCTTGGGCAAGTGCGTATGGTGCGGAGGCCATGGCAATGTTGCCTGCGGTGTCCACGGCAAGATCCCATGCTTCGACATCAAGCAAGAGCGTATCCATGTCATGTCCCTGGATTCGGAGGCGCTTCGGGGCCTGGAGGCGTAGTGGGATGGGTATGGCCTAGGAGGGTGACGCTATCGCCCGTTCCAAAGCCGGCTGTGACATTCCCAGTGACCGTAAGGTTGCCCGTCATGGCGATCGATCCCGGCTTGGTTTCGATGGTGTTTCCATTCTTGTCCTGAAGCGTAATCCCATCATCGCGGAAGTAGATGTATTGATCCGGCGTATCCTGATTAAACAGATTGCCATGGTAGACCCCATCCGCCAGGTCATGCATGCGATAAGAACCGGGGTTCGAGACAGAACCCTTATTCGCCTTAAGTGACGATATATCCCGATCGCAAACCGACATATGCCCGAGGTCACCAACCGATGGGTCGTTGATGACCACGTTCCCGCCGCCTTGGTTCCTGGAAACCGGAATGCCATAAATTATGCCGTGCGGCGTCTGGTTTCCCTGCCCATCAATTTGATTGATGAGCGGTTGGACATCAACAGTCGGCGCCGGACCGACCCCACCACCATGAACCGCGATGATTTTCACCGGAATCATAGTTCTTACTTCGCCAAGCCTCTGACGAATATGGAAGTCCCGAACGTTGTAATCCGAGGAATCGTCAAACGTGCCGCGTTGCCCGAAATAACTCTCTGGCTTCGCCATCTTTATTGCGTCCCTATCGCGATGAGTTCGAGGACCATGAACCACCGGCCGCCAGGGGTCTGCGATTCCAATTCATAGGTGATGCTTTTCACTTGCCATTTGCCATTTGCCGGCGTGAGATCGCTTTTCACCTCGACAAGCGAGAGCTGCTTCACCGCCGGGTTAAACAGGCAGCGAACAACAACCATGTTTTCCGAGAACATCGGATAGCCAACCAGACCCGTATCCGGAGAGATCAAGGTAGCGTCGCCCTGTCGCGGTTGGCCGCGCGGAGAGATCACCATTTTATCCGGCTCATAGATCAGGTCGAAATTCCCGTGACGGGCGATCGCCATAGCCTGCGTCCAGGCCGTTCCTCCGAAATACGGATTTGCCAACTTCACCTGGACGCCGTTGTTTTCGAAGGCCAGCCCCATTTGTTTTGCGAGATTGCCCATCATACCAGCGGCGTCTGCGGAACCTCGAATACTAAGTGCGGGAACCGGCTTCACTGCTTGAAACGGTCCAGGCGCCGCCTGAACCCTAAAAGCAACCTCTGGCATGTTCTGAGCATCTACGAAGGCCGAAAAAATCACCCCTCCGAAAACAAGGGACATGCCCGTGGTATCGTCGCCAGCCTCAACGGTGATGCTATTTTTATAGAGAGAGTTGACTTGAGTTCCGACCGTGCTCAGCTGGTTCATCAATGACAGGGGTAGCCCGTAAACTGCGAGCTGCATCCTGTTGCTTGATACTCCTCCGGTAGCATCGATGTTTGCCGAGCAACGAAGACCGGCCACTGTCGCTGTATTATTTTTGCCATCGCCAAAAGATCCATTTGCCAGATTGAACTGGACCGTGATTTTCTTTTCGGTGAAGGACATTCTTTACTCCAAAAGAAAAGGCGGCTCCGAAGAACCGCCTTTGCCTATGTTACCATGTCGGCCACGCCGAACCGGATCACGACCCTCCGGGACACACCCGACCGGGACACACCTTGTCAGCCCGACCGCACCATAACTCGCTGAGCCATTCCCCAACGTGCCATGACTGCCATGCCTCAAGCCTCCACGCCTTAACGGACCTCGACTTTCCATTCCATGTCTGCCGTGACCCGCCTCGACAAACCGGGGCATGCCTGAACACGTCTTATCTCGCCTAGACTGCCTACACCGTGCCACGTTGCCCCTATGTCGGGACAACCATATATCAGACCGCAGCCTTCGCAGGCCTTGCATTTTCAAGTAATGCCTCGACTTCTAATATTTTGGCCTTCGATATGCCGGCATAGGCGAGCGCGGATTCATACCGATTTAGCCAAGCATGAAGGGCATCAGCTTTAAAAGAGATCTCCGCTCCATCACGCGGCCTCCAGAACCCGAACAGCGCCACCATCTCGGGTGGGAGCCTTCGGAGCCAGAACTGCGAAAGCAGCGCCATTGTCGCGTTCAGCGCGCTCGAAAGCATCGCGAACGGCGGGGTTACGGATAAGCGAAGAAAGAGGTATAGAGGCCTTAGCCATTTCGATGATCCTCCGTAGATCGTCGTTTCGGTTAGGGCCGTTGCAAGATTGCCGTCTTGCTTCGGCCTGTTTTTTGTTCTAGACTTTATCTCATGACAGGTCAAGAATTAAATCTAGAAAAAAATAGAAGAGGCCGGCCAGCAATTGGCAAGGGCGATCAGATCAATACCATGGTTCGCCCTGAAATTTCCGGGGCGATTGACAGGGCTGCAGAAGATCAAGACGACAGCCCCGGTCGTGCGGAGATGGTGCGCCGCATTCTACGAGACTGGCTTGTTGGGCATGGCTATTTGAAGGAATGACTTGATTATTTGTCGATCGCTTCGGTCATGAAAGATAGAAGAGCCAAAGCGCATTCATCGTTTGTTTTTCCAGCAACTCGGCAATCCAGCATCAATGCTTTCATCTGCTTGTCGCATTGGCTTATATAACGATCAAAATCCGCTTTTGCCTGATTGCCGGTATGACTCTTGCCTCCGGGCTCCGTGTTGGCCCGAATACAGGATGTCAGTGCTTGGTCATTGAGGTTGTCTTCGTTCTGCATCATGCCAGCGCTCGCTGGAGCCGTGGCCATTAAAAGTGCAGTTCCAAATGTTACTAGCGCAAAACGCATATGCCTCTCCTTTTTATTACCCATAGTCCATAAATGGGTAACACCCGGATCAGGAACCAGCAACTTCGTCAGCGGTCAAGTATGCTAGGAAGAACCGCGTCCCCAAGCCCGTATAATCTGGGTCATTGCTGCCTTGCATATCTATAAAGGCGAAATCTCCCGAATAGCCGAGATAGGCAGAACGGATGATGCGGTTCTGGTTTTCGCAAATCACCCCGCCGATGATCAGATCATTTTCCAGATAAACATCAATGAACAACCCATTGAACGTCTGGTAAACATTGAGTTGCGTCACCTGATTGTTGAGCGTGACGGTAACCGTTTGATTTGGAATCGCCTGGAGCGGAACGATCAACATTTTCGTTACCCCGCCAACCGGCCGCCAGAAGATCGAATTGCGCCAGATTGTGCAGCCTGTGCCGATGTGGCCTCAACCGGTTGAACCGTACCGCCATTCACCTGTGCGGCCGCAGTAGGGCTTTGCGTGTTAGACATTCCCGCCATGCCAGTTTCGCGCACCTCTTCCGTCCACACATCGATCGTGAGCAATCCGACGCCGTTGCTGGCCGTTTGGCCGTAATCCCAATGCGTCAGGTTCACGCTTGGGTAGATCGCGATCGGAGTCACGATGGTGTAGAAGTTCAGATCCCCGATGATATTTCGGATCGATTGCACGAACGCCGATTTGTCGGCCTCCGATCCGCCTGTAGAAAATCGAAAGCGGCCGTCATAAGGGATAGCAACTTTGTTGAAGCTGGCGAAAGCCCCCCGCTCTACGGGATAATCAGAAATCGTATATTGCTGACGAAAATCAAAACTAAGAACGCTATCCGCCAAGACGACAGGTGACCCGCCGAGATATATCCCCCACGGCTGCTGCTGGAAGCCTCCACTAAAGATCGAAGCTGCATCTCTCGTTAGCAACGAGACAATCTGGCCTGCACCCGCAGCAAACAGGACGCTTGGCACTCCCGGCACGTTTGGAACATGGACTGGAAATGCCATCAGCGAGGTCCATAATTTGCCGTTGCTGCAGCAGTGGAGCGAACCATGGCGTCCGTCACCTTGCTCGCGATACCCTGTGCATCGGTAGCATTCGGAGCGTTGACGTTGATAGTTCCTACGCTGAACTGATGCGAACTGGTCGAAGTAGAGGAGCGGTTGTCATTCGAAATATTCGAAAGCGAAGCCGCTACACTAGCACCGGCAGCAGTTTGAATTCCCGCTGCTTTTTGCTTGCCTGGATGCCATCCTTCATGCTTTTGCATCGCATCAAGGATTTTCCCACGCATCTCGGGGGGTATATCGGCCATACGGGTATCTGGCGAAATGCCGCTGCCATTTACGAGCGCCGCGATATAAGCCGGCACATTGTTATTGTCTCCAGCTGGAGCCCACTTGTTGATCGCCTGGCTCAACGTCAGGTTCCTGTAGCCTTTGCTGTCAAACAAAAGATTTTCCTGTGCGGCGCGTCCAGCCTCGTAAGTCGGGAATACAGCGAATCGGCCGTCCGTTCCTATCGCGCCTTTGGAACGCGCATAAGGCCCGTATTCGATATTGCCGGGATTATTATTTCTCCACGATCTGGAGCCACCCGTACCATGGTAAATCTTGCCCCAGTCAGTTGAAGAGCCGCCACCGGATCCCGAAGACTGTCCGGGAGTGCCTATGCTACCTGAATTGGGGGGCGTCGCTGCATTGGCGGTGCCGCCGCCCAATAATCCACCTACGAAATTGCCCACCTTTTCCCAGAATCCGCCCCCAGATGTTTGCTGCTGAAGAGCAACAGGCATGGGGTTCGACTTCGAGACTGGGCGGCCATCAATCTTAGTATCGCCGTTCAGGAATGCTTCAAGGGCAGTATCTCTTCCATTATCGAGCCTTGGAGCCCCCAAGGATGGATTATTCTGCAGAGCATCCGCATGACCGCTGGCATCCGCAGGGTTGCGCCCAAAAATCATGTCCCACAGCGAACGATCGGACTTCTTGATGTTCTTCATGTCGGGAGCCGGAGCGGTATCCGTCAGAGCGTAGGCTGCTACAGCGACAGGCCCAGCAAGACTTCCTCCCATTGAGCCAGTCAACATACGAACATTAGCCAGAACCTGAAGGAACTTTGCCCCTAGCCATAGGCCGAAAAGCAATTCAACAGCACTCGTTATTCCGCCAACAGCATCGGCGACTTGTGCGGCATCAGTGCCGAACGTCTTTAGGCCCTGCCCAACTGCATTCCAATCAATGCTTGCAATATAAGTGGCGAACTTTTCAACTGCATCAACGATCTTGCTGTTGATCCAATCCTGATTTTTGTTGATCCAATCCGTCATCTTTGTGAGAACGTCGGCTATTCGCGGACCGAGCGTGTTCAGAATGGCGTTGGCCAACGAAACAGCGGTTTGCTGAAGTGTCACCCACTTCTCTTGCAGCTCCTGTGCGGCCTTGATAGCGTCATTCTGTGGAGCAAGCTTTTTGAGCTGATCAATATAGGCGCCAATTGCGGAGCCATATTTCACCATCAGATTGGCTGTGCCGTCATCAATGCCCATGCCTTGGGCGATGAAGTGGGCCTGCGAGGGGTCGATCTGGTTCAGGCGCTGGAGCGCGGCAGCGGTATCCTGTAGGAACTTGTCAACGCCGTGATCGCGGTCGATGTTCATGCCCGTGAGGGCTTGAAGCTGTGCGTACTCCTTCGTAAGCGCCTGCCCGTTGCGGTGCAGATCATAGAGCGCCTTGCCGATCCGCTCGAATGTTGCCGCCGTAGCTTCGTTCGACCCACCCACCCGTTCGGCAGCCGCACCCCAAGCGTAGAGCGTCTGGGGAGAGGTATTGAGGTTGCGCGAGAACCGGCCAAGGGCTGCGTCGGCCCCGATCAGGTCACCAATGAATTCCTTGATACCACGGGCACCAACAAAAACGGCGTATAGGCCAAGAACTTCGCGTGTCACCTTACTGATGGAATCGGCGGCTTTTTTACTGCTCTCCTCAATGGCTTTCCCGCCCTTAACCACCGCATCGGTAGTCTTGCCTTGGGTGTCAACGACTTCCTTGCTGCCCTTTTTGAACGCAGCAGGGTCAAGCCCAAGCGAAACCACGAGCGTGTCTATAATATTCACGGTGACCTCACTTGTTCTTGTTATGCTCGTTGATTAGGCGGGTATTGTGCCCGTCGATTTTAGACACTTCGATGATGTCATAGACATCTTCAACGGAGAGGAACTCGCTCAAGTCCCTTAGCGCTGAGGTTTTGTTCGGGGAGAGTGAGAGAACCGTACCGATGGATCTTGGGACGTTGGCGTATTCAAGGAGTTCGACACCGACATGTCCGAGGTTGACTTCGACTGGTCGGCGGGTTTCGAAAAACCCAGATGGAGATTCAGGACCTCCTTGCGAAGCTGCAGAAGGGTTTGAACTTCCTCGATATCTTCCGCCATCAAGGGACGGACGATGGCTAGGTTCTTGAGATTCGGCTTAACCGAAACGCAGTCCAGCATTTCATCCAGCAGCGGCTTGACATCTTCGAAGTGAACCTTTGTGATCGCCTCGATACCAAGAAAGGCAAGCGCCTGCATGCCTCCGGAAGCAGCCTGTCCGATATCAACCCCAGAGCGGGCTACTGCCATGAGAGCACGCATTGCCCACTGTTCGGCCTGCATCGCCGGCATTTCCTTGATATGAAATACCTTGCCTTGATCACGACCCTCGTCAGTGATCGTAATATCAATCTCTTTGCGAGCCATTCGCTAAGCCTCAGAGTGGATTGGGGACAATGCTTTCCCAGCGGATCAGCGCTTGCCGGCCCTGGAGAATTTTTCCTGCTGTCGGAATGGGAGGCCAACTGATCAGCGCACCATTATTGGAGGTGTAGGTGGTGCCAAGCGCCGGGAGAGACGTTTCCCCGAAGCAGCGGAATGTGTCGCGCTGCGTAATCATGTTTCCCCACCAGGTATCGAAAATATCCCCTGAGGAAGAGTCCGCCTGGATATAGAAGGTCTGATCGATCGGGTTGAAGACGAAACCTGCCGACAGCTTGCCATCGACGCCCATAGCCGTCTGGTTCACCTCGACGGTGGGGGTGTCGTAGATGTTATCGGTCATGAACCCTTGCAGGGTGACCGGGGTATTGAAGAGCCCCGGAATCCTGAGCGTGATGACCGCATTCGCCGAAGTAAGCGATGCCATTTATGTTCTCCTGATTTTCCGGGATTACTGAATGAGGATGCTGCCAAGAACGATCTGCTGCACCGATTCACCGTCTGTATAAAAGAAGGTGCTCGGAGGAGACTGACGGGCCTGCCGGACCTGCGGAGCAGCATCAACAATCTGGAGATACCAGCCCTGCTGCTGAATGACCTGCCATGCCGTATCGGTGCCAGTGGCGTTGCGGACCTGCGCTCTTTGCAGATTGGAAAGGGTCACGCCGGCTCGGATAACGCCAGCATTCAAGGCAGCCTGGATGGGATCAAGGCACGCAGCGCGCATCAAACCATAGCCCTGATTATTGTAGGGGATAGAATTGACGTTCTGGAGAAGCTCCATGAGCGCGAGTTGGAGAGCGTTATTCAACCAGATTTGGTTGACGTAGCTATCCAGCCACTGGAACTGACCTGAGACAAGGCCCGTCTGGAATTCTACGAACTGCTGATTTGCTGTCGCATAAGCGCCATAGAAGTTGTAGCCGTTAGCCGTCAGATTGTTGGCCGTGGTGGCATCGGTGACGCCGGCAATGAGGCCATCCTGCCCACGGAACGCAAAGGTGATACGGCCGTTCAGAGCGGTATAGTCAATGGATGCTGCCATGCCGCAGATGAATGCGGCGATATCAGCAGCCGGAGTTGTCGCATTGAGCGGCTGATAGATCGGAGCGATACCGTCATAGTTCGCGGTCTGCACGATGTTGCCGAAGCTGGTCGTGGCATTGCTACTTTCGGTCGGGGTGATATCCGTATCCCAAGCGATGTAGGCCCAGCGCTTGTTCTGAGCGTTCGTCCAGATGGCGAACTCAAGCTTCTGCTGGTGGCCGCTGCCATTGTCCGGATCGAACAGCGTCATGAACGTCGCCCAATTCTGGGTAAGTCCGGTAATCGCCGTCATGAAGGCCGATGGATTGGCCGCAACCGCACCCTGAGACAGGACCGCACCGGTTGCCTGAGTAAGGAAGATCGGCGCGGCTAGAGTGCCTGTTGGGAATGCGATCGTGGATTGAGCGCCGCGAGAGCCCGACTTGATGACGAAGCCGCCTGAGATGGAGTCGAAGGATACCGCCAAAGCGGAGCCTGTAGCCGTCAGAGTGCCGCTGGAGACGGTCTGCGTCAGGTTGACGATATAGGTTCCCAGAAGACCAGTGCCGCTTCCAAGAGCCGTAATCTGGGTATTGGCAAGGGTCGTACCGCCCGTGATCGTCTGGCCGACTGATAGCGTCCCCGAGGCAACCGCAGTAACGGTCAGTGTGCCATAGGATGCGGTGACGGTCGTGGACGCGACGACCTGCGTCTTCGAAACTGCATATTCGCCGATACCCCCAGCGGTACCCGAAATCTGTGCATCGATCTGTGTGCCAGCCGTTACGCCAGTACCGGTGAGCACTGCGCCGACAACGAGAGTTCCCGAGCTAACTGCCGTCACATACATCGTGTTGCCGGCAATAGAGGCGGTCACCGAAGCGGTGCCAGCGGCAATCGAGCCCGTGACACTTGCCGCCGAAGGAAGCGCCGCATTAAGGCCGGTCTGAATGAGCGTGGCTGCAGCCGAATAGCTCGTAGCGCTCGAAAGATTGATGCTTGCGGCGGTGTAGGTATAGCCGTCCACTGCAATCGTTAGCGAACCTGAAAGACCCTGAAGCTGCGGGATCGTCAGTTGATTTACCGGGCCACCACGCAGATAAGCCGCCACCGACGCAGAATTGTACTGCGCAAACAGGATATCACCGGGCTTCTGCGTGGATGTATTGAACCCATTGAAATAAACGGCCGCAATCGCGGTCTCCAGCGCCGATGGCCCGAAGTAATTGGAGACGGAGACGCCATCATTCGGGAACGACAAAACCGTTCCGGTCGGCACCTGCGTATTCTGGGTCAGCATCAGGCCGTTAAGAACGAGCCCACTGCCGCCGGCATTGAGCACGTTCGGATTGACGCGCACGATTTGTGAAGCCGGGATCGACGTCATCGCCCGTTTTCCTTTCAAGATTGCTGAGATTTCTGGGGTTTAAGGTAGTTTAAAATAGCAATATATGCTATCTTTTCAGTATGTTAGTTGTTTTCGGAACTCATCCATGAATCAAAGAGAATGTACCTGCTGCAAGCAGATCAAACCCCTCGATATGTTTGCAAACCGGAAAACCGGTAAATTTGGCAAAAAGCCTATATGCAAAGCATGTGGCGCCCAACAAACCAGAGAATGGACTGCCAAGAATAAGGACAGAAAGCGAGCCACCGATGCTGCTTATGCGGCGGCGAATAAGGAGCGCATAAAGAAGAGGCTCGATCAGTGGCGTGCCGAAAATCCAGATTATATGCGGAACTATCACAAAGATAATTTCGAACGGTTTCGCCCAGAACGCCTTATTAGGCAAAGAGAAATCCGAGCGAAAGATCCCGCCAAAGCCAACGCCTCCTCGGCAGAATCCAAAAGGAAAAGGCCGGGATATGTAAACGCATGTGGGGCGGCCAGAAAAGCCAGGGTACTTCAAGCCACTCCTGTTTGGGCCGACCACGACGCGATTCGTAATATTTATGCCGAAGCCGCAAGATTAACGGCGGAAACCGGCATCAAGCACCACGTAGATCACATTTACCCGCTGAAATCGGCAGTGATGTGCGGCCTTCATGTTCACACAAATTTGCAGATATTGCCGTGGCGAGAAAATCTTTCGAAATCAAACCTTATTTGGCCTGAGCCTGATCTAAGCTGGGTAGGACGCATCGACATCAATAAGATCAATAGATAGCTCATCGGCAAACTGTTGAGGCGCTCTGATTACTGGATTGGCTTGTATATGAGCGTCTATAACCCATCTCGATTCTATCTGTTGGTTTTCATTGGTGAATGGCAACTGACGAGGGTCGGTCACATATAACGGCGTGACATCAAAGCCGGAAGCCTTGAATGCCTGGACCGCGAAATCATCGCGGAATAAGGTGGATATGGTCTGTGAATTATCGGCGCTGTTCGGACCGTGAACGTCCAATTGCACCATGATTTTCGTGGGTTGCAGGAATATCTTAGCACCGGACGCCATCTTTTCAGAGGCGACGGTCTGCGCCTGCGAGACCGTGTATGTCCCTACCCCGCCAATGCCCGAGCCCAGCGCAATGATCTTGGTTCCATCAGCCACATTTACGCCGAAGACGGTCTGACCAACCGCCAGAGAGCCAAAGGCCACGGCAGAGACGGTCATGGTGTTCCCGGCAATGGAGGCTGTGAACGAGACATCCTGATAGCTATCCACGTTCGTTTCCAAACGGGTCTGCATGATGGGTGTCATGGTCACGAAATCGGGCACTGAAGGTTCAGGGACAAGATTATCTTGTGCCGCGACGACCTCAACGCCATTGAACATTCGAACGGTAGGCGAAGAACTTCCGACCGTTGGCACAGTTTGTGATTGGCTAACCGTATATGTTCCAACCCCACCCGAACCTGTTAGATAGGCAGTAACTATCGTGCCCGGTTTGACGCCCTCACCTATGACGGCATCTCCGTAATTGATCGTCCCTTGCGCGATGGCCGTCACGGTCAATGTCGTTCCAGAGATCGAACCAGTGAAGGTTGCATTACCGCTCGGAAGGATGCCGAGGAGGAAGGATCGCAGCGCCGACAGAACATTAGACTGCGTTACAGACGGGAGCATCGATGTCATGATTTCTCAGCCCGTTTGCAGGACGCAGGCGCACTTACACCAATCTGGCCATGTTTCCAGGACCTGAACGACGAGCCACTTGCCAGCGTTCGGGCCGTCAGAGAGTGTGACAACATCACCGCCCTTGGTTTTTGCCCTCAGTACGCCTTGAATGTCGCCGTAGAAATAGATTCCACGAGCCGCACCGTTCTGATTGAGCCCATCGATCTGCGTGAGGTCTTTATAGGTCAGCGCCTGGACTTGCGCCGTTCCAGTCACCGTCTGATAGATCGGCACGCGCGAACCATCCGGGTTCGTCGTGTAGCCGGTGCTGACATCGATCGATGCCGGGACGTGAGGGTTGACGAGACCCACGGCACCTGAGACGACTCCATGCAGGTTCATTCGCTATCGCCAACCTTGTGTGTTACCGATGCCAACAGCAGCCCGCTATCGATCAAAGGCTTGTCGGATGCCCCGTAATTGGTCTCGCCATCAGCTACGCGCTGTGCAGCCTCGCCTACCGTCTTGCCAGTTACAACCAAACCGGGATCATTCCGGCGCATGCCACGCAGCATGACAGTAATCGGGCTCAGCGGAGGATCGGTGACTTCAGAGATCGATGTCTGGATATCCGAGGCCATCGCACCGCCGACCTGTTGCAGAACAGCCTCTGACGTAACGCTACCCTCGATGACAGCCTTGACCCCACGGCCGAGATCATCACGCCATTGGCTTTTGTATTGCTCAATTGCAGAGCGAATGGGATGACGCGGCGGGGTTTTGCCAGCGCCATACTCCTGAATAGCCGCGACATACGCGACGGGTGTTCCATCGGGATAAGCGGTCCCTGGGAAAAACCCTGCCTGTGCGGTCTTCCCCTGAAACTCGCCAATTCGCTTGGAGATCTCGGCAAGGGCTTTGTCCAATGCACTCATCACGAGAACTCCTATTGAAAGGTGCCGTACACTTTTCTGAATGCCCTGCGTTCGGGCAGGCCGCCGACATAATCGCCGCCGGCTGCCGCGATGCAGAGATTGGCCCACAACATTTGACCATACGGCGAACCGGACAGGTAATATTGAAGGCCGGTCTTGATCGGAGGGGCCACGAAGGAAGCATTCACGCTACCCTCTGCGGCGCTTTCCATTGCGCCACCTGGAACGGTTTGCCCGGTGGCTGCCTTGGAAAACAGATACCCGATATGGGCGACCATGAGCTGCTGGTTTGTCAAACCCGCTTCGCATTCGAACCATCCATCCATTGGGGAATTGATGACTAGCGTCACCCATCCTTGGATGGTGTCGGACGGCGTCGCCGCGAATTGCGGAAACGCTGTCTGGAATGCAGCTATGTCGAATGCTGGGTTCATGGCCGCTTAAACCGAGACAGAGCCGGTGCTGACTGACAGCGTTTCCGGCTTGTTGGGATCATTGTCTTGGAATTGCATAGGGTTCAGCGGCTGCGACGCATCGCCGAGCTTCATGCCATCCATGGCCTTTTCGCCGGGAACCGCGCCCTTCTTGTAGACCTTCAGGAAGCCGTTCTTGATGTGCTCGTTGAAATGATGATCCCTTTCCAGAAAGGCTAGATCATCATCAGAGATCGAGGTCAGAATAGCCCCGGTAGGCGTGACGAAATTCTTGTCGGCGAGACCGAAGCCGCCTTTGATGGTGACCGAACGGCCAGCAGTCAAACGGCCATCTGCGTTACGGTTCCACTCGGTGTACTTGGTGGAATTCGTCAGTGTCGATGCAATGTGTGGCATAATGCTCTCCTGCCTCCTGAGAATGGGATTGCACGCCCGCGCCGTCTTAGGAGACATGGGAGGGCTGAGGTAGCGAACCTTGGGCGTGCAACTGGTTGAGATGGACAAAGAAAAAGCCGCCGGAAGGCGACTTCAAATTCCGCTCGCGCGATAAATTGCCCAAGGTCTTTTCACCATGATGCCGGCCGTGGCATTGGCAAAGTCTTCGATGAAGCGCTTGGCCTGCTGCTCGACGCCGAGGGTCTGCATCTTGGCCGGAACCGCCTGCAGGAAGGTGCGACCATCATCCGTGGACGAGGGGTCGGACTCCACGCCGTCGGCATAGAGATAGAAGACGCTGGCACCGCCGTTGGCACCCTGAAGCTGCGGAGCTGTGACCACGCGGCAACGAGGATAGTTTTCCTTCATCCAAGCGGATGCCGAGTAACCGAGCGTAGTCGGAGTGCCGAGATAGGCATCCCAGCCCGTGGGCAGAGCCAGGGTCGTGTCATCGTTCTTGGGCTGGATGTTGCCACCAGACTGGACTTCCAGCGTCTGGAAGCCCTGGATCAGGTCGGCGATGATATCCAGGGTGGACTTGGTGGCCCAAGCGGGCGTACCGCTGGTGGCGCCATTGGCGACGGTGACATAGGCCGGCAGGTTCGGGTCATTCAGGAAACCGTAGGTGCGATCAGCACCGGCATTGTAACCGACGAAGCCGACCTGGTTACGCTGGATGTCCAGAGCCGTGGCGACGCCGATCCGCTTTTCAGCGGTGGACGAGACACGGATGGCCGAAGCGCGGGCTTCTTCCAAGCGGCCGACAGCGAAGCCCTTTTCAAAGCGGACGATCGTACGGCGCTCGAAGTTGATGTTCCAGCTTGCATACGGGACGTTGCTGAGATCGCCATAGGGAACAGCGTCACCCATGGATTCGATCGCGCCCTGCACGACTTCTTCGTCATGCCATTCACCGATGGTGGTAATGCCTACCAGCTCATCGATCATGCGCACCTTGAAGACGGCGCGGACGAGGCCCGGAAGCCATGCCTGCAGGAACTGCACCGGAACACCGATGCTCGGCGAAAGAACGCCGCCCTGCGTATCGTCCATTGCGAAGGCAGCCATGGCGCGGAGATCGGCTTCATTGAGACCGAGGCCGACCGACTGCAGTTCGCGGTAGCTCTTCACATCGTCCTCGTCCATTCCGAACAGGGACTTGTTGGCAGCACGCCGCGCAGCGGCTTCACGACCGCTGACGTGGAAATGCTCAGTGGAGGGAGTAAGTTTCATCTTCAGGTTCCTCGTCAGTTGGTCAGTCGAGCCACGGTCAGACCGCCGCCGGATGCCGTGACGGGATAACGATAGATAGAGCTGTTGGGGATGGCGGCGCAGCCAGCCGGCACAGAGCCGCCAGGAGCGTAGGTTGCAAGAGCGCCGGTCGTGACGTTGTAGGCCAGCAGATCCTGGATGTTGCAGGGACCAGGGACGAGCACGACGAAGTCGCCCATCATGGCGAATTCAGACTGTGCGTTGTCCGGGATGGCAAGCGTCGGCGCCAGAGTGCCGCTGGTCGTGCCCCAGAGGGTCGCTTCCTTCGGGTTGACCATCAGGCCGGCGATGACGCGGTTCGAACCACCCGAAGCCGTCATGGCTTCGCTGGCAACCGTCTGGCTGGCGGACACGGTATAGGTGCCTGCGGCGCCAACGCCAGTGCCGAGGGCCGTAATGGTTGTGCCAGCGGTGACGCCAGCGCCAGCGATCGTCTGGCCGACCTGCAGGGAGCCTGCGGAGATGGCAGAGACAGTCAGCGTGGTGCCGGAGATCGCGCCCGTGAAGGAAGCGGTGCCGGGACCGACGATGCCGCCCATCTGAGCGATATCGGTTGCAGCACTCTTGGTGGCGAAATAGCCGTAGACGTTGGGCGTCAGGCCAGCCGAGTTAATGATCAGCGACTCCACGCGGGTCGGGGAGTCGAGGTGCGGCTCGCCAGGGAGACCGAACCCCTGGAAGGTATTGACAGTAGTCTGAAACATGGGTTGGGTTTCCTCTGTTAATGGGCCAGCGCAGCACGCTGCTTTTTCAGCCAGTTGCCGCTTGCGCTATCCATGGCGGCAGCCGTGGTGGCAGGACGCTCCGACGGAGCCTTGACGGATGTCAGATAGACATCCAGAGCCGTCATCTCGTGGCCCTTCTGGACGCCCTTGATACCGAGCTTGCGGACGCCATATGCTGCGACTTCCTGCTCATCCATGGCCGAGCAATCGAATGTGCCGATATGCTTGGCGAGACGGCCGGCGATCTTGTCGCGAGCGGCGATGCGGGTGGAAACGGCGCGGGCAATAGCTGCTTCGTCCATGGCGGGAGCCTTTTCCTTATCCTTTTCCTCGTTGTCCTTTGCTTCCGCATTTTCGGAAGCGGTTTCTTCGCGCTCCGCACCTTCCGCAGCCGCTGCAACAGAGCCCTCGACATCCTCTGCCTCGTTTTCGCCACCTTCGGCGGAGGCAGCGGCTTCGCCACCCTCGCCAAGAGCGGACTTCATGGCAGCCGCGATCTGAAGGAGACCGTCAAGCTTGGGCAGGAAATCAGCGAACTGTGCTCGCAGCTCTTCGAGGGACGAGCCCCCAGCGGCGCCTTCTACGGCGTCGGTATTGGTCATTTCTTCCATATTGTTAACCTCGAATGTGGAGTCACAGGTGAAGACAAAGCGGTCGGTGTCACTGTGATCCAACACCGCCACATCCGGCCCCATTCTCCCGTTCTTCACGAGAGCGATGTGGTTGCCACGAATGTTCCGTTGAACTGCGTCGTATGGCTGCCCATTCCAGACGCCAGGCGTCCAGTCATAGGTGCAGCGATATCCGCAGGAGAGTTCCCGCTTGCCGGCCTCGATCAGATCAGCCAAGGCATTGGAGAAGACCTTCAGGTTTCCGTAGAGCGTGCCGTCTTCGAAATGAACGTCCTGACCGATGACGCCCTGGACACCCTTCTTTTCGGCCGGCATGAGCCCTGCCCCATCGCCGAGCATCACATGATTGTCGATCCACGGCAGGAGCTTGAAGGAGTCGATCGCCTCTTGGCTGCTCAATTCTTCTTCCGGACGAAGAACCCGATACAACTTGTCTGGGTTAGGTGATCCGGGGATCTGTGCACCCCGATATTCGAACACTCCGGCCTTGCTGATCGGATTGTTCTTGATCTCCGGCCATCCATTTGTGTCGATGGCGCGCTCATCCATGGCTGGTGCCTCAAGCGCGCATTTCGCAACCGCCAGAGTGATAGCATCCGATACGCCAGGATGAAGCGGTTGCGGCAGGCAATCGACAGGTGCCCAAACGTAACCGGCGGATTCATCGTTCAGGACTGGCGTAAAGCAGTCTCGGGCAAGATATAGGCAGAAGCCATCCGCTTCCATCAGAGGGTCTAGATCATTGGGCGCAAACCCGACCTCTTCTTGACTCTCACGCATAGCGGCCAACAGTGGGCTCTCGCCATCCTCGATATGACCGGCAGGGAAGCCCCATGTGTTCGGGAAGCTGCCAGCATCAGCGCCACGCAGGATGAGCAACGCCCGACCTGCGTTCAGGTAGAGAATGCCCGCAGCGCGTGGAGCATCATCCTCGGCAATAAACTCTTTGCCCACGCTCTCGGGAATACCAAGGTCGCTATGTCCATGAGCCGCAGCTTCCATAGCATTGTGCTGCACGGCTGAGACAGACGGCATCGGTATTCCTCGCTACGATGTGTAGGATAAAAGGCTCGCGCCTTGTCGTTCGCCAAATTATTTGGCATATTATCCGAGATGACACCCGAACAATTCGCTTTAGCCGTAAAGGCCATGCAAGCCTCCGGCATCATTCCAGATGGACACGGATGGAAAACCGCTCTCGCCAATAAACTCGGCGTGACACGGACAACGATCGACAACTTTGAGCGTGAAGGAACGGGCCGCGTCCTTACGGACTATGCGATCTCTGCTCTTCTCGCTGGACTGGAGCCCTATAAATGACCAATCCACTCGTCGGCATGTATTTCCTGCACGACAATGGCGATACCTACTTAACCGGAGAGATTATCTCCGAAGTCAACGAAGGCATGTATCTGCTCAAGCCTGACAACATGAACAAGCTTCCGGCTGAACCGCCGATTGAGGTCATGTCTGTCGCGGCTATGGCCCAAAAGAATGAATATGACATTCCCGTCATGTCCCTATTTTCGACCCGCGATGCCCTAACTGCTTGGATCGATTGGGTTGAAAGGCCCGAAATCGACCTGACCGGCGCAAAGATCATCAACCTCGTGAAGAAGTGAGACAATAATGCAAAACCGACAAGAACTTGATGCTGAACTCAAGCGCCTGAACGAAGCCGTAACAGCAGCCATTGACGCCCGCCGTCAATGAATGGATGCCCATATGGAAGACTACGCCAAATACAAAATTGGCGAGACTCTATATGATAGGAAAACCGGGCAAGTTGTCGGCAAGATATCTGCGTATTATCGATACCATGCAGGTCGTGATGACTGCTATGATACCTCGATGAGTGTGGATTATCGGTTCACAACACCAAGCGGGTATGGAGACAATACCTCTCGGCAGGGCGGACCATATGGCCTCTGCAATGCAGAAGAGCTTAAACGTGAATTCAGAGGACGCCTGTCCTTACTGGCAGACGAATGAGGAACAAATGACCATGTTCAACGTCGAAATTTCCAACCCCACGAACGGCGCCGCCTACCAAGTGCTGTTCGAGCAGTTCTTGCCAGCCTATTGCAACACCCGAGAGCGTCAGGCTGAAATCCTTGCCGGTTTCGCCAAAGTCACCGAATGGGCACAGACGCAGCCGCCCGATGTCCAGGCTGGCTATCTCTGGGCCATCAAGAAGATTTCCGAAGACATTGAGCACGGGCTCAAGATCAATGATCTCGGCAATCAGGTACAGGCTGTGTTTCAGACTATTCCAAGGCCGGAGGTATGACCATGACCACCAACGAAATCAAGCTATTGCTGGCCCTTACCCGTCATCTTGTTCGGATGAACGCTGACCCTGAGTCCCCGGAGATGCAGGCGCTTTCATCTCTCGCCGATACCGTCCGAGACGAGCACAATGCTGCGATTACAGCGATGAATGAGTTCATGACCAACCCCACCAAAGCCCTTCTATCGGGCCTGAGGGATAGCCAATGATCATCATCGAACATACTCATCTCACGATCGCCAAACTCAAGGACATCATACGCGATCTGCCTGAAGACTGGATCATTTCCCAAGAAGGCCTTCACAGCAATTTCGGAGGAGCTTTTAAGGTCGCGAAGGGAATATGTATCGGGCCACCGCCGCTGGAACAGCATCCCCCCTCATCTCTCAATAAGGACAAGCTTCAATGACCCAATCCACCTCAGCCGAAGTGCTTGGCGAGTTATTACTGAATTCCGACCCAGACTATCGGACCGAAAAGATTTCATCAGTGGCTGATGCCGAATTTTACGAAGAACTATTCCAGCGCGGCATTGACGGAGCCAAAGATAACTGGCTTCTCGAAAAATATTCCTATTCACGGAACCATGATGGCCGTGTGAGTGGCACCGCGACCTTCCGTAAGCTCATTCCGATCGGAGGCAGTCAATGACCAGCACCGATTTCTTTTTGCGGTTATTCGCCCTCACTGGGGAAGACCTAGACCGCCTTTCAGAACAAATAGCCGGTCCCACTAGGGTTAAAGGCGAACCTGATGCTGACTTTCGCGTGCGGATGTTTGCGCATTCATGCTTACTGCCCATCGAAGAGGAATTACAACAATGACTGATATGATAGAACGACTAGCGCGAACGCTTTGTTTAGATGCCGGAGACAATCCAGACAGCGCCGCACCAGCGCATCCAAGTTCCGTACAATTTTGGCAGTTATATATGCCTGCTGCCCGCCATTTCGTAGAGGCAATGCGAGAGCCTACTCCACAAATGGTCAACGCTGCGTGGGATAACGCGCCAATAGGGCAATTTGATCCAGATGCAGCATGGCGGCACATGATCGATGCTATCCTTTCTGAGAAAGGACAACCTAGATGATAGACCTTATGGCCACCATCAAATGGGAATATTTTGTTATCACCTTCACCAATGGAAAGAATTCCTACGTCATTGGCGACAATGAACGCTTTTATCGCGGCGTTTGGATCGCCTTCTACCCATACGAGCCTATCCGCGTTGGAGATACCATTGGCTTGGATGGCGTCCAATGATCGACCTCACCCCACCAGAGATTGGCAGAAACCAATTCCAACGCTTAGAGGCGGCCGTACGATCTGCGTTTCCAGAGTTTAGCGAAGGCGCTGTCACTCATGCCGCCAACAACATCACCAACAAGATCCGGCGTGGGCATTTCGACTGCCATGGTATCGAGGTAAGCCGCCGTCCTTTGGATGATGATGGCTACTATACTCATTTCGAAGTTGAGGCGTCTGGCACCACCGTTTATGTCCGCATGACGGTGGACTAACCAAAGGATCACCAATGACCGTAGCCGAACTCCGCAAAGCCCTTGAGAGTCTGCCCGATGATCTGGAAATCAAAGTCTGTGTGGATATGCACGCAGACCGGTTGGAGAAGATTTGGATTTCCAGCAAATGGGACGACAACAAAAAGCTATTGCGAGACTATCTAATTCTTGATGCCGAACCGGCAGACATTTGATCAGCTAAACCCCTTGATAACCGGCCGACTCTGGCAGCGGCAATTAGTTGCCTTCAGCCACCGAAGGCTCAGAAGAGGCTTTCTTGCCTTTGCTGGCATCAGCCACCGAAACATCGCTTGCCGCGCTCTGAGACGCCATAGCATCCTCCAGCGCCTTCACGCGGTCCTCAATCTCCACTTTCCAATCGCGGACTTCCTTGCGAAGTTCCTTATCCATGATGAATGCTCCTTAAGGCCAAACCGGATTTCTAGCCTCAGATAAGGCCGAGAATGCTATGCCAAAGCCAATAAGCGTGAGGCTCACCCAAAAGAGCCGAGGCATAAGATATCACAATGGCTACGGAAAAGCCTGAGCCATACAGGAGGCCAAGATATGCCCTCCACCCAATTCTATCTACGATGCCCTGCAGAAAGCGGTCCATCACTCGTCGTTCTTCTCGGTCGGCGCTTCATCCTCGGAGCCCATCACGAATTTCTCCATGGATCGGGCCGTCTCAAGGAGATCCATCGGATTTCCAACGATCGTGGCGGCCAATTCCAGCAATTTCAGCCGAATTTCTACAACGTCCATCACATGAACCCCTAATTCACAGAGCTGCGCGAATACGCTCGATCAATGCAAGCCCACCGGCCCGCAGCTTTTCAATGCCAGCGTTTTCGAAATGATGGGCGCGGCCGACCAGGTCTTCCAGTTCATCGATAAGGTCATGAGCGTTATCGGCAGAGACCGGGGCGGATTCTTCGGCTACAGGAGCCTCTTGCGCCACGTCGGCGGCATTCTCATCCACCGTCTGTTCGGCAAGCGCGGGCGCGTTCTCAGCGCTCTCGACTACCGAATCCTGCTCTGCCTGTTCCTGAGCAACAGCGTCGTCGCCGGGGCTGATATTAAGTGCCATTTTTCGTATCTCCAAATCGGAGCCGCGGCCTTGCGAAACAGCGGCAATTGATAGCTTGACCTGGCAGCACCGGCCCGAATGTCTCGTCTACCGGCGGATCATCGTAGCGAAATACCTTGCCATTCCAGCCCTGGTGCTGCTTGCGAGGATCATGACCGCCGTTGGAATGGCGCCACTCAAATTCGACCACACCGGCATCCTGCATACGCTGCGCAGCGAGATTGCTGTAAGCTTTTCTGGTCTGATCGAGCGCGACGTTCTTGGCCTTGCGCAGGTTCTGCCCGTATTTCTCGGCAAGAAACGGTGTCAGGTCGGCCATACCCCGCCCGCTGGTGATCGATCGCATCGTCTCACCTTGGACCTGAGACAGAAACCGCTCAGGAATGGTCTTGATGAGCTGAACAGCCTCTTTCGTGCTCGCCGCCACGATTTCCCGAAGCCGAGCGCTCCAGTAGTCAGGAAGCTCCAGGCCGGCGCCCAACTCCCGAAGGCTGAGGCCGGACGTGGTGTCTACATGCTTCAGCGTGGCCTTGATCATCCGATCGGTTGCCATCGTCGCCAAGTCATCGAACTTGCCGCGATACTTCCTCATCAGCTTATTGAGGATGATCTGCGATCTTCCCGCAGGGCTGCCGTCCTCAACGTCGTCATGGTTACTGTCCAGCGCATAGCCTGGAGCGCTGAACATCGCCTTTAGCTCGGCAGCGGTTTCGCGGGCCATCTCTCGGATCAAAGCCTGCACAGCCTTGGCATATTTGTCACCAATGGCTGCGCTTGGGATCAGCGGAGACCCAACGATCCCCTTATCCGAGGCCGAGCGTTTCGGCTGCCGCTTTGCCATCGTCGCTCAATCCTAGATCGTCAAGCTCATCGCCGAGGTCATCCGCATCACCAAGCTGGTGATAGCCAGAGTCCGGGTCAGTTGCCAAACGCTTGCGGGCGTCCTCATTGTCGATCACACCGACCTCAATAAGCGCTGCGTCGGTCTGCGCCTTGACCAGATTGGTATCGGCTACTTCCTTAGCCGTTGGCGCATCAAGCGGACGCCATGCAGCCGTCGTCTCAACATCGGTGATGCCATTGGAGCGCAGCACCAGCATATGGTGGCGCTCGATGAGGGGCGTCAAATCGTGCTCCTGAATGGATTCCAGGAACTCATGATAATTGGCCTCTTCATACTCGCCGGTCGCGTTGAAGCCCTTGGGCTGTGTTCCGAGCAGCTTCGTGGCCGGAACCTGTGCAGAGGCCGCTACGAGCTGATACTGCGACATCATTACGTCATCGAGATCAGCAAGGGACGTGTCGAACTGCTCGAACTCGTCCATTTCTTTGTCGCCGATCTTGATCCCGTAATTGTCACGGAATTCGACCCAATCAGCGAGCTTCTGCCTGGCGGCTTCCCCAGCCTGCTTGAACGCCGCCATATCGGTGCGCCAGACATTGGTACGCTTGGACTGCGCCAGAAGCGGAGCCTCATTGGCGGTCCTCTCGGCTGCGTAGACGCGTTCCATAATCAACTGCGTGGTCGGGATGCCGCCGTACAGATAGAGCGGCTTCAGGATGTCCGGCGGCTCGCTGGTGCGAAAGATTTGCAGATGCGTGCGGTGGACCTTTGTGCTGCCAATCATCCACCATGTCGGCTCGTAAAAATGAATGTTGCCCGGATCGCTGGTGGCATCGCTATCAAGGATAGGCGCGCACCAGTATGGATCGACCTGAGCGATGCCTTTATAGCTCCCCTCGGTCACACCGTCGGGGTTGAAGGGATTCTCATAGTAGCTTGGATCGGTGGAATCGACCTTGAACCAGGCGATGCGGATACCAAAAGCACGCCCCATGCGCACCAACTGCTCGGCATTCCACTTGATCCGATACTTCTTGTCGAACTTTTCCAGCAGATCCTTATGCTTGTCGTCAAGCTCCTTACCGTCTACCCGTACAGCATCCCAGCCATTACGGGTGGCATCACGGGCCGGCATAGTGACAGCCTTATCAACCAGCCAGTTTTGCATCAGCAACGCACATGCCTGCCAGCCAATGAACGACTGAGAAGCATACCAGTCGATCAGGGCAGGATTGATAACCCCGTTCGGCAGACCAGCGGCGATCTTGACGCCCCACGACCCATCGCTAGAATCCATCGTGCCGGCCGGTTCTTCGATCTTCGGCAGCTTCGCCACAGCATCTGCCAATACTTCGGCAGCGAGGCTAATCCGTGTATTCCTCACAGCATGGGTGCTGAAGAAACTTTCGGGCGCGCGCGTCTCTACAGGCGGCGCAGCCTTACGTTTCAGCCACTTAAACATAAAGCTTCACCCAAAGAATGAGGTTCGCGTGCCCACAAGCCGGCCGAAAGCGCCTGACGATGCGTCCACTTGGTCTTTGAGCACCGCACCGGGGAAGGCGCACAGCTCATCTATGTAATCTTGGTTCCAGCCTTCATGCTTCAGCAGAAAGACGTTGCCAGCAGCGCATTGGGCTGCAAAGGGCTCAGCACGGGTGAACTTGTCCCCGCTTTCCGGTTCTGTCTTCACCTTGTATCCGGCCAGTGACGCCACAAAGTCTTGCGCCTGGACTTTGCCGGCCTGTCCTGGGTCTTGCGGAAGGGAGATCGTTACGGCCCTACCGTCCATCTCTGCGGTGGACTTAATGACCTGCCTAACCCCGTTCCCATCCCATCGGTCTTTGATGACATGCCCAACGATATACCGACCGTCCGGTGTCCTGCCGAGCTTCACGCCAGCAGTACGGGCGCCTTGTCCCTTCTTCGTAGCAGCCAAGTCCCAATGGCGCACCCAGACCGTTCCCGGCGGTGCAGACTCTATGATCTGGCCGACAAACCATTCGCGTTTGAATAAGCCACCTTCACGAGCCGTTGGGCGCTGCTGATATTGGCCGGCCCACGAGAAGCTGACGCTTTTCAGAATATCAACGGCTGACCGAGGAACACGAACCGGGTCCATTAGTTCGCCGTCATATGATCGAGGGTCTTGCCAAGGCAGTGGCGTGACACATCGCCGTTCTGGCTCAAATTCCATCGGGATCATGATGTGAATAAATCCAAGGTCGCGAGCCAATAGCGCGCCCGTCAGGTCATTTTCATGAAGCCTCTGCATGACAACGACGATTGCCGATGTCTGCTGATCATTTAGTCGGTTAAGACCACCCTCCAGAAAGAGCCGAACCGATTCCCCGCGCTGTTGGTCGCTTTCGGCGCCCTTGAGCGAGTGAGGGTCATCGATAACAACCCGGTCACCGCGCTTACCAGTGATGGACGCGAACGGCACACCTTCCCTAGTTCCTGTATCGCTGTTGGCGAACGATAGTTCTGCCGATCGCTTCATCTTCACTTCGGGCCAGAGCGATTGATACCATTCGCTCATGACCAGATCGCGGGTCTTACGCGTATCGCGCTTGACGTTCTCAAGCTCGAAGGACGTGGTCAGGAACCGATTGGCTCGTTTGCCGCATGGTCCCCATTCCCATGCCTGCCAGAGAACAGACACGATCATCGACTTTGACGAGCCAGGCGGCACGTTGATGATGAGCCACGGCGTCATCTTGCCGTATGTGATCGCTTCGAGATGATCGCACAGGCACGCCATGTGCCAGGACCATTTGAGCGGCGTATTTGGCTCTAGGATATGCCAAGCTTCACGGACGAAACCCGAGAATGTCTGGCATCTGGCCCGGATAGCCTCCGCGTCTTTTGCTAGCCGGTCTCGTTCGGCCTGTTCAGTTCTCCGAGCCCTCTCCGCCCTGATCTCCGCCATCGTAGGCAAGCGGACCGAGGATTGTTTCGAGGCGGGTGAGTTCATCATCACTCAATTTAGTTAGATCATAGGTGCCGATCGCGCCCTTATGCTCATGCTTGGTCGCGGCATGACTACCTTGCATCTTATTTGCCTCAGCAATGGCAGAGACGGACACACGCGGGTCATCCTGCTCTGAAGCATCCGAGATACGCTTGAGGGCGGCAAGCCTGTCAGCGGCCGTCCATTCGGCTTTTTCGGCCACTCTAGAATTGATCTCCTCGACCCTGCGACGGATGTTCACATTTGTTGATAAACGTGACGCAGCCGATCGGCTTTCCTTATATCCTGCATGGACATAGGCGTCCGTTGCTGACAATCCCTTTGCCAAGCCTTGGGCAAACTGCTCATAGCGGCCATTCTTCAGTACCGGCATTACCCATCCAGCCTATAATCAGCCATGACATCCCGATCACCGAAGATGCCGCCCTGGAACGGGGTGCATCTGCCGACTACTAGGTCATCATTCATGGGCATCTTCCCCGCCGGCATGAACTTCATGCACCCGCAGATCCATCGCCGAGTGAGCATAGAACGTCCAACTCTGTCCCGGCTGGACTACACCACCGCAGAAGCTCGACACGAGTTCATTCGTACCTGGATGCAGCCCCTCGATCTTTACGGGATGGGCGCCAGCCTCGATCGTGACTTTGGTGGTCACGATGTCTCCCAATCTGGAAGGTCAACCGTCTTCCCTGCGAGAGTGTGGGTGCAATCACCGAGGAATTGGATTCGCCCGTCGGTGACAAAGGAATGGCAGACGGTATCGACCTTCTTTTGCTCCCAAGGGGCGCGTTCCCATTCATCTAGGTTATCGCCTGTTACTGGCGGTTCCCAATGGTGGCTTTTAACGAGAATGGATGGTGTAAAGGTCGGCGCTTCCGGATTGCCGTTATAACTCCACACCGGATGGCTGGGACGATTGACGGTCACACAATGATCTTCATTGCAGCCTGGGCAAAAGAAAAACAGGCGGTTTGGATCAAGCAGAGACTTAACTTTCATCGTTCCCATCTCCTAAACCTCACCCGCCAGCCGCTTGACCTGATCACGACATCCTTTGGCATGCCTATTGGCCTCTCCGTCAGCCAGTAGGGGCGATGGAAGAGCGAAAACAGCCAGTTCATGGAATATTATTTCAGATGAGCTTTATATGGCCGGTGGCGAGGTAGCATTTCACCCTCGCAACACGACATGAATTTTCTACCAAGCTGGGCCATCGACCAAGACAAGATCATCTGGGAGCGGCCCAAAATTGGCTCTGACGTGCATTTGAAGCCAATCTAGCTCCGCATCCGTCACTTCATCATCGTACCGTGGCGTCACCTTCCCTATCCTGCACCGCCTGCGAGAATGATTGGCTTCATTCTCTATGTCGAAGGTGGAGGCGTAGGATGTCATTGACCGGCTCCATATAGCCGAGGATCTGTAAATGGCCGCGAATTTGCAAGAACGTCCTGCCGAGATGCGGAAAGCGCGACGATGAGCGCAGCAACTTCATCCGAGGTGAGCGTCAAAGTCTTCCCGATGGGAAGCGCGACATCGACAGCACCGCAGAGCGTGCCGGCGATCTTGAAATCACCGTAGACCGTCCCGACCGTGAAGAGCTTGGCATCATACTCTTCGTGGAGCTGGACAACGTTGCTCATCTTGCCCTCGAAACGATGCGGTTGACGGGATTCATCAGCTCTAGTTCTCGGGTGAAGGAGGTCATGGTTCAATCGCCATCGACCATTTCGTCAATTTCGCGCTTGGAATAGCCCTTCTCAGCGAGATCTTGAGCTGTCTTTGATGCGAAATTTATATGTCAATATGCTCAAGATAACCCCTGGTGAGGAATTGGTCGGGAAGGAACGGGCAGCGCTACCCTTTGCAGCATCCGGGTTTCCAAGGTTGCGAGGACTATCGCCTCTCCCGACCTCATCACAGTAGCGAACCGTGATCGTATTGCGACGCCGCCTTCCCGATCTCGTAGCCCAATCGGGCGAATTGGACGCCACCCACCCTAGCCTACATCAATACCAAACGAGTAATCGCAAGGCTTCGGCTAAAGCGGGCGGCAGCGCGGACCCGGCTGAAGACCTGCCGCGTAACTTAGCTCTGGAAGGTGGGCTTATTCCGTTCGGACAACCTACTAAGGGCCAGCGACCTGAACCCTTCCAGATTTCGTTGACCGGAACTCTCGCTCCGATCCGAGGGTGCTTCTGGCGATCAGACCGGGCAGAGCCTCATATTCAAATGTTAACCGAACCCGATTTTTCTAACAGTTTGCGACGAATATGTTAAGCCGCCTGACGCTTGCGAAGCTCTGCCTTACGACGATTGTCTGCGGCCACAGCCTTTCGAAATTCAGCGATCGTGAAATCTTTGCAGAAAACCGTATCGCGATCCCGCTCTGCAAACCGTTCTTTTCGGCTCGGCGCGTCGGCTGCGATGTTGTCTGAAATATGCTCCAAAACCGGGCCAACAGGCAACACCTGATTTTCCCAACTTTGCGCATTGGGTGAAGCGCCCCGAACAAGATATTGTTCAATAACAGCAATTGCCCTGTCTTTGCGCCGACTCCCCGTCATTTCATGGATGCCTTCGGAGCGGCACCATGCAGCGAAGGAGACATCATAGTTCGTCCGCTTATGAACAGTTATCGCTACTGTCGCGCCCTGGTCTACCTTTTTCAGCTTGGCGGTTATTTTCTTATCGAGCTTTCGGGTTTTCACCTGATTGGCGTTCAGAGCCCCCACCTTCGATGCTGCCCACGCCCAAAGAGCGCGACGATTCTGCTCGTCTCCGACAAGTGTCATAAGCTCATTGGCGAGTTCCCATAGGCGCACGTCATTGCGGCTGGTATCGACCGACCGGCCATCCCAGAATGCCATCCACCAATCATGCATGGGGCCCTTATCCTTGGGGTGGAGCTGGTTAGGACCAGTGTCCGACGCCTCTTTGATGCCCCACCGACGCTGTTCGGCCTCCGTCAAGGCTGCCGAAGTAAGCCATGCTCCCTTGAGCTTCTTGGGGCCGTTGCTGATAGGAAGACGACTATCGATGAATGCCGCCTTGATGAAGAGGTTCGCTATCTCGATCTTGTTCATCGGGTCCCCTCCTTGAGGGCCGCATCAATCATGACTTTGTACAGGTGCATCGGATCGGCAATTTTTTCCGAAAACCAATCATCCACATCCTTATCGAAGGCGGCCACCATTGCGTCAGTCGGTTCTAGCATGGCGCTGATTGTCTCACGAGCAAGCTGCATTGCCTTGTCGCGCCGAGATTGGATCCGCTGACGTTCTAGCCGATAATCTCCTTCACTGTCCCATATTTCGGGGTCTAGCACCCTTGCCACCTTTTGGACCATGTTCATGCCGCTCTCCTGTCATCGAAAAGATCGCCCTGCCCCGCGTTCGGGCCGAACCTACGCACAATCCGTTCTGCAATCATTCCCACCAAGGCAAAGCGCTGATGGGGCAAGCTCTTGGCAACCACCTGCAATTCCGCCACAGGAGCCGCGTCAAAGCATTCCAGCCATTCCGATGTCTGATGCTCCACAATGCCGCTGTATGCCTCCACGAGGTCGCTTACGGCCCAAAGCAGGTGCTTATCGATGTACCCCTGGTTATTTTCAGTTTCAGCGACTGTGGAAAGGACCATGCGGAAATGTGCCTCTCCTTTGGCTCGCAATATCTTATCCATCGTGAATACAGCACGCGTCTCTCTGATTCCTGGATATGACCGGCCGTCTACGATCTTCAGACTGTATTCAGCACAGACAGAGTAGACGCGCGGGTCGATCACAACTTCCCCTCCGCTTTCAACCGCCCGATCCTGCGGATGGCATGATGGACGGTGGAATGATCACGGTTGCCAAACAGGCGCCGTATCTCCGCGTTGGATTTTTTTAGGTAGGTTTTCAGCTCCCACATAAGCAAGGAACGGACCAGAACCGGCAGTACGCGCCGGTCATCAACTACAAGCTCTTCATAGGTGAAGCCGAGTTCCACGGCTCGCTCTTTGAGATAAAGGCGGCTGTTGTGGCAATAGCGTGCCTTCCATGCATCCCACGCCTTTATGTGGGCGTCGAATTCGATGTTGCAGCCCATCCAGTCTGGCATGATGGGGTTGATGCGTTCCGCAGGCTCTTCGCGAACCGGGACCGCAAGCGGGACTGGCTTTGGCCTCGGGCGGCTCACTGCCGGCGCATGGAGATATCGCAGAGATCGTGCTGCATCCATCATTTCCGCACCGGAGGAATAGGTTTTGGCTTGGAGCTGAATCATGCGGCCTCACCAAATAGATCGAGTTGTTTTTTGTCAGTAGGTGGTGAAGACACAGGAGCCGTAGGTGTGGCGACAGCCGCTGGCTGCGACTCTATAACAGCCTCCACCTGCTTCTCTTCGAAATCGCAGCAAACCACCTCACAGATTGGAGAAACTCCGCGCCAGGCGTCTTTGTGACATGCCGTATCGATGCCACAGGACGGCCCGAGATAGATGCCAGTCTTCTGCTGGAAATCAAAAGCCTTCCCGCTTGTATCCCGTCGATAGTGCTGTGAGCCGCTATATTTGAAGCCGGCCGACATCTGAGGAAGGATGAACACACCGTAGTTCGCCAGATGAGCCGCAATATCGATGACATGGAATTCAAACTCAGCACCGGTATAACGAGGAGCACCCTTCCCCTCCGTCCGCTTGATTTTGCCAAATGGAGGGTTGCTGATCGCGAGATCGAAGTGCCCGAGATCCATATCCAGAACATCAAAGACGCTTCCTTCGATCCATCGTGCTTCCGGCAGCAATTTCTTGCCCACTGCCACGTAGTCCGGGTTGATCTCGACACATGTCAGGTCAAATGGCGTCTGGCTCCAGCGGAGCTTCATGCTCGCAGCGAAAGAAAGTATTCCGATCCCGGCGCATAGGTCGATAATGCGCCCAGCAAAGGTTTCGATCGCAAAATCGCGAGCTAACTCGTATGGCGTGAAAAATGCACCAGCCGCTGAGTTGATGTGCGTGGCAGATTCCTGCCAATTGTCGATTACGAAGAACTTTTCCTCTTCAGTCAAAACATCTTTTTTCAGGAGATCGCAGGCTTGCTGATGCGCCTTGGCCTCTGCTTTGGTGAGCTTTGCCATTACGCCGCCGTCTCCTTAAACAACTTCTCTGCCTCAAGCCTTGCTGAGGGGATGATTTCGCCAGAGCGGCAAAAGCTTCCGTTCATATAAGCAACGAGAGCATCACCAGCCGCAGCCTTTGCTTCTGACTTCGTGGGAAAGATAATGGGCTGCCCGCGATCGCCTCTGACAATCTCGTTCTCCGCCCGATGTACTTTTCGGAACCAGGCAATATGTCCACCGGGGACTGCTTGGGTGCCTATGGCGAATTCGTTCATGCGGCAGTCCTTCCATAAATGGCGGATAGGGCTACTTCCGTACGCAAGATGGCATTCCCTATTGCTTCGGGGATTTGAGGGACGACGGCGTCACCGAACGCTTCGACGATGAGACTTGCTGCAGATGTCCCTCTTGGACCGCCGACTGCAATGCGCGTGTCAGCCACCCAGGCGGAAAGCCCATCATCCACCCGTAGGTGATTGGCAAAGTCATAGAGGGACCAATCAGACCGGAACTGGAAAGGAGACTCGCTATCTGTCTCGCGTACTCCCATTTGTCTGAGTTCGGAGGAATGAACTTTCCCGGCTCCTCCAAGGACTTTGCCGCTCCGTCCATCATCGCATCCAACGAAGGGGAATGTCTCTTTTCGTATGCAGGGCTCCATTTGTCCAAGCGGGATTCCCGCTTGGTAGGCGTGGGCAGAGCTGTCGGATTCGCTATTATCGCCCATCCCTCGCAGCTCGGCCACTTCTCCATTGAAGGTGCACCCATGTTCGCCTTCGTGGTCGGCGTATGAAGAAAGGCTTTCTGGAGTTGGTGACGAGCCGTTCCCATCCGTCCCGTATCCCCATGGCCACCGGCTTTCATGTCCGATGCCCGCGGCGTTGAGAGCATCCCGGCATGGCGATTGTTCTGTCCCTGCAATTGGGCTAACACGTCGCCCCTGAACCCGCGATCTGCATCCGTCTTTCTTGGTGTCGCCAATATTTTCCGAAACGGATAAGTTGACCCCGCACCCCCACCGGCTCCATCCTTCATTCCGTCCGATGCCATTGGTGTTGGTAACTTGCTCGACATCGCAGCCGACAATCCAGCATCTGGGCCGTTCATGATTGGCCCCAATGTCGCCAGCACGTACCACGAACGACCAGCAGGCGTAGCCGAGTGCTTCCAATGCAGAGAGGACGGCGTCAGCTCCCCGAGTTCTGAGATTAGAGCTGTTTTCAAGAGCGAACCAACGAGGACGGACTTCTCCGATGATGCGGACGGCTTCGAAATAGAGCCCGCTCCGTTCGCCTTCGACGCCTTTGCCTTTGGTGTTGGCGCTGCTGATGTCTTGGCATGGAGGGCTTCCGACGATGACGGACGGGAGCCGCCCAAGATCTCGAATAAGCTGATCTGCTGTGAGCGTGCGGACATCGTCATAAATGAGAACCCCAGGATTATTCTGGCTATAGAGCGCACGGCGCCATTCAACGAACTCGCAGGCTGCGATGGTCTTAAAGCCTGCTCTGTGCATCCCAAGCGACCAACCACCCGCAGCAGCGCTGAAAAGATCAAGGACTTCCATCAGAAAAATCCTCTCTCATTCTGCATCTGCTTGAACGCCGGCCCGAAGCTCGTGCTCTCGCCGTTCCATTGGATGGGGTGGCGCATTAGAAATCCTCCCCGAAGAAGCCAGGTTCTGGCGTGACGGTGGAGGGCGTGAACATGGTGTACTCGGCCTCGAAGCGGATCTCAGCGGATTGTCCGGGCTCACCACGGCGGCGCTTGTGGTTGATGATCCAAGCCTTGCCGCGAGAATCCTCGTATTTGTGGATGAGTTCGTCGCGCTTTTCTTCGCCATGGACTTGTGGGATTAGCTCTTTATAGAGCGGTTCTGGGCGATATAGGCTGAACCAGACATCAAGGTTCTGCTTGATCGAACCACCGCCATAGGCATCACCCATCATGGGCCTTATTGAGCCGCCTGTGCGCCAGCGGGCTTTCCAGTCGTCATTTCGCTGAATCAGGATGACAATCGCCACATTGAGCGATTTCGCTATGGCCTTCAGGCCGCGGTAGAGAGCATTGACGCGCTCTGCGAAGATGTCTTTGGGGTTTGGCAGGCTGATCATCTTGGCGTGATCGATGACGATCAGATCAATGCCAAGGCTCTTGACCATCGTTTCTGCTTTGACCCGGATATCCGACAGAGAGCATTCCCCGAAGCCGACGATATAGAATGGAAGATTGATCGCTTTAGCGATCTCGGTCTCCAAACCTCCCTCTTCCTTGGAGTTCAGGGTATAACTGTCGATCCGGGACAATGGCACGTGCGCTTGTTGGGCCGCCGCCTGAAGGGCTGCTTCCTCTTCGCTGATCTCGATCGAAAAGAAGGCTGTCTTAAACCCGCATGCAGCGGCATATCTGGCCTGCTGGAGCGATAACGCTGTTTTGCCGCCCCCTGAGTCCGACATAAGCCCAACAAGGTTACCGCGGCGCATATAGCCGATTTTCTGGGTGATATCGTCAATGAACCACGGAATGCGACCAGAGGTATCCAGGCTAGCCTTGGCGACCTTGTTCATGGCATCGGGGAGGAGAACACCATACTTCGTTGCAGCGCCGCGCTCATTGCCTTCAGCGGCAATCTGGGTTAGCCGTCCAGAAATCTCCCCGATCATCTTTTCCGGCGTCATATTGGCCGGCATGTATCTGGCCATATCCGTCATATCCACTGCCAAGGATATCAGCTGACGGCGCTCCCAGGTCTCGACAATGGCTTTCCCATAGTCGAAGGCATTGATGATTGTCACAGCTTCCATAGCAAGACGAGCTAGGTATTGCGGGACCGTGATATCGCCGATCTTTTCATCTGTCGGAAGGTATGATTTCACCGTAACGGGGTTTGCAGAGCGACCCTCGGCAATCATCGTCGCCGCTTCCTCAAATATCTTCTTGTGGATTGGCTCCGAAAAATGCGCGCCTTTCAGGAATCCAGCGACACGCCAATAGGCGTCGTTATTGACAAGGATCGCCCCTAAAAGGGCCTGTTCGGCCTCAATGGCATCTGGCATGGGTGGGGGCGGGGGCGATCCAGAGGTGCCATGCATGGAAATCACCTGTGCTGTGCTCATGCCGCCGCCTCAGCGCGCTCAAGCATCTTCAGTTCCTGAGCCTTGCCAGCAGCCCAATATGCAATTACCGCCGCATCGGCCGCATCCCCGCGTTGCGGCTTGGTTAAGCCGCCGGGAATATTGATCCCATGCATCCGGCAAAACGCAATCGAACGCTCCTTGGTGTCACCAGGGAATGACTTAGTAAGAGTCTGCCAAGTGGTGGGGGCGACCTCTATAACCTGCTTGACGTAATGCCTACAGATCGTATCAGCGACCGCGAAAAGCTGGTTCAGCATAAAGGCTGTATCGGCGTTTGGACCGCCCGACTGCTTCTTTGGCTTTTGCACCTTTATTGACGTGCTTGCCATTGCAAATAATGGCATCGGCTTTTCAGATTTAGGCTCAGAGATACCTATGAAATTGAGCGGCTGCTCAATGCATGCCACATCCGGCTTCCATTGCTTGACGAGATCACAAAGAGCCTTGTCCAAAGCCGGCCGCATCAGACGGCGCTTCTCCATACCTGTCAGTTTCTGCTTATCGTCTAAGCGGAGATCGATGACGCCGCACACAGTCGCGTCAGTTCTCTTCGTATCGTAAATGCACCAACCAGTTCCTGTGGCGACATCAAGAGAAAGAATAATCATTGCTGCCCTCCAATGCCATTGAGGGCATTGCGCTCGGAAAGCGTGCCAGGACCATAAGCAATACCGGCATGATGGGCGCAATAAGAACCGTGTGTGCGCTTGGCGCCGCAACAGGGCATATCAGCCCCTTGAGGGCCCTCGTCGCAGGAGATGGGGAATTTGCAATGCTTGTCCGTCAGATCAACAAAACGGACTGGACCGACATCAGTGATTGCAAACACGGAACTGTCGTATCCGCGCATCGCACGCTCAACAGCTTTTTCTTCACGTTCTGATCGGCGTAAGATCGCGGCTATCTTCGATACATTTCCGCTATTAGGGCGAACGCGCTTTGGGAAATGCTGCGGATACCGATCAATGACGACGGCCATCGTCGAAACCCTGACCTGCATAGTGGATGCCATCGAGGTAATTGTTACATTCCTAGCCCAAAGAGCGGCCGCTTTGAGAATGCGTTCTTCTGTCCATGGCTGCCGTTTTTTTGCCGGCGTGGGGACGCTGGAGGCTGGGCGCGAATGAAAAAGAGATCCAATACGTCTCGCCTTACCGATCGCGGCGTTTCGCGAACATCCGATCCGAGCCGCAACTTCAGCTGCGCTGCAGCCTTCCTTAACCATGTTTTGCAGGACGGCGATATTCTGATCTGTCCACTTAAATGGGGTATTGAGCATCTGTCGGACCTGTCTTGGGGAAAAAAATCCGAGGCATTCGCGCCTCGGCTAGTTGGGCGGCTCCGGGATGAGGAGAAAGCCGCCTGGGGGAGAACTATTCAGCGGCGTCGGGAAAAGGATCGTCGCTGGCGTCAGCGCCGTTCACGACCGAATCCAGATCCTTATTGATAAAGGCGGTCCCGTCATTGAAACCGGCCTGCCAGCGCTGGCCTTGGACACCTGAGATGTCATATGGATTGCTGTTGGATTTTCGGGCTTTTCCTGCCGCCAAGCCCTCTTCATAGGCCGCGTCTTCTGCCGGCGTCCGGTCCTTTTCGAACATGTCGAACTGACGGGCGACCCGGTGGCCCATCATTTTTGCGATGAGAAGACGGCGTTCCATAGTGGCAATGACTTCGGACGCATCTTTATCGTCCAATTCCATTGCCCATTTCATATCAGCCTTGGAAAAGCCGACATCTTTTAGGCGCTTATAGACGCCACCAATCTCGCCTTTTGTCCCCGCCATTTCGGAGTTTAGCTGCTTGATCTGACGAAGGCCGTTGTGAAATTGCTGTTCTTCCCACTGCTCTCGTTCTGTCTGAACGTTATGCCCTGCTAGCGTCATGTTTCACCCGTTTCGGAAAAGTGGTCGGAAAAATCCGAAGGCTTCGGACAAAGAAAAAGGCGCCTGCGCGAGGCGCCCTATTTCAACTCAGGTGCGATCAAGAGCGCGAATGAACGCGCGGAACCCATCAACCAGCGGGCGATAGAAATCCGCTTCCGGGCCGTCCAGGAGAGCGTCTGCTTTGGCGATGAGTTCATCGATGGTTCGGACTTCGATGCGGCCATATTTTACTCCTGCTGCCTCCTCGATTGCCCGCAATTCATCTGCATCAATCGATACGCGCGGGTCGGCGTACCAAACGTCTTTTGTGCGGGAGAAAGACCAATCCATCCGGTGAGCCGCCAGACGGATGCGATCTTTCACGTTATGGCCGTCGGTCTTGGGTGCGACGTACCTTTGAAGTGCTTGTGCTGCGAAATCGACGCTGGACATTTCGGATTTTCCCAACTGCTTTTCGGACATTTTCGATTTTCCCTGTGCGACTAATCCGTTGTCGCGAGGGATTGGTTTGAAAGGGCCTCAGGCGTTGGAAAGCGCCCGCGACTGATAATTCGGATCACCGCCTGGAAAACGGTGAGACATGTATGGATCACGCAAACGAAGCACGGCGCTGCGCTGGCTGGTAACTTGCTCAAGCGCTTTTGCTTCGGTGATTCCGAGGATTTCAGAAATGGATTGTGTGTCGTGGCCGGCACGGAATAAGCCGAGCGCAGTCATTGGATCTTTGAAGGAGACAGTCATTTTGTCCCCTCGCGGTGATCTATCCGAGCGCCCTCTTCAGCCCCGGCATTGTCGGTTTCGTCGGGACAGCGGTTCCTGTCTTTGACCGCAACGCTCCAGACGAACATCACGAAACAGCAAACAGCTCCGACAGCAGCAATCGGGAGGAAACCTTGGAGAAGATCACCCATGGAAGTGCCCCTTCCTTGCCCGAGGACGGAACTGAATGACGACGGCTTCGTGTCTAATAGGCTCGTGCTTGAGGGGTTTGCTGAAAGCCTCTCGCATAATAGGACCAACAACAAAGGCGTAAAGCGCGATGAAGTTTCCAGCGATTATGGTGAAGAGGAAAATCTGGAGAGAAGCGCTCATGCTGAACGATCCTTTGCCAATTTCTCAACCAGCGCAGACAACGGAGCGAATGCGATGATCGCGGCTATCCAAAGGATATATTCACCACGACTAAAGAATATGGACGCCATCGCAATAGCTATCGCATCAATGGTGTTATGCCGCCGGCACGCCAAATACTTGAGGACCGCGTTCATGCCGTCACCTCAGTCTTTTGAGGGTTCAGCATGGCTTTGAACTGGCTGATGTCGGTTTTGCGCACTACCACTGGCCGGAAGCGGTCGGGATGGAAGCCAGCTTCCACATTGGCTAATTCCCGGTCATTGCATCCAATGGGGCGAATAATTTCGGCTAGCCGAACATTTATTTGAGACGTCACAGGATTCACGAAAACGTCGCGCACCGTATAGAGCCGCCCCGCGGTAAGGCCATGAAGCGACGGGTTGTCTTCATATTTGAAGCCCGGAAGACGAAAATCACTCAATTTATCATTGATGCACACGACCTTCTGGCCCACATGGAACTGAGTCATGCCGCCCTCTCAAAGTTTTCCTTGGCCTCGCGAACGGTGCGGCCAGACGCTGATTTCCCCGTTTCGGCACAAACAACGATGACCGTGCCATCCTGAGTGAATGTGAAGGAGCGATATCGACGTGCCCGGATATCTTGGAGAGCAGCAAGGATGCGGCTGGCACATGATTTCGTCATGGCTTGGTCTCCGTGTATTCTTTTTCAGCCGCGATCAAATTGCAGGCTTTTTGAACGCCAAGAGCGCAATCGACGCGATACCAACCGCTCTGTTGCCAGAAGAGAAAGAAGGCGATGATGATGGCCCAAGCCCAATCATTATCGACACTGACTTTGATCTTGCTTCCCTCGCTCATCGCTCAAACGCTCCCAACATCATCGATCAATGCGGGGCAGACGACTTTAGATGCATCTGTCCCGCTACCGGCCTCGGAAAGCGGCGTTTCTTCCCGAGAGGTTTCGGCTTTGGGTTGATTGCGTGCGATCACCTGATCGGCGATCCTTTCCAAGTACTGAGACGATGGGTTGACGCGAAGAAAACCGAAACTGCAAAGCTCTCTAATGGCTGTCGCAAACTCCCAACCATGGGCGGGGATCTCGTTGCGCTGCGTTTCGATCCAGTACGCTATCTTTTCAAGAGCGGCTTCGTAGCCAGCTTCATATTGCGCGCGACAAATGGCTTCGAAATCGTGATCGTTAATTTCCCTCATACACGCGCCTCCACTTCCCGCTTCATCCAGTTCGTAAGCTTCTGGACATGAACTGCTGGTCGGGCAGGACTCGGCCCACCCTCCCCGTGGATGACGTATCCGCCACCAGAGCCTCGGGTAATCTTCGGGGCTGGTTTATTGTGATAGGCCTCGTAGGCGCGTTTATAGGCAGCGGTGATGAAGTCGGAGGTGGTCACTTCTTCGCCCTCCATTCAGCCGGAAGCGCTGCGGCATTCGCGCGCGCAAGCTTCGGCCTTTGCTTTTTAGGGATGCGGTTCAGTTGAAAAACCAGCGTGTAGACATCGCGAACCTTGGGTCTTTCATCGACCAGATCACCCCAGAGAATGCGTGCGGCTCGCCAGTAGTCTTCGATGCCGTTGAGCTTCGAGACCTTGACACCATTCGAGCCGAGGAAAGCCCTAACGCTGGTTTCTGCCGCCGTCATGTCGCCGACATCGCTCTTAGCCTTGCGGTGCGAAAGGCCTTCACGGATGAACTGCTCAAGCCTGCCAAGCAGCTTCTGACCATTGTCTTCCGACATGTCGTTGAAGTCGAAGCCGCCGAACTCCGTCAGCTTCTCGTCGTCCAGATCGGCAGCTACAGCGACTGCAGCCCAATAGGCCGTCATGCCATCGTCGTTCAGCTTTGCCTTCTGAAACTGAAGGCGCTTGGCGCAGAGGGGATAGCCGGAGACGTTGATCATGCCGCAATCCTCTCGTCTTCATCGAAAGGCCAAGGATCACCCTGCGACCAGTCGGTCGGCGGCGTTTTGAGGGTGCGGTAATGCGTCACTTCCAAATCAAGAATTTCGTGAACCGGCTTGCGATGGCCGGCGTGGCGATAGTCCTCACGATCATTCGGATGGCACGGATGAATGCCCCACGCATAAGTCTCGACAGGTCCGCGAGACCGTTCGCCATTCCGATGAATGACCTCGACCCATTGGTCTGGCGTCAAGTTTGGCCGCTTCTTTATGTCGTGGCAGATGAACCCTGGGATGATCGGAAGAAAAGTGACAGTGAAATGTCCATCCTGCTCTGGAACATGGCCATCAAGCTTGTATTTGGAATAATTTATCGTCTTGCGCTTCACGACACAGCCTCCTTCACGATGAGAAGTGCCTTGATCCGCTCAGCCGAAAAGAAATCATCTGGACGCAGGTCGATCCTGTTCGTTCGGCAATGCTCAAGCAACTTGCGTTGCTCACGCGCCGGTATAAGGCCACCAGTGCCCTCGCGAACCGTTTCTGGGTATGTCCAGCGGTATACCCGCGAAACATGTTTCTCAACGATCTCCGAAACGGCCTTTGCGCCGCCGAGATATGTGATAATTGAATTTGCGGGTTCCATCGACATGCGCAAACTTTGCGATATCCGCAAGTTTAAGTCAAGCGATTTTTGCGATCTTCGCTATAGCAAAATTTGCGGTTATCGCCAGAATCCCGCATATGTTTGATAAGAGACAACAAATTCGGGATTGGCTTGCGTCTGAGCTTCAGCGCAAGGGACACGGCGCTAAAGGTAAGCTTGCCGCCTACCTTGGAGTTGCGCCGTCTGGAATCAGCCGAATTCTCTCTGATGACCCTTCAAAGGAGCTGCGCGAGATCAAGGCTGAAGAACTCGTAAGAATGGGCGAGTTTTTCGGAAGCGTCCCACCGGGCATTGATCTTAAACCAATCGTTGCCAAAGTTCATTCTACTATACCTGTGCGAGGCAAAGTGGCCGCAAGCACATGGATGGACGTAGACGACATGGATTTTGGCTATGATGATATGAAGGAAGTTCCGTCGGTCAGCACATATCCGGCTGATATGCAATTCGCATTAGAAGTCGATGGAAACTGCCTAAACAAGAAAGCTGAAAATGGCGACATTCTTATCTGTCTTGACGTCATTCGCGCTCAATATGAATTCAAGGCCGGCGATTTGGTAATTGTTGAGCGAAAAAAATATGATGGCCAAATGGTGCAGCGCACTGCCAAACGCGTAAGGCAAACCGCGAAAGGTTTTGAGCTCTGGCCTGAAAGCACCGATCCAGCCCATCAAGAGCCAATTATCCTTTACGAAGAAACTCCTGGCGAGACAGCGCAAGTCATCGGCCTTGTGCTTTGGATATTCAGAAGGCCATAGGCTATCTAAATGACAGTCCTGTGGGGACGTCAGTTCCGGCGCAGCCCTTCAGCGCAAAGCATCCATTGAAGTCGATATACCAACAGGTAGTTTTGTTTTCCCGGACCCTACCGGGCTGTGTTCGGCATTCTCCCGCCAATCAAGCGGTCCAAACGAAACGCTGCCGATGTACTAACTAGGTGCGCCTCGCGGCGGTCCCCACATTTGGTCCTGTTGTTATCCCGCAGCTTGCAAAGCTGTGATCGAGCGGGCTGTCACCCCCGTCTGACTTCGCTCGGTGAGCCTGGCACCGATACCGCGTTGGGATTGAGTTGCCGGAGTGATCGGCGGCGCGGGACAATGCCCTTAAAAAACCGCTGCCTTTGCGCCTCCAAACACATTATCTTGGCGGGAACCTCCGATCAGACCCAAGATTTTGCGTTTTTCCGCGCCTCGGAGCAGCTTTGTCTATTCCATCAATTGTTGTGATGTGTTAGACAACTTCTATCACGAATTCTGCTTCGAGCGCCGGTCGGATCATCCCGCCGGCGCTTTTCTTTTCGCACATGATTCGCGCCGCGTCAAAATAATTTGCGATCATCGCAATTTCTTTGTTGACTTATTTTTGCGATTGCCGCAAATTCTTCTCATCAACACCGCACCGACACAAGCCAAAGGGCAAGGAAGTCGGGGAGATGAGGAGACGGGAAATGGCAAATCTCAAGTACTTCGCAGGAGACAATCAGCTTCAGGGCGTTCACGAGCGCAATGGCAAGCTTGTTGGCTATGTCTCTAAGGGTGATTTGCATTTCGTCGCTGGCGAAGGCTGGCAGGGCTACACCACTGTAGAGCGCACTATCGAATACAAGTCGAACCCATCCCGTCATGAGTGCGATGCTCGGTGCCTGAACGCCACGGGCCGCATCATGAAGTGCGAATGCTCCTGCGGCGGCAAGAACCATGGCCGTGGCTCCTCGATGATTTGCGAGGCCGCATGAGCGACCGTTCCTTGCACTGCTGCCTTTGCGGCGCTCCTCGGCGCCCTACTCAAAAGCCCGTTGAGAGCTTCGGGAACAACATCGAGTGCATCTCTGTGGCAGCTCATCGTCCGCTTCAGGAAGGCCGGTGGGAAGTCAGCCCGCAGTTGCTGGTCAGCGTCTCGATGTGGCGCAACGGCGGCACATCACACGGCGAAACACACATTTGCGACGAATGCATCGTTGTCGGTCTGAACGCCGCAAAGCGCTTTGTCGACAATTCGCTCGAAGTACTCACAACCACCTGAACGCCGATCCACACGCCACAGCTCAACAGGACAACGGCAATGGACATGTTTCTGCAGGAGACAATCGGAACGGAAAGGTTCCTACGTCCTCGCATCAAGACGATGCATTACGTCTGCGTCCTTTTCAGCGACTTCACCGTGGATTTTCTCGTCGAATACCAGAACGAGAACGACAAGTTCTCTCGTTGCCGTGACGACGCATGGGAATTCGATCAGCTCTCAGATGCCGAATGTGAGTGCGACATCCTGATCGCACAGGGCTTTGATGCCTCCGTCGAGACTTTTCAGAGGTTTTACCAATGATGAACACGTTCCAGATCGAACACGCCATTGAGGCAACGCATCGCCTGAACCGGAAGCTGATTGAAGCGCAGTCTCTGCCGATCAACTCCCCTGAGCGCCGTAACCGTCTCGCCTCCTGCCAAGACAATCTCGAAACCCTGGCTGCCGCCATGGAGCGGGTTCTTGTCGAACAGGATCAGGACGCAGCCTAGCCGATCGCCTTCTGCATCGCTCTTCGGGGCGATTTGGAAAGCTATCCAGAGATGAGGATTTGGGAATGAAAACCTACGAAGTCACCCTTCCGATTGTCGGCATCGCATTTCTCACCGTCGAGGCTGAGAGCGAGGAAGATGCCATCAGCAAAGCCATAGACGAAGTTTCGATGGAGCACATCGAAGAATGGGATGCCCTTCGGCGCATCACCAGCGGGAACGTTCTGTACGCGAGTCGAAACGAAGCTGAAGCCGTTGAGATCGAAGACTAACCCCCAATCGCCATAGGCGGCCGGCCTTTGGTTTGAGTGCCCGCGACAGTTTTAGAGGATGAGGAAATGGGAATCCTATACGACAAGACCGGTGCGGCGTTCAGCTTTGATCACGACCACGACGGCACGGCTTATGTGCGCCCGATGGTCAAGGTATTTACCCAGTACGGCTATGGCGACGACATCCACGAGGAAGAGGATGTCGAGCCGGCCAAGTATCTTGTGGCCGTAGACCGATCCTCGCTGTTCGATGCGCCTCCGATTGTGGCGCTGGACGCTGACATCAAGGCCAAGACTGATGAGCTAGCGGCGATGAAGGCGGAAGCCAAAAAGGCCATAGACGAGCTGAAATCCCAACGGTCTGCCGCTGAATACAAGCTCGCTGATGCCAAGCGCCAGCTTGAACAGTGGATGCAGACGCATAAGGGGATGGTTGACCTTGGCAAGCTTCTGGACGGGAAAGTCCTCTACCCCTTGTCGGTTGAGGAAAACCGTTACCACGGCGGCCGGGACATCCCTCGTATCATCAAAATGGATGATATTAGGGGGCTTCGGGTTGAGGGTGGGGATTTTGAAAAAGGTAAGGAATGGAGGGCCAAACCATACCTTTCAGACACTTACCACACGTCATTTCAGTTCTTCGATACCGAGGAAGAACGCGCCGCCGTAATCCAGTCTGAGTTTGAGGCCACCTGTGCCAAGTTCCGCCAGAAGCCGAACTTTGCCGTCGATATCTACACCACCACCAATCTGCACTACGGCACATTGCTGGAATGGGTGAAGACACACCCGGCTCTCGCCATCCCAGATGACATCAAGGCGATGAAGGTCGCGAACGACGCTGAGATTGTCGAGCGCCGTAAGGCAGCCTTGGCCGCTGAGCTGGCTTCTATCGAAGGCGGTGCATGATGACCACCCACGACACCCAGCTCCAATACATCCCCGCTTCCGAGTTCCTAACCGACGCCAAGATAGCCGTACTCGGATATCAGCTGGTCAAGGACGATCCCCGTCACCAGCACCACGATATGCGAGAACGCAAGAAGGCCAAGGCAAGACGGTCGTATTCCGTTGATGTCACTCTGGTTCCGGAAATCGAGGTGCGTCATGGCTGAAGGAAAATTCACCGATGGTCCTTGGCATGTTGGATGGGACGGTGAAGGAGGTGCCTTCGTTGGAGGCGGCGGAACGGTAATAGCCGACATGGTTGGCCCTGTGGAGCATAGGAAAGCAAATGCGCGCCTCATGGCCGTATCGCTGGAAATGCTGGAAGTGTTGAAGGCAATACTCTCGCATGGAGAGCTACGGAACGTCGAAGCAAATCCAGAAGCGCGCTTTCTCGGCGGCAAGAAGCCGGCAACGAAGGATGTTTGGACATTCCCCCGTCATATGCTGACGGATTTGGAAGCGGCCATCGCTAAAGCGGAGCGCCAGCCATGACCGATATCCAAGCCCGCTTGGCTGACATCAACGCCAAGGCCCTCAAGGCAAAACAGGATCGTGACCGCGATTTCTGGCGAACCGTTACCGCCGTCTGGCTGATCTGCCTCGCACTCGTCATCGCGTTTGTATCCGTGCCCATGGCTCGGCAGGCAGATCACGACTGGCGTCTAGACCATCAGGAACAGATCGCGTTGCGGCGCTGATCATTCAACAGGAGCAAGCCGTTATGGCTGAGCATATTGGTGCATTGGCACTGAAAGTAGTGAAGGATGTAGCGGACAAAGCCGGATTCACGGAGCATGCCGATGGCATCTATTTCGGCATGTCAGACGCTGAATATCACGCTGATCATGCTCTCGGATCCACGGGTTTGAAAAAGCTCATCGGCAATGCCCCAGATTTCTGGTGGGATTCGTGGATGAACCCGGCTCGGGAAGATGATGATACGCCGGCCAAGATATTTGGACGCCAGCTTCACCAGTGCGTCCTTGAAGGCTTGGATGTCTTTCAGAGCAAGCACGCGCCTCAACACAATCCGGGCAACATCAAAGCCGGGATAGAAGAGATTGCTAAAATAAAGGCGTCGGGCAAGGTCCCTGTGAAGTTCAAGGACTGGACAAAAATCCTCGCGGCTTCAGCCTTCATCAAGGCGAACAAGACACTGTCGAACGCCTTTGAGAATGGTCAGCCAGAAGTATCGGTGTTCTGGACTGTTGACGGCATTCGCTACAAGGCTCGGCTCGATTATCTAAAAATGAATGCCATCACTGACTTGAAGTCGCTGGCAAACATGTATGGCAAAGAGTTCGATAAGGCTTGCCGGGACGCGGTAGCCAGCTACGACTACATCATTTCAGCGGAACACTATTCCGAGGCTCGCCGACAGCTGCGAGGGCTTATTCATGCTGGGAAAGTGTTCGGCCATCACGACTCTGAATGGCTGGCAAAGGTTGCAGCCAATGACGTTTTCGCTTTCGTCTTTGTCTTCTGGCAGAAGGACGGAGCGCCTATTTCCCACGGCATTAAGTTGTCTCCAGGAAATCCTCTTTTCTCCTATGCCAGGACACTGATTTCCAAGGCCGTCAGTAATTACAACCGATATATGGCCGAGTTTGGCACTGACTCAGCATGGGTGCCTTCTACTCCCCTTGAAGAATTAGACGAGACGGATCTGCCGGTTTGGTACCAGCAGCGCCTCATGACCGGAGCCTGATGCCATGGATCACGAAATCATCACCCAAGACGGCGAAATCGTTGAAGCGCTTGGAAACTCTTCGAGCATGGCAGTCCAACTGCAGAAAGCCGAAGTTGATCAACTGATAACAACGGCAAGAGCCTACCCGCGCTCCCTGAAGCAGGTCCAGAGCCGGATCATGAGCATGGCGACGCTTGATGAGGAAAGCGCCGAAGAATGCATGTATGCCCTTCCTCGCGGCGGCAAGCCGATTAAGGGGCCATCAATCCGTTTTGCGGAAATCCTCAAGCAGTCTTTCGGAAATTGCCGTGCTGCTGCCCGTGTCGTTGCCGTTGATCGTGTAGAGATGTTCGTTGAGGCTGAAGGCGTCTTCCACGATCTGGAAACTAATTCATCGACCACAGCTCGGGTCCGGCGACGGATCAGTGACAGCAAGGGAAAACTCTACAAAGATGACATGATCATCGTGACGGGCAACGCCGCATGCTCGATCGCCATGCGCAATGCGATCCTTGCCGGCGTGCCTAAGCCACTTTGGCGTCGTGCTTATGAAACAGTCCAGGCAACGATTACCGGTGATGTGACCACACTTTCGGTCAACCGGGAAAAGGCACTGAAGGCTTTGGCTGCATTCGGCGTGAAGCCAGAACAAATCTTTGCGGCGCTCGGCAAGGATGGCCTAGAAGCCGTCAACGTTGATGATATCGGCACACTGCGCGGCATGTACTCTGCTTTGAAGAATGGCGAGGCTACCGTCGAAGAAATGTTCTTCGGTACCGTCAAAGCCGCTTCTCAACATGAAAAGGTTGCCGATCCCCTATCTGACGAACCAATTGCGGCAACGCAAACGGCCGAACAGACAATCATTGATAACACCGAATCCGGTTCCTCCCCCTCATCTAAGGAACCGGTAAACGCAGAGGAAGCGCCCTTTACTTCTGCCGCGTCCGACAGTGATACGTCCCCCAAGCTGTCGGACGCCCCTCTTTCTGACGCCGATCTGCGGAAGCATCTCATGGAATTCGCCGTGAAGGCCTTCGCAATCATGAGCAACCGCGATCTGGACGAAGCCACAAGGTCCGACATCATCGAAGAGATGATCGCCAGCTACAAGGCCGATGTCATCCACCAATCCCAATGGTCGAAGCTGTCTTCCGTCACGATTGCCTTCAAAGCGGTATTCGCCGGCAAGCGGACGATTGATGAAGCTCGAAGCTATGTCGCCTTGGATGTTCTGGATTGCTCTGTGGCAGAGCTGGGCGGTGCGGCATGAGCGATATCAAAACCGTCTATCGCGGCCATGTCATCCGATACAATGACAACTCAGAAGAATGGTATTGCTCCGATATCGAAGGGAAAGGTTATTCGAACGAAAAACTTTCCAGGCTCAAGGCGGCCATCGACAAAATGTACTTAGACCGCAGAAAGAAAGTTTCGATCCGCGTTCTTGAGATAGGCCATGGTGGCCACGGTCGATATTCTGAACTCACGGACGCGATCATAATCGAGTATCTTGGCGCCATTTACTCCAGGAACTACCGAACCGGAGTAAATGAATTTGATTATCATAAAGTAGCGGTCTCAGCCAAACGGGACAGAACCGATAAGCTAACTCGCCAAGAAAAGCGCCTTAGCGACCTTGCGGACGACACGCCAGAAGTGCGGGCCGCGTACGAGGAATACACTCGGGTCTTCAACGAAGCTCAGGAGCTATACCGGAAAGCCGAAGGCTTAAGAGAGGCTATTCCTCGCCTGACGATAGACGCCATTTTAGAGCTTGTACAAATCAAGACCGGTGGGAATGCCGATGATGTCGGACGTGATGCATGATCGCCTCCGCCATCGCCTATTTCGTTACCGCCCTTCTGTTTCTTCTCGGATTATACGGATCATATTGGACGGTCTTCAAAACTGAAGACTCTGATCCTGACACTGTCCTAGCGTCCTTTGTCGCATCCATTGTTGTTTTTGCAATGAGCTACGGCTGTGCTCGTTTGGCGGGGATTTGACGATGGCCCGAAGCACAGACGAGTGGATCGGAAAATCTCCTGACGCCAAAGTGCCGCCTCGCGTCCGCCTGCGTGTCTTGGAACGCTATAACCGCACCTGCTACCTGACGGGCCAGCCGATACGAGCCGGCGATGCCTGGGAGATCGAGCATATCAAGGCCCTGATCCTTGGTGGCGAGCACCGCGAAAACAATATGGCCCCGGCCCTTATCGAACCGCACAAGAAAAAGACGGCGGTCGAGATGAAAATCAAATCCAAGATCGCTCGGGTTTCCAAGAAGCATTTCGGCATCAGCAAGCCGAAGTCGAGCCTTTCCCACCCTTACCTCAAGCGCAAAATGGACGGGACCGTCATTGATACGCGCACGGGAGAAATCATCAGATGACCATGATCGCACCTGAAATGATCGAAGCCTTCCAAGCGAAATACCGTGAACTCGCCGAAAAGAACAATTGGGGAGCATCGTGGCCGAGCGAGGAGGCTTCGTCGGAATTGCTCACCGCCGCCCTTGCGCTCCTACCCGGAGAACCCGTCTGCCATCTGGTCTGGCGTCAGGCTCGGATCGCAGCCGATGATGTCCAAGATTATTACGAGGTAGCGCGACCCGGCGATAAGTGCGTTGACGGCTCCGATCCATTCCCGGTCTACGTCGCACCCGCGCCGCAGCGTGTGACCCACCTCGATCCCGATCTCGAACCGGGCGAATACATCGTCACAATTGTAACAAAGGGCGGCGCCGCACAGATCAACGGACCTGTGAAGCCGGCGCAGCAGCCTGTGGCTGTCAAGGCGCTAAAATGGCGCTCATATGGCAACCAGCATATGCAGGGATGGCAGGGTCAAGGCGCGATGGGCTACCTGCACTATATCTCGGATACCGGACCTGATGGCGAAGGCAAGACCGGACGGTTCTCAATTCTAGGCTGCTTCGGCACTGTTGAGGAAGCCAAAGCCGCCGCCCAAGCCGATTACGAAGCCCGCATCCGCTCCGCCCTCACAGTAGAGGCGGAGACGGGGAAGGAATGCCGCCACTGCAAGGGAAAAGGATACCAGCCCGGCGATCCGGAAGCTGCTCCGATCGAGTCTTGTGATTATTGCGGCGGTTCCGGCTCCTCCCTATCACCGACCATCGCCGATGATATTCAAGGGCAATACAACAAGCAGAAAGAAGCCCTTCAGACGATTGCGGATTTGACTGCCCGCTGCGAGCACGACGGCGGCTTTGACCGCGAGATCGGTCCGATAGGCTGCAATCTGGGCGACAAGTGCGTTTGCATCGGAATTCACCAGGTGGCTCGTGCAGCCCTCAAAGCCGCCTCCCCATCCCCCTCCGTACCCGAGATGGAGGCGCTGCGGAGGGAGAACGGCGAACTTATCCGTGGTTGGTTTGTAAAAGACTATGCCGACGGCTGGATATTCTTCGATAACGAAGCCGACGCCAAACAACAGGTTGAGGCGACCGGAGCGATGATGCTTGTCGGAAGGAGAGCCTAATGGAAATCACGATCAACGGCAAAGTTTCCTCCGATCCACGCGAACGCGTTCTTGCGATCGAGGCCGTCACTCGCTCAATTTGTGAGCGTGCCGGCACTGACCCGGCGGACGGCGTCATGATGTTGCTGACGGCGGCTGTGCATCTGCAATCGCAATATTCGAAACCCGGAACCACGGTCGATCAGAATATCACGGTGCTTGCCGGCTGCCTTGGGAGTGCGACCGTTGCGGCGGATGACTTTTTCAAGCTTCGCGCCCTCTCTCAGAAGGGGGATGGGAAGTGATGGACCTCACCTTAACGTTGAAGAGAATCGCAGCCGAAATCTCTGCATTGAAACTGCATCCGGCGACCGGCGTTGAATATGATTCTGGCTATATCGCCGCGCGTAATGATGCCTTTGCAATCGTGCAGGAGATCATCGACAATCTTCCACTGGAACCTAAGCCTGAACCCGGTCTATCGATTGAGGAAATGAAGGCGCAGGGCACGCGTTGCGGCTGTTTGGGCACAGATGATTATTGCCCCTGCCAAAATGTTCCTGATCGCGAAACGAGAGCAGCCCGAGCCGAAGATCGGCGGATAGAGGGTCGGCTATGACCTCGGAACAGATTCACGCTGAAGCCGGTCGTATCATCCAGATCGCCATGGGGAAGGAAAAGGTCAGCCGAGGACGCGGACGCAATGCCGTTGTCAATTGGCGAGCCGAAGAAGATCCGCTTGCATATTGGTGCGGCGTTGAAGCGATTGTTGGGCTTGTCGAGCGCGCCGCCCTCTCCAGAAAGGAGACGTAGGATGGGCCGGTACATCAATCGCAAACACGAGTGCGAATATTGCGGCGAACTTGCCAGACGACCGCGACATGAGGACGTTCCAGAGACGTGGCATGACGGTCAGCCAATCAAGCCAGTATGGAACAGCAGAGGTATCAAATGCGCCGATTGCCAATGGTTTGACTTTGACGATTTCTGCCGGTCGCAGGGTTGCAGCGCCGCTAACCCAGTGAGGTATTATCCGTGACCTTCTCGCCACGCGAGCCAAAATATCCATGGCGCGATTTTCTGACTAATGACGAACGATTCACGCTCGGGCGCGCCGATGCGGCCAAAGAAGAATGGCTTCGGCTGAACAAGGAGCGCGCCGCAATCACCAATCGAGCCATCCAGCGTGCCAAATACGCAGCGCAGAGGGAATCGTCTCAATGACACCGCACGAAAAAGCTATTGAGGCCGCTGCGAAGGCGGTATGCGCAGGAAGCGGACAAGCATGGCGCGAGCCGCCGTTCAACCATCTACATACTGAGGCTTTGAACAATCATTGGCGCCACAAAGCCGAAGCCGCCATCTCCGCTTACCTCTCCTCTATAGGCGGCGCCAATCCAGTCATTGCTGAACTAGCAGAAATGTATCTCGACCATTGCGACGAAGCTCATCGCGCGCTGCAATTCGGTGGATACGTGCCGCTTGAAGATGATTTCCTTGTCGAAATCCCTCTGCGCCTTCTTCGCATCGCCAGCGAAATCCACACCCCTATCGAAGCCGGTAACGGCGATGGGTGGCTTCCGATCAATCTGGCAGACCGCACGATAACAGACGTTCAGGATTTTTCTGAAGTCGGCATAACGCTACGCATGTCGGACAGGTATTGGGTTCGAGATGACGACGGCCGCGTTTATGAGGCAGCGTGGTCGGAAGATAATAATGGTCGAGATTTCTGGTGGGACTTTGAAGGCGAAAGCCCCGTCGATCCCGTCGAGTTCATGCCGCATCCGCTCGACAAGCGGTTCTCTCCGCCTCCCACCGTCAGCTCTAGAGATGGGAGGGGGGAATGATGGCGCTCCCATACGCAAATAGCACGTCCGGCCGATCTGCCATGGATGACATTCGAAAGACGATCCAGGCTTTCGGTTGCTCGAAGTTCGCGCCGATGGAAGACTTTGAGGCCGGTAAGGTCATCATCCAGTTCGAATATCGTGGTCGCATGGTGCAGGTCGAGGCGAATGCCAAGGGCTACGCTGCGGCGTGGTTGCGGCAGAACCCATACACTTCTCGCATGCGTAAGAGCAAAATCGAGCACGAACGAGCCGCCTTAGCTCAAGGACAGATCGCCGTCTGGTCGATCCTTCGCGACTGGATCAAAGGCCAGTTGACAGCGATTGAGACGGGAATCTTCTCTTTCGAAGCAGCGTTTCTTGGCCAGATCCTCTTGTCGACCGGCGAGACCGTGCATGAGCGTATCACTTCGCAAGGCTTGTTGCCCTCACCGGCAAGGGATTCCTCTCAATGACCTCTCCTATCAATCCCTCTAACGGTTCAATGCCGGACAATATCATGCAGACAGCCGCTCATGCGGTTGACCATGCCAGAACCGACCTTCTCCTTGCTAAGGCGTCATCAAACGAATGGACCTTTAGAAAGGTAGTAATCGGCGTCGTTTCTGAAGCCCTCCTCGGCGAGCGCCAGCGCAATGCGGAGATCATGGAAGAAGTGAGGAAGGTGCTGGGCTACTTCGCCGAAGCCGCCGCGTCCTATGATCCAGATGAGGGCGATGGCGATCAAGTCGCGTGGTCTCACGACTTCAAAATCGGTAGTCTCCGCGCTGCCCGTGCCCTCCTGTCTAAGCTGGGAGAGCTGTGATGGCTACGTGCAAACTCTGCCAAGGAACGGGTAAAGTCGTTCTCTTTCGCTCTTGGTTCCCCTCTGACGGTTATAGATTTGGAAGATGCGCGATCTGCGAGGGATCGGGCTATACCCGCCATCAGGCCTCGTCGGCTTGGCTATTCGAGCAGAAGCGCGCTCGGAAAAAATTCGGGATCTCAGGCCAAGCTGCTCTTAACGATGAGGTGGGGAAGTGACGGAACGCATCATAGCCGCCGCCATCCAACTTGCCGGGACGATCTCGCTCCCGCCGCCGGCTCGTCACCACACTATTATCCAGACCATGGATTTGGAAATGGGCATCGACGGGATCAGGGCAACGCCCGAGACCCAAGGCTTCCTTACAGATACCGGACGGTTCGTGAACCGGGTCGAGGCCTATTACATCGCTGTCAAAGCTGGGCAGATCACCGAAGGTGGGCCAAATGGTCCTCGCCTGTTCTCGGAGGACCTCTGGTAATGAGCACCCTTGTTGAACGATTGAACGAATACTCCAAGGACTGGCGAGATCGCGCCCGATCAAATGATGTGGTCGTTGAAGCCGCCGAGCGGATAGAAGAGCTTGAACGGCAGAACGCTGCCCTACGCAACAGCCTGCGAGAAATGTTCTGCCCACGCCCATGCAACCATCGCCCTTCCGAATTTGATGTTGGCGATTGCGTTGACGCCGACGAATGCGGCTGTGGGGCTAATCATGCCCTCTCGGACTCCACCCCAACCGATTCTTGGAACAAATCATGAAACCGATCTATATCCCCTGCGACTGCAGGACGCCTTATCATTGCCTGGTGATTGATGACGGGGATTACGATGAAGAGCGGCCAGTTCCCATTCACTTGAACATTTCGTTCGTCTCGACCCGCAACGGCAGTATCTGGCATCGGATCAAATGGGCCTTGAAGCATGTCTTCGGTCGCGAGGATCTGACCTTTGCCGACATCATCATCAAGACAGAAGATTTGCTCGAAGCGCTCGATGCTGTCGTGCCGGACTCCACCCCTTCCTTATTACAAGAACATAATGCTAACGGCGGGAAGGAGGACTGATGGGTCTTGTCATCGTTCTACTTGGCTTTCCATTGATAATTTTGGGCATATGTGCGTCTGAAATTGCGGAATCCTATTTTGAAAATAAAACCAAGGTCGAAAAGCTCCATATCCGTGCCGATCTCCTGAAAGCCGGCATTGATCCCGATCGCCTGGATAAGGAGGGTAAGGAAGAATGACACCTTCGCCTCTCGACACATTGCCGGTGTTTGCTACCGATCAGGAGATCGCTGTTGCTCTGGTCGGGAAGTCGAATGCGGATCAATGGCGCAAAACTCGCCTGCCAGCTCTTGAGAAAATCCCCGGTTTCCCCAAGGTTGACCAGATGCACGGCGGTCGACCGATCCCGCTACTCAAGTTATTCTACGATAATTATTTCCATTTGCCGAAAACAGGCAAAGGCGTTCCAGATGGAGAAGAGGATGAGGGAGCATGGAAGAAATCAAAGCGGAGGGCCTGAAATGGATCAGGCGCGGAACTAAAAAGACGCCTTATTGGATTGCTGATGAGGAGATGGTCAAAGCTGGGTTTACCCCGAAGACTGTCAACTTAAGCATTTTTCGAGATAATCCTGATGCCATAATTGCTAAATGTGACAGCCTGCAAGCCGAAATGCGATTGTGGCGAGCTGGATATCAACGTAACCTCCTAGAATTCGATGGGACCTTTCGTTCTCTCTTCACGATGTATCAGAAGCATCCCGAGAGCGAATATCACTCCCTAAAGCCATCAACGAAATATCCTTACTCTCATTACCTAGGGCGCATGGAAGCCCATATAGGCTCACGCCGGGTTGATGCCGTTAGTGGCCTGGATATCAAACAGTGGCACCGTGTTTGGTCGTCGGATGGGAAGCATCTTGCCGCATCAAAAATGTGCAGGGCAATTTTGAGGGCAGCCGTATCGTTTGGGGTCATGGCGAAAGCCGAAGGTTGCGCGGAATTTGTGGATATCCTTGAGGAGACGAATAGAAACCTTCCTTCCATACGGCCCCGTACAGCGGTTCTGACGGCGGATCAGGTAGTGGCTGCCAGAAGGGCCGCTCATGCGCGTGGGCGGCCATCTGCGGCCTTGGCATACGCTTTTGTTTACGAAACGCTTCTTCGGCTCTGGGATGTGATTGGGCAGTGGGTGCCACTGGAAAATGACGGGGTGTCTGATATCATCGATCAGCGGTGGGAAGAAAAATGGTCCGGTCTGCGGTGGGAGGATATCGATCAGGATATGATCCTGACCTACACCCCGTCCAAGACAGAAGGAACGACAGGGAAAGTCGTCAAATATCCTCTTCTCAATGCGCCTATGGTGCTTGAGGAACTTGCGCATTGGCCCGAAGAAAAAAGATCTGGGCCGATTATCGTAAATGAGCTAACGGGGAAACCTTGGCGCGAGGGGACATTTCGAGATGGATGGCGGAAAGATCGAAAATCTGCCGGTATCTCAAAAGACATCTGGGCGCGGGATTTGCGTGCATCTGGCGTTACGGAGGGGAGAGCCAGCGACGTTTCTGTGGATGATGTGGCAAAGGTTGCCGGCCACAGCAAGCGCATGACGGAAGGTGTCTATGACCGAGCCGTCATTGAGGCCGCGAACCGCTTTTCAGAAAAGCGCACAGCCAAGCGTTCTGGTAACGAAACCTAATAGAATCAATGTTTGGCGAGTAACAAGTGGTTAACGCGAGGCTCCATTCGGGCCCGAACCGCCCCATAAATCAGCGATGCTCGCAAGCGCCGAAGGCTCGTTCGAGCCTGGGTCGTAGACGCATGGAACGGCAAAAATCGCAGCTCCTGCAAGGAGAAGAATGATGGGATGCATATGATCCTCCAGACGCAAGGCAGAGACCGGCCTTGCTCGATGCCCAACGTGATAAGAATTAACGATTCGGCGCGCCGCACCTTCCGAAGCGGCGCGCGATATAGATGCGCGGGTGATTCTCAGGCGAGCTTCAGCTCGACATTGATGTTGCCGCGAGTGGCCTTCGAATAGGGGCAGGTCTGGTGCGCTTCTTCGACCAGCGTGCGTGCGAGCTCCGGCTCGATGCCGCGCATGCTGACGGTGAGCCGTGCCTGCAGGAAGTAGGCACCTTCGGTCATGCCCAGGTCCACTTCAGCATCGACAGCGAGATCGGCCGGCAGCTTGATCTTGCGCTTGCCTGCGGCAAGGCCCATGGCGCCGATGAAGCAGGCCGACCATCCGGCTGCGAAGAGCTGCTCGGGATTGGTGCCGGCATGGGCGCTGCCCGGAGGCGAAAGCTTAACATCAAGCTGGTTGTCATCGCTGCGGGCAGAGCCCTCGCGGCCGCCGATGGTGTGGGTCTTGGCGGTGTAAAGAACCTTGTCGGTCTTGGTCACGGAACACTCCTTGGTTGCGTTACCCATCTGCTATGTTGTGAGGGCAACGTCTGTTGACGGAGTTGTTTTGATGGATCGACGTATCCGGCATGTTTCCGGAATCGCCGGAAGTGTTACAAAACGTAGGCTCCGACGAGCCGGATACAAATGCTTACAAATCGCCTGAAAATCTTTTGACGGACGATCAGGAAATAACGACTTCTGCCGCCAAGCCACCGCCTTCACGGTTATAGAGCCTGACGGAGCCGCCAAGCGTCTGGGCGAGCTGCTGGGCAATCGCCAAGCCGAGCCCCGTGCCGCCAGTGTTGCGGTTGCGCGATTGCTCCAGCCGGAAGAAGGGCTGCATCGCCGCCTCTATCTGGTCCGGGGGAATGCCCGGCCCGCGATCCAGAACGGTGATCGCAATCTGGCCCGTATCCCGCCGCTCCACGGCGATTTCCGCTGCGCCGGCGAATTTCAGGGCATTATCGATGAAGTTGGTGAGGATGCGGCGAAGCGCATGCGGCTTCGTCGTCGCAGTGCCCTGGATGAGGCCTAGAATCTCGACGGATTTGCCGGTGTCCTGATAGTCATAGCTGATGCTTTCGATGAAGGAGGCAAGGTCGATGCGCGCGCTCTTCTCGCCATTGCCATGGGCGCTGCGCGCATAGGCGATCCCATCCTGCACCAGACGCTCGATCTCGCCGAGATCCTGCAGCAGCTTGGTTTTCTCCTGGGAATCATCGGCGATATCGGCGCGCAGACGCATGCGGGTGATCGGCGTCTGCAGATCATGCGAGATCGCCGCAAGGATCTGCACGCGCTCCTCGAGATAATGCGCGATTCGATCCCGCATGGCGTTGAAGGCCCTAGCCGCATGCGCCACCTCGCTCGGCCCCTGGTCGCTCAAGGCCGGGCTCTTATTGTTGGGATCGAGCGCATCGGCCGCAGCGGCAAACTCGGCGAGCGGACGCGTGGCCTGTCGCACGGCAAACCAGATACAAAGGACGATCACCAGCATCTGGACGACGAAGACATAAGGCAGCCAGGCCGCCATCGGCATGACGCCCCTCGGAGTGACATCTATCGTCAGCGGACTGCCATCGCTCAGATTGAGATGCGCCTGCAATCGCGAGATCGGCCCCGGTATCGATTCCATGCGGATGGGAAAGCGATGGCCGACCGCATCCTCAATCTTGGCGGCGATCTCCGCGCCATGAGCAGACGTATCGGGCACACCAGGCAGGCCCGTCCCCAGCTCGAAATTGTAATTGCCGCGGCCGAGCCAATCGACGAAATTTGCCCTTTCATCGGCCGGAAGGCGATCGAGCACGGCGATCGACGTCGCAACGTCGCTCTCCAGCGTGCCAAGCATGACCGCCTTTGCCGACATGTAGCGCTCAATATAGAGCACGCTGAAAGACAGGCCGTAGGCGATCGCGAGCCCCGCTAGCAGGATCAGCGAAATGCGTGCACGCAGGGTGCTCGGCCACCATGACCGGTGACCTGGAAGGTCGACCATGGTCATGGGCGAAGCTCCGCAATTTCCACCGGCACGGAGAAGACATAGCCTTCGCTGCGAACCGTCTTGATGTACATCGGCTCCCGTGCGTCATCCCCCAACCGCTGACGGAGACGGCTAACAAGCAGGTCGATGGAGCGATCAAAGAGATCGGCATCGCGACCCTGTGTCAGATTCAGCAGCTGGTCGCGATTGAGCACCCGCTGCGGGTGATCGATGAAGACACGCAGCAGGCGGTATTCCGCGCCGCTGAGTGTGATCTCCGTGCCGTCCTTGTCCAGCAAATGACGACCGACCGTATCCAGCCGCCAGTCTCCGAAGACCAGCAATTGGCCGGCTTCGCTGATCTGCAGATTGGGCGGCAGCATGCGGGTCCGCCTGAGAACGGCCTTGATGCGGGCAAGCAGCTCGCGGGCGGCAAAGGGCTTCGCCAGATAATCGTCCGCGCCCATCTCCAGGCCGAGAATACGGTCCATCTCGTCGCTGCGCGCCGTCAGCATCAGAATGGGCGTCGCCTTGTGCTTTCCGGCACGAAGCTCGCGACACAGCACCAGGCCGTCGTCGCCCGGCATCATCACGTCGAGCACGATCAGATCGACCGAATTGGCCTCGAGAAAACTGCGCATCTGTCGGCCGTCGGCAGCCGTTGTTGCCCTTAAGCCGTTCTTCTTCAGATAACTCGACACGAGCTCACGGATTTCCCGATCGTCATCCACGATCAGGATATGGTCGACATGATCCATTTCGATTTCTCACTCGTCATCGTAAGCATCAAGCTACGCATATTCATCCTATTGGTGCGGCAATGCCAGACGGCGCCCGCTGGCGCCGACGCCTTCTGGCACACTATCGCCGAACTAGAAACGATCAACATCTATCACAGCCTGGGCGAAAGCCTGTGGCGCTTCCTGTGGCAGATTATGCCCGATGCCACCGGTTATCGTGCGATGCTCGTACTTGCCCGAGAACTTGCCGCGATAGGCCGAAGGCTCCGGATGCGGCGCACCGTTGGCATCTCCTTCCATGGTAATGGTCGGGATCGAAATCACCGGCCCGACGGCGAGCTTCTTTTCATAGGCATCGAACTTAGCCTCGCCTTCCGCAAGATCGAGGCGCCAGCGGTAGTTATGAATGACAATATCGACATGGTCCGGATTGTCGAAAGCGGCAGCCGACCGATCGAAGGTTGCGTCGTCAAAGGTCCATTGCGGCGAGGCAGTGTGCCAGATCAGCTTTGCGAAATCCTGGCGGTTTTCCTGGTAGCCGAGACGGCCACGCTCGGTGGCGAAATAGAACTGGTACCACCAGGCAAGCTCCGCCTTCGGCGGCAGCGGCTTGCGGTTGGCCTCCTGGCTGCCGATGAGATAGCCGCTGACCGAGACCAGCGCTTTGCAGCGTTCCGGCCAGAGTGCCGCCATGATGTCGGCGGTGCGGCCGCCCCAGTCGTAACCGGCAACGACGACCTTTTCGATCTTCAGCGCATCGAGAAGCGCGATCATGTCGGCGGCAAGTGCGGCTTGTTGGCCGTTGCGCGGCGTGTCCTTCGAAAGGAAGCGAGTGGTTCCGTAACCGCGAAGATAGGGGATGATGACGCGATAGCCGGCCCCCGCCAAAAGCGGTGCGACATCGACGAAGCTGTAGATGTCATAGGGCCAACCGTGCAGTAGCAACACGACGGGACCATCGGCCGGGCCAGTTTCCGCATAGCCAACATTGAGCACGCCGGCTTTGATCTGCTTCAGCGCGTCGAAGGAGGTGTGGCTGCCAGCCTTGACAGCGGGCAGGGCCGAAGCGGACGCCTTGGCGTCTTCAGCACCGGCGATGGCGGGCAGGCCGAACTCGGCGGCTGCAACGGCGATTGCGGCGATGCCAAAGAAGCGGCGGCGGTTGTGATTGATTTCCTGCGACATCTATCTCTCCTGTGGATTGGATCATGAGCTTGAGAAAGCCAGCGGCATGTATCGCCGATGTGTCGCGAGCAGCAGCCTTTTGAATTCCTTTGTAGCCTCAGGCCGCGCAGATACAGTCTGATACAATCCGGCCCCTTTTCCCTGACAACATCGGCAAGCAGCTGCGCCACCAGCGAAATCGTGCCAAGCCGGCCAGTTTGTATCGCAATGTATCGAAGCCCAGAACGTGGACGTTTCGGTACATTCTCCCCTCCAACCAGACACATTCGAGATACGTCGCCACCGGCAGATAGCGTCACTGCTGAGCACGGCACCTCGCCGTTCGCAGCCGGTCAATCGCTTCTAAAAGGAACAAGACGATGACGCTCCTCATCATAGCCTATCTCGGCGGTGCGCTGACGATCCTCAGTCCATGCATCCTGCCCATCCTCCCCTTCGTCTTCGCCCGCGCCGGACAGCCCTTCGTCCGAAGCACGCTGCCGATGCTTGCGGGCATGGCGCTCACCTTCGCCATTGTCGCAACGCTTGCCGCAGTCGGCGGTGCCTGGGCGATCCGCGCCAATGAATATGGACGCCTCGCGGCCATCGTCCTGCTCGGCCTCTTCGGTCTCAGCCTGATTTCACCACGCATAGCGACCGCGCTTTCGCGGCCAGCCGTCAATCTCGGCAACAATCTCCTGAACGCCGCCGGTGCCCAGCGCGCAAACGCAAGCGTCAGAAGCTCCTTCGTGCTCGGCATCGCGACCGGCTTGCTCTGGGCGCCCTGCGCCGGCCCGATCCTCGGCCTTGTGCTGACAGGTGCTGCATTGAAGGGCGCCAATTTGCAGACGACCTTCCTGCTGCTTGCCTATGGCGCCGGTGCCGCAACCTCGCTTGCCATTGCCCTCTTTGCCGGCGGAAAGATCTTTGCCCGCATGAAGCAGTCCCTCGGCGTCAGCGAACGTATCCGCCAGCTCGCCGGAGCGGCCGTCCTGGCAGGCGTTGCAGCCATCGCGCTAGGCCTCGACACCGGCCTGCTCGCCCGCCTCTCCTACGCAAGCACCGGCTCCTTCGAACAGGCCTTGCTGGAGAAGCTGCACCCCAAGGCGTCAGCTCCCGAAACCGAGGTCGCCAGCAACGGCACCATGAAAGTTGCCACCGACGCGGCGCGGCCGTTCCACAGCGACCTCCCCATCGAAGGCCCCGCCCCCTCGCTCGACGGCGCCGTCACCTGGCTGAATTCGGAGCCGCTGACGTCGGCCGGTCTTCGCGGTAAGGTCGTGCTCGTCGACTTCTGGACCTATTCCTGCATCAACTGCATCCGCACCATTCCTTACGTTCGGGCCTGGGCGGAAAAATATAAGGATCAAGGCCTCGTCGTCATCGGCGTCCACGCCCCGGAATTCGCCTTCGAGAAAAATGTCGACAACGTCAAGAAAGCGATCGCCGACTTCAAGATCGGCTATCCGGTCGCAATCGATAACGATTACCGCATCTGGCGCGCCTTCGAGAATAACTACTGGCCTGCCCATTATCTGATCGATGCCAAGGGACAGATCCGCTACCAGCATTTCGGCGAGGGCAATTATCGCCAGACGGAACAGGCAATCCAGGACCTTCTGCGCGAAGCAGGCAGCGACATGCCGCAAAGCGCCCCTGTCGCTCCGAATGCAAAGGACGCGGAAGCAAGCCCTGACCTCGGCCATATCCGCTCCGGCGAAACCTATATCGGCTATAGCCAGGCTACGGGTTTCGTCTCCCCCGAAGGACTGAAGGCCGATGCTGCCGCCGACTATTCGGTTGCCAGTCCCGACCTCAATCAATGGGGCCTGACGGGCACATGGACGGTCGGCCCGGAACAGGCAACGCTCAACAAGGCAGGCGGCGGCATGACTTACCGCTTCAGTGCCCGCGATCTGCACCTCGTCCTCGGCCCTTCGGCAGACGGAAAGCCGGTCCGCTTCCAGGTGACCGTAGATGGAAAAGCGCCTGGTACGGACCACGGCTCCGATATCGACGCCGGCGGCAATGGCACCGTGACCGCGACCAGGCTCTACCAGCTCGTCCGCCAGTCGGGCGACGTCACCGCCCGCAGCTTCGAGATCCGGTTCCTCGATCCGGGGGTGCAGGCCTACGCCTTCACCTTCGGCTGAAATTTCCCCTTCACCCAGCGCATGAACCTCAACTGACAGGAGTTACAACCATGAAGACCCGCATTCTTTCCATCGCCGCCCTTGGCCTTGCCGCAAGTACCATGGCGCTTACAGCCCAGGCAGCCGAGATCAAGAATATCGTCATTGTCCACGGCGCCCTCGCCGACGGCTCGGGATGGCGCAAGACCGCCAATCTCCTCGAGAAGGACGGCTTTAATGTCGCTGTCGTTCAGGAGCCGATCTCCTCGCTTGCCGACGATGTCGCCGCCACCAATCGCGTGCTCGACCTTCAGAACGGGCCGAGCCTGCTCGTCGGCCACAGCTATGGCGGTATGGTCATTACCGAGGCCGGCAATCGGCCTGACGTTGCCGGTCTCGTCTATGTCGCGGCGTTTCAGCCGGACAAGGGCGAAAGCCTGATCGGTCTTGCGAGCTCCAAGCCGGCAGGAAGCATGAACATCCGCGAAACGAAGGACAGCCAATATCTCTATATCGACCCCGCCACCTTCGCAGCCGACTTTGCCGCCGACCTGCCGAAGGATGAAGCCAATTTCCTGGCACGATCGCAGGTCTTCGCCTCCAAAACAGCCTTTACGGCCAAGGTCGGCGATCCCGCCTGGAAAACGAAGAAAAGCTGGGCTATCGTCGCCAGTGACGACCGCTCCATCAATCCGGAGCTCGAGCGCAGCATGGCAAAGCGTGCCGGAAGCGACGTAACCGAAATCAAGGCAAGTCATGCCGTCTTCGCTTCGCAGCCGGAAAAGGTCGCCGCGGTAATCGAGAAGGCGGCCGAGGGCGCCGGCAAGTAAGAACAGAACAGCGGCGGCCCCCTGCCGGAGCCGCCGCAGGCATCTGCATTTCACAGAGGGGCTCAACGACGGACGTCGATGCCCCAACCAGCGCAACGAACGAGATCGGACCTCGGCGTGCTGTGAACACAAGACCCATGGCGAACCACTCGTTCAGGTTCTCGTTAGAATCATGCTCTACCTTTAGAACAATTCCAATCTAAGGAGGCATGATGTCTGCAAGATCCGCCTATTCCGTTCCGCAACGCATCCTTCACTGGCTCATGGCCATACTCATCTTCTTCAACCTCTTGTTTCCCGATGGCATGAATGCTTGGCGGCGTCTCATTCGCCACGGTCAGACGCCGACGTCGGCCGACATCGCCAGCGCCAATATTCACGCCTATGCCGGCATCGCCATCCTGCTGCTCGCCATCGTGCGCATTGCACTCAAATTTTCATCGGAAGCTCCCGCAATGCCGGACGGCCAGCCGGTGATCGTGCACTATGTCGCCAACGTGACGCATTTCCTGCTTTATGCACTGATTTTCGCTATGCCGCTCTCGGGAATGGCTGCCTACTATCTCGGCGTCGACACGGCGGCATTCCTGCATGGTGGCCCGATCAAGGCGGTGCTGTGGGCGGTCGTCGTCCTTCACATATTCGGCGCACTCGTCCAGCATTTCTATTTCAGATCGAACGTGCTGCGCCGCATGACGGTCGGCTAGAAAGCAGGAGCTTGGCGGCCTACGCCGCTTCGGCACCAAAGTGCCTTTTGAACGTGAAGAGGTCCGTCGGCAGCGGGCTTGCCCCTTCAAGCGCCAGATCCGCAAGGATTTCGCCGACGACGCTCGTGAACTTGAAGCCATGCCCGGAGCAGGCGGAGGATACGACGACATTCGGCTCCCCGGGCATCCTGTCGATCAGAAAATCCTCGCTCGGCAGCATGGTATAGCGGCAGGTCGTCGCCCGCACCCGACATGAGGCCGCATCCGGCAGGCGCTTGCGGGCAAAGCTGTCGAGCAGATCGGTGTCGGCATCATTGACCGGCGGATTGGGCAGGGTCGGGTCGATCGGCTCGCGGAAATGCGCATGGCGGCCAATCTTGACGCCATCGACGCCGATTGCCGGGAAGCCGAAATAAGACCCCTCCGCTCCTTCATCGCGCAAAAAGCATGGCATGCGCTGCGGCTCGGCAACAAAGCCATTCTTGGGCTGATACCAGGCGACCACCTGCCGGATAGGCTGCGCGTGCGCCTGCAATTGCGGTACGAGCTCGGCGATCCATGCACCGGTTGCGACGATCACCTTGCGGGCACGATATCGTCCATTCGAAGAAACGAGGGTGACGCCCCGATCATCGGGATCGATCGCGACGACGCGTTCGCCGAAATGGAGGATTGCGCCGTCTTCCGCCGCCAGCTTCAGATAGCTCATGATCGCCGCTTCCGGTCTGATATAGCCGCCCTGCGGATCGAGCAACCCGACGTCGCCTTCCTCCAGCGCGAAGGCCGGAAAGCGACGCTTCATCGCGTCACGATCGAGGATCTCATGCGGCAGTCCGTGCATGTCGCAGGAAGCGCGCGTGCCGCTGACGATCTTGCTGTCGGGGGCTCCGATCTGCAGAACGCCGGTCACCGTCAGGATCTCGGTCCGCAGCCGCGCCTCCAGAGAGCGCCAGTTGTGATAGGCGCGCTTCAGCAGGGGAACATAGGATGGATCTTCGAAGTAGCCAAGGCGGATCAGGCGGCTGTCGCCATGCGAGGAGCTGAGGGAATGAGCGGGAAAATGCGCCTCGATCCCGATCGCCTTTGCGCCGCGTGCAGCGGCGAAAGACAAGGCTGCACTTCCCATCGCGCCGAGGCCGACGACGGCAAGATCGAATTCCGCAGTCATTTCATGCTCCAGTTTCATGTTCCGCAGGTGGTGCTATCTTGGCGATCATGGCCCGCAGGGACTCCATATCCGCACTCAAGGGACGGTCGTCGCCGTAAATGGGCACGCAGGAACGGGCGGCCGCATAGATGCTCTCGGTTCCTGGAGCCCTCTTGCCCTTTGAAACGAGGAAATCATGCGCCTGAGCGGCCGCCATGAGCTCGATCGCCAGGATATATTCTGCATTGTCGAGGATCGCGAGCAGCTTGTTGGCCGCTGCCGTCGGATGGGCCAGAAAGTCTTCCTGCAGGCCGGAAGTCAGGCCACCATCGAGCGATGCGGGAGCGGCGAGCCGTCGGTTGTCGTTGCTCAGCGCCGCGGCCGTGTATTGCGCGATCATGAAACCGGAATGGCTGCCGGCATCGCTGGCAAGAAACGGCGGCAGACCACTGACCAATGGATTGACGAGGCGATCCATCCGCCGCTCGCTCAAAGCCGATATCTGTGCGATCGCGATCGCCAGGCTATCAGCCGCCTGTCCGAGCGCCGGCGCGACGGCATGGGCTTCGGAAGAGACGATCGGCTTTTCGGTCGTCCCCGAAACGACCGGATTGTCAGTTACCGAAGCCAGTTCCTGATCGACGATGCGGGCGGTCTGTTCGAAGACATCCCACGCCGCGCCATGGGCATGCGGCACCGACCGCAGGCTCAGGGCATCCTGCGTCCGCCGGCCAAGGGCGGCGGCGACAAGGCCGCTGCCATTCAGGCGGCGGCGCAGACTGCGTCCGACCTTGGCGATGCCGTCCGACGGGCGCAGCGCCAGTACCTTTTCGTCGAAAGCCGTCATCTGGCAGCCCGCCGCTTCCAGCGTCAGGGCGGCAATCGCATCGGCCCAATCGAGCAGACGCTCGGCACGGGAAACTGCAAGCGCCGACAATCCGGTGGCGCAGGCCGTGCCATTGACGAGACTCAGACCTTCCTTGGCGCCGAGCACGAGGGGGCTCAAGCCAATCGCGGCGAGCGCTTGAGCGCCGTTCATCGATACGCCCTTCACGACGGCCTTGCCCTCGCCGATCAGGACGAGGGCGATATGAGCATTGTGCGTGAGATAGCCGGCAGAGCCTCTGGACGGGACTTCAGGAATGCAGTCATGTTCGAGAAACGCAGCGAGATGCGCGACGATCTCGGGCCGCACGCCGGAATGGCCATGGGCGAAATTAGCGATCTGCGCCGCGATGATGGCGCGCACCTCGCGGGCGGGCAGAAGCGGGCCGACGCCGCAGGAATGGCTCAAGATGATGTTACGCGAGAGCCGGCTCTGCGAAGCGCGATCAACCACCGTATCCGATAGAGCTCCAACGCCGGTGTTAACGCCGTAGGCGCGCACGCCCGTGTCGACGATGCGCTCGACGATGCGGCTCGCCTCGGCAACTCGTTCCCACGCAGCATCGGAGAGAGACAAAGACTCACCATTGCCTACGCGCGCGACGTCGCGCCAGGATAGTGGCTTATCAATAGTGACGCTCATTGCCCGTTTCCGAAATGGCCGATGAACTGGCGGAAAGCCGGTGAAGCTCCGCCGCCGAACATTTCGTCCGGCGTGCCGCTGCTTTCGACGAGGCCTTCCTTCATGAAGACGACGCGGTTGGAGACGTTGCGCGCAAAGCTCATTTCGTGGGTCACCACCAGCATGGTCATGCCTTCCTCCGCAAGCGAGCGCATGACGCGCAGCACTTCGCCGACGAGTTCCGGATCGAGCGCCGAGGTCGGCTCGTCGAACAGCATGACTTTCGGTTTCATCGCAAGAGCGCGGGCAATCGCCGCACGCTGCTGCTGGCCGCCGGAGAGATGGGCCGGATAGGCGTGGCGCTTGTCGGCAATGCCGACCTTTTCCAAAAGCGCCTCGGCTTCGACGATGCATTCGGCGCGGGAGCGCTTCAAAACATGGATCGGCCCCTCGATCACATTCTGCAGGATCGTCATATGGGACCAGAGATTGAAGCTCTGGAAGACCATGCCCAGTTCCGAGCGGATATGATCCACCTGCTTATGGCTCGCCGGGTAGCTTTTGCCGTTCTTGTGGATCATCCGGATCTGCTCGCCATCCACCCAGATCTCACCATCCGTGGCGATCTCAAGCAGGTTGATGCAGCGAAGGAAGGTCGATTTGCCCGAGCCGGAAGCGCCGAGCAGCGAAATCACATCGCCATCCTGGGCATCGAGCGATATGCCGCGCAGGACCTCGTGCGTGCCGAAGCTCTTGCGGATGTTGCGGACGGAAAGTCGGGTGACGCCTGGCATGATTTGCCTGCTCCAGTAAGCTTTAGGCCTTCAGCGCCGGCGGGATGGCGCGGCGATGGCGGGAGAGAGAATATTCCAGCAGTGCCGTGGCCTGCAGAATGATGAAATTCAGCACGAGGTAGATGATCGCGGCACAGATGAAGACTTCCATCGTGCGGTAGGTCTGCGAGATCAAGCGCTGGGCAACACCCGTGACCTCCCAGACGGTGACGAGGCTCGCAAGCGCCGTCGACTTCATCATCAGCACGATCTCGGTCGAATAGGCCGGCAGCGCATGCCGGAAAGCGATCGGCGCAATGATGCGGCGAACGAGCAGGAAGCCGGACATGCCGATGGAGCGCGCCGCCTCGATCTCCTTCGGTGAAACGGCACGGATGCCGCCGCGGAAGATCTCGGCCGAATAGCCGGCGGTACAAAGCGCCAGCGACAGGATCGCGCAGACCACAGGTTCGCGCAGGAATGGCCAGAGGAACGAATAGCGGATGACAGAGAACTGCGCCAAACCGTAGAAGATCAGGAACATCTGGATCAGCAGCGGCGAGCCGCGAAACACGAAAATGTAACCCTTGGCAAAGCCGGACAGGATCGGATTGCCGCTGACGCGCATGGCAACGATGACGAGCGCCAGAAGACCTCCGAAAAAAATCGACAGGAAGAACAGCAGAAGCGTCATCGGCACCGCTTTGAGCAGGGTGACCATCGTGCTCGAAAGGAAATCGAAATCCATACCGTCCTCCTCAAGCCTGGCCGATGGTCGCAGCCGACATACTGCGATTGGCGCGACGTTCGGCCTTGTTGAAGACGCGATCCGACAGGCTGGTCAGGATCAGATAGAGAATACCGCCGGCGATGAAGAAGAGGAAATACTGGCGCGTGGAACCGGCGGCCACCTGGCTGGTGCGCATCAGTTCGGCAAGGCCGGTCACCGAGATCAAAGCGGAATCCTTGAGGCTGAGCTGCCAGACATTGCCGAGGCCGGGAATGGCGAAGCGGAAGACCTGGGGAATGATGATGCGACGCAGACGCAGGCCGCGATGCATGCCGATCGCAGATGCTGCCTCAAGCTCGCCCTTGGAAATGGCAAGATAGGCGCCCCGAAAAACCTCGGCCTGATAGGCGCCGGAAATAATGCCGACGGCAAGAGCACCCGCGGCAAAGGACGGCAGGCCAAGAAAGCCATCATAGCCCACCCATTTGCCGATCGAAGTCACCGCCGACGAGCCGCCGAAATAGATCAGATAGATGATCAGAAGCTCGGGAACGCCGCGAAAGATGGTGGTGTAGATATTTCCGATCGCCTTCAACACCAGGCTTCCGGAGAGCTTGGCAAAGGCGATGATCGCGCCCAGCACAGCCCCGATGGCCAAGGCCGTCGCGGTGACGGCAAGCGTCATCAGGGTGGCCACAAGCAGCAGCGCGCCCCACCCGTTCGAGCCGAAGCCCAGCAATTGCAAGCTTGCCATAGATCCAATCCCTGTCCGTGGCAGTTTCGGGCGTCAGGATATCATATGGTCTCCGGCCGCAAAGCCGGAGACCGATGATGACGACCCGAGGGCCGACTTATCAATTCGGGCTGACGTCGACCTTGAACCACTTCATCGACAGGTTCTTGATGGTACCGTCGGCAAGCGCAGACTTGATCGCCTCATTGAACTTGTCGCGCAGGTCGGTATCTGCCTTGCGGATGCCAAGGCCTTCACCCTCACCCCAGATGGAGCCGGCGATTTCCGGGCCGGTGAAGGCAAGCGAGTCGTTCGCACTGGCAAAGGCATTTGCGAAATAGACCGCGTCATCGAAGCCGAGATCGATGCGGCCATTCTGCAGGTCGAGGTCGCGGTCGGCGCCGGTCTTGTATTCACGGATCGTGGCGACCGAACCGAAATTGTCATAGATGAACTTGGCATAGACGGTTGCCGCCTGAATGCCGATCGTCTTTCCCTTGAAGGCTTCCTTCAGCACGTCGATTTCTTTGACGCCGGTCTGGCCGGGCGTCATCTTGATCGTGGTGCCGGTGCCTGCGGCCTTGGCAAGCGGGCTATCCTTGGCGGTTGCGAAGGCGGCCGGCGTCGCGGCGTAAGGAACGGTAAAGCCGATGACCTGCTTGCGCTCGTCGGTGATCGACAGAGCGTCCATGATCACATCGAACTTGCCGGCATTCAGCGCCGGGATCATGCCGTCCCAGTCGGAGGCGACCAGCTTGCAGTCGATCTTGGCGCGTTCGCACAGAACCTTGGCAAGTTCCGGCTCGAAACCGCCGAGCGTACCGTCGGCATTCGTCATGTTCCAGGGCGCGTAAGCACCTTCCAGGGTAATCGTCGCCGTCTTCCAGTCCTTGGCGACGGCCGGTGCCGCAAAAGCGGCGGCAGCGACGACGCCCGACAAGAGAATTGCACTGAATTTCATCGCATAGAGCTCCTCTGAGGTTAAAACAGGCCTTGCAGCACTTCCTACCGATCTTCGCCGGCTTGCCCGCTTTCCCAATTTTTAGGATTGATTGCGAGGTTGTATAGGGTACCATATGAGATAATTTATGATATGCAAGTGGGAAAGTTGCTTTCGAGGCAGATTCAGTCCGTGCAAAGGGAATAGGCAATGAAGCGTTCCGGCGAGATGAAACGCGAACTGGCGGAAAACGACGCCGCGCCTCTCTATGCCGGCGTCAAGCAGATGATACTCGATCGCATCCATAGCGGCGAGTGGCCACCTAAACATCGCGTCCCCTCCGAAAACGAGCTGGTTACCGAGCTTGGCGTCAGCAAGATGACCGCCAATCGCGCTCTGCGCGAACTTGCCAACGAGGGAGAACTGGTCCGCATCCAGGGCGTCGGCTCCTTCGTTGCCGAACGCAAGGGCGCATCGGCCCTGTTCGAGGTACGCAATATCGCCGAAGAGATCGCCGAGCGCGGCCATTCTCATCAGGCAACGGTGATCGTGCTTGCTCAGGAAGCCGCGTCACCCGACATTGCCGACGCGCTGGAGCTCGACATAGGATCGCCGGTTTTCCATTCGCTGATCGTGCATAGCGAAAACGGCGTGCCGGTGCAGATCGAGGACCGGCATGTCCACCCGGAGGCCGCACCCGACTACCTGCGGCAGGACTTTACCGATATGACGCCGAATGCCTATCTCTCGGACGTTGCCCCCTTGAGCGGATCGGAACATGTCGTCGAAGCCGTCATGCCTCAAGCCTGGGAATGCAAGCTCCTGACGATCCTGAAGACCGAGCCCTGCCTGACGATCTGGAGGCGGACATGGTCGGCGCGCGGCGTGGTCTCCACCGCAAGGCTGGTTTATCCCGGACACCGCTATCGGCTGGAAAGCCAAAGCGGCAAGCCTTCGGACCGATAGTTGTATATGGAAGATGAGGGTGTTCTTTAACCCTGGGAGCGCGCGGGCGGTGCGTGAGGTTCGCAGCCCGCCATATGCGGCAGGCGAATTACGATGCGTGCAGCATGCACTCCATAAACAATGCCCCTAAAAACAGGCCTGATACCGTCGCAAGCACTTTCAGGATTGCGCGCTCAACCCGCAGACACTTCTCTGGCAGGATCAGAGCAAGCGACTCGCTCGCGGCTGCGACAGAAATACACACAAGAGCAATGATGCGGCGGTCCTCGGGATAGGCGAGGACAAACAGAAATCCCAAAAGGCCGAACGGGATGACGCTGTCGATGCTCGTCATTGCCATGAACGGATACTTCGCCCCGACCGGGACGACCGTGGTCAATACGATCAGACCGAGCACGGTCCAGGCAAGGGCGTGGGCGAGCAAAGTAAGTTCCATACGAAATCATAACAACAAGCCGCGAGTTTTCAAGCGAGGCGGCGACCTGTCAGAGGCTGCTCAGCAGCAGGCTGGTCTCGCTATTTGCAACACCATCGATCATCCGCACCTCGCGCAGCACCCGATCGAAATCCGAAAGGCTGGCAGCGCGGATATTGGCGACGAGATCCCAATTGCCGTTCGTGGTATGCAGCGAATAGATTTCGGGCAGGCCGCGCAGCTTGCGGATGACCTGCGTCGTCGACTTTCCCACCACCTCGATCATCATGACGGCGTGAACCGTCTGCTCGTCATAATCCTCCCGCACCCGCACGGTGAAGCCGAGAAGCGTACCAGTCTCGATCAGGCGGTCCAATCTGTTCTGCACCGTGCCACGCGCAACACCCAGGGCATCCGAAAGTTTGGAGAGCGAAGCGCGCCCATCGGAACGCAGATGGGCGATGATGCGCCGGTCGAGATCGTCGGGAATATATTTGGCGAGTGTCATCACGTGGTTCTGCTCTTGTCCTTTCGGTCAAAATTACCGGTCAGTTTGTACAAATTCATACCAAAACTGGCACAGTTTTGCGATTTCAGTCAATCGATCCGCTTGATACCCTAAAAGAAACGGTCTCATCGAGGATACGAAAATGCCCGCGCCGCTCCCATCGGAAAGAGCCTTCATCCCCTTCGTCAGCGTCGAGAACATGATGCGGCTTGTCCACCATGTCGGCATCGAAACCGTGCTCGTCGAACTCACGGACGCCATTGAGGCGGATTTTCGCCGCTGGGAACTCTTCGACAAGACGCCCCGCGTCGCCTCCCATTCGCATGACGGCGTCATCGAACTGATGCCGACCTCGGATGGGGCGGTCTACAGCTTCAAATATGTGAACGGCCATCCGAAGAACATGGCGCAGGGGCTGCAGACGGTGACCGCCCTGGGCCTGCTTGCCGAAGTTTCGACCGGCTACCCGGTGCTGTTGACGGAAATGACGCTGCTGACGGCGCTTCGCACGGCGGCGACCTCGGCCATGGCCGCCAGACATCTGGCACCGCAAAAGGCACGTTGTCTCGCCCTGATCGGTAACGGCGCTCAGGCGGAATTCCAGGCACTGGCGATGAAAGCGGTTCTCGGCATTGAGGAAGTCCGCCTCTACGACATCGATCCGAGAGCAACGGAAAAGACCGTTCGCAATCTCGCCAGGACGGGTCTGCGCCTCGTGCCTTGCACCTCGGCCCAGGCCGCCATCGAAGGCGCCGACATCATCACGACCTGCACGGCCGACAAGCAGTTCGCGACCATTCTGACAGACAACATGGTCGGCGCCGGCGTCCACATCAACGCCATCGGCGGCGATTGCCCCGGCAAGACGGAGCTCCACCGCGACATCCTGCTGCGCTCCGACACCTTCGTCGAATATCCGCCGCAGACCCGCATCGAAGGCGAAATCCAGCAGATGGACCCGGACTATCCGGTCACCGAACTCTGGCAGGTCGTGAGCGGCCGGGTCCAAGGCCGCAGCAGCGACAGGCAGATCACGCTGTTCGACAGCGTCGGCTTCGCGATCGAGGACTTCTCCGCGCTGCGCTACGTCCGCGAGAAACTGCCAGGCACGGATTACTTCCAGAAACTCGATATCATCGCGGACCCCGACGATCCGCGCGACCTTTTCGGCATGCTGCTGCGGGCGGCCTGAGGCAATCCCCCCTCTCCGATCATACAGTCGGCGCCAGTGATCGCCCGCGCTTGAAGCTGACGGCAGGGCTGGCGTGCGCGTTCGGTCCGATAGAGCCAAGCGTCGAGTGCGTACGCAGGCTCTCGGATACCGCCCTACCGCTCCTGCGCCATTACGGGCGAAGCAGACTGGGCGCCTCGATACCCGAAATATGGCCCGAAACGCTTGCGACGCCGGATTTCTGGCAGGCAGCCCGCAGCGAGCGTCATGTTGACGCCGCCCAAGATCAAGAGCTCGTCGCGCTCCCTTTGAATACTTCCGAATATTCGTAGCGAATATTCGCTTATGTCACTTAAAATACATTGAAATCAGCCGCTTTTCTCTCTGCACTTCGTGACGGATTTCATGCTATGAGTTCTCGCAAGCGTCGGGGAAGCCGGGCAATTGCTGCAAATTGCAGTCACTGAAGAGAGGATGCATTCTGAACATCGTGCCCGAACCGGTGAGACAAACGAACGAAATGGCTGAACTTATCTCCGGCTTCGACTGGGCAGCCACCAGTCTTGGGCCAAGGTCGGAATGGCCCGCGTGCCTCACTGCTGCCGTCGATATCATGCTCCCTGCCCAAGCTCAGATCGTCATGTTCTGGGGCGAGGAGTTTATCGCACTTTACAACGATGCCTATGCGCCCACGATAGGGGACAAGCACCCCCGCGCGCTCGGACGGCCTGCGCAGGAAAACTGGGCCGAACTCTGGAGCGACCTCGAACCGCTTCTTCGCTCCGTCCTTCATGACGGCATGGCGGTCGTCGCCAAGGATCGGCCCTTCTATATCGAGCGCTACGGCTATCCCGAAACGGTTTACTTCGATATTTCCTATTCGCCCGTTCGTGATGTGGACGGCAGGGTGCTGGGCGTCTTCTGCATCGTCAACGAAACGACGGAAAGGGTTCGAACGGAACAGGCGCTGCGTGAAAGCGAGGAGCTGTTTCGCGCCGTCATCTCGCAATCGACGACTGGGTTTGCCCAGTGCGAACTCGATGGCCGCTTCGTCCGGGTGAACGAGCGTTTCTGCGAAATTGTGGGCTACTCCGAGAGCGAGCTTCTCGGCATGCGGACCTATGACATCACCTATCCAGATGATCTGCATGAGAATAAGCGCCTGTTCGAAGCAATGATGGCGACAGGAGACAGTTTCGAGATTGAAAAGCGCTATGTTCGCAAAGATGGCAGTCTCGTCTGGGTGGCAAACTCCGTCTCTGGCTTGAAAGACAGTTCAGGACGCATCCAGCGGGCCGCCGCGATCGTAACCGATATCAGTGAACGCAAGCGTGCACAGGAAGTAGAGCGGCAACTGGCGGCGATTGTCGCCTCATCGGACGACGCCATCCTCAGCATCGACCTCAACATGATCATCACGAGCTGGAATAGCGGCGCCGAAAGGCTTTACGGACAATCGGCCGAAGAGGCCATCGGCCGGTCCGTGATGATGCTCGTTCCGGAAGACCGCAGTGACGAAGAGCCGGCAATCCTGGCCCGGATCCGTGCGGGCCAGAAGGTAGAGCCTTACGAGACCAAGCGGCGCAACAAGAACGGCGAGCTTGTCGACATCCTTCTCAGCGTCTCTCCAATCTATGACGTCTATGGCCGGATCGTGGGAGCGTCGAAGACGGCTCATGACATCAGTGCCAAGAAGGAAGCCGAGCGCCTGCAGACGGTGCTGGTCGGCGAGCTCAATCATCGCGTCAAGAACGTGCTTGCGACCGTCATGGCCATCGCACGCCAGACATTGGGAAGAGGTGACACGGACAAGGCTTCCGTCGAAACGTTCGAGGCAAGGCTCTCCTCGATGGCGCGCGCTCACGATCTGCTGATCCATGGCAAATGGGAGCAGGCCGAATTGACTGAAGTCATAGCCCAGGCATTGTCGCCCTATCCGAAAGACCGGTTCGAAATCTCCGGCCCTGCCATCAAACTTGCGCCGCGAGCCGTTGTTTCCATATCGCTCGCGCTGCATGAGCTTGCGACGAATGCGGCCAAGTATGGCGCGCTTTCAGTGGCCGATGGACGCATTGCCATTACCTGGTCGCTGGAAAGCGGTGAGACCGAACGTCTCAGGTTGCGATGGCAGGAGACAGGAGGACCAGTCGTAAAGCCCCCGACCCGCAGGGGTTTCGGTTCCCGCTTGATAGAAAGCCTGCTGGCGGCGGAATTGAACGGCAAGGTGCAGATCAGTTATGAACCCACCGGCTTGATCTGCGAAGTGGATGCCGCAGCGGGCATCGGCTGGGATCAGGACCGCACGGCAGAATAAAGTAAACCCTTGCCGAGCCGACATCCGCTCGTTCAGCGCAATCCCTTCGGCCGTGTCGCAAGCACATTGCGGATGGAAAAGCTCGAATGGATTCGCAGCACACCCGGCATGGTCGAAAGAATATCCTTGTGAATACGCTCGAAGTCGCCCGGATTGGCGACCTCGACGCGCAGCAGATAGTCGGAACCGCCCGTCATCAGGAAGCACTCCTTGATTTCCGGATGCCTGCGCACCGCCGCCTCGAAGCGGTCGAGGTGCTCTTCCGTCTGCCGCTCAAGCGTGATGTTGATGATGACGGCAATCGCCGCCTCCGCCTGCGACGTATCCACCAACGCCGTATAGCCACGGATCACGCCCGTCTGCTCCATCAATTTGATGCGTCGCAAGCAGGCCGATGGCGACAGCCCCACCTCATTTGCCAGCTTCGCATTGCTAATGCGGGCATCAAGGCGAAGCAGGCGAAGAATGTTACGATCGATCGCGTCGAGGGCGCTCATGTGGATTCTTTCGAAAATTCGCAGATCATTTCAATATCAAGGCGATTACACAATAATCAATCACAATTTGATAGGTAATTTCACGATTATTTCAATAGTCTGCGTTTGAAATACGAGGGCGGATATGGACGGAAGCATCATGGATTCGCGGGCGCCAAAACTGGTGGCCGACGGCGGAGCTTGTGGTTATCTGACAATCGATCTGGCCGCGCTGTGCCGGAACTACGACAAGCTGTCCTCCATCGTCGCGCCGGCGCAAACCGCCGCCGTCGTCAAGGCAGATGCTTACGGACTTGGCGCCAGCCAAGTGTCGAAGGCGCTCTACGGGCGTGGCTGCCGGAGTTTCTTCGTAGCGCACTTCATCGAGGCACTGCGGCTGCGTCCGCAATTGCCCAGCGACGCCCAGATCTTCGTGCTGAATGGCCTGTTGCCCGACAACGAGGCAGCTTGCGCCGATGGCGGCATCGTGCCGGTGATCAATTCGCTCGATCAGCTGCGGCAATGGTCCAGGACCGCGCGCTCGCTGCAGCGCAGGCTCCCGGCAGTTCTACAGTTCGATACCGGCATGTCGCGGCTCGGCATCCCCCCGGAAGACAGAGGTGTCGTCGCGGCACATCTGCAGACTTCCGACGACATCGATATCCTGTTCATCATGAGCCACCTCGCCTCTTCCGACGAGACCGACAGCCGACAAAATGCCGACCAGCTCGCCGAGATGCGCCGGGTCGCTAAGGAATTCCCAGGCTATGACATCTCCTTCGCGAATTCGGGCGGCATCTTCCTCGGCGGCGACTTTCACGGTGTGCTGGCACGGCCGGGCATCGCCCTTTATGGCGGCGCGCCGACGAGCGGCGCCACCAATCCGATGGACGCCATCGTCAGACTCGATGTCGCCGTCGTGCAGACAAGAACCGTTCCGGAGGGGGCGCGTGTCGGTTATGGCGGCGTGCATGTGACGAAAGCCGAGGCCCGGCTTGCGACGATCGCAGCCGGCTACGCCGACGGCCTGCCGCGCAGCCTTAGCGATCGCGGCGCGGTTTATTACAAAGGCGTACGCCTGCCGATCATCGGCCGCGTTTCGATGGACAGCATAACGATCGACATCAGCGCCCTGCCCGAAGATACGCTGTCTTTCGGAAGCATGGTGGAGGTCCTTGGCGATCATCAGAGCCTGGAGGATCTTGCACGGGATGCCGGCTTGATTTCCTATGAGATCCTGACCAGTCTCGGCCACCGCTACAACAGGCAATACCGCTGACCTTCCCAATGCTCATTTCTCCGAGGAAATCATGAAAGTCGTCGTTCTGGGTGCCGGCATCGTCGGCGTCACATCTGCCTACCAGCTTGCCAAGGCGGGCCACGAGGTTACGGTCATCGACCGGCAGAAGGGGCCGGCGCTGGAGACGAGCTTTGCCAATGCCGGCGAAGTCTCCTTCGGCTATTGCTCGCCCTGGGCGGCACCCGGCATTCCGGCAAAGGCGCTGAAGTGGCTGTTCATGAAACATGCGCCGCTCATCCTGCGACCGAAGGTCGATGGCGCCATGCTTTCATGGCTCGTCAAGATGCTGTCGAACTGCACCTCGGAACGCTACGCGATCAACAAGAGCCGAATGCTGCGCCTTGCCGATTACAGCCGCATCTCTCTGGCACAGCTTCGCGAGGAGACCGGCATTGCCTATGACGAGCGCATGCAGGGGACGCTGCAGCTCTTCCGCACGCAAGCGCAGCTCGACGC
>JBCNPI010000399.1:0-4997 GCA_039593415.1 Rhizobium sp. | reverse complement strand
ATCCTGGCAGCCTTTGCGTTGTTCGGAGCAAGCGTGCTTGGCGTGCTCGGCATCTCGATCGGGGCCTTCCGCATCGCCGGCGGGCTGCTGCTGTTCTGGATCGCTTTCGAAATGGTGTTCGAGCGGCGGCAGGACAGAAAAGAGAAGACCACGGAAGTCGCCATTACGCAGGATCATATCCGCAATATCGCGGTCTTTCCCTTGGCCTTGCCGCTGATCGCCGGCCCCGGCGCGATCTCGGCCACGATCCTCTTGGCAGGATCGCTTCAGACGACGCTCGACCGGGCGCAACTCATCGGCGTTATCGCCGTCAACCTCGCGCTAGTTTTTGCCGCACTTGCGATTTCCGACAGGCTCGACCGTATGCTCGGCGCAACCGGCCGCGTTATCCTGACCCGTCTGCTCGGGGTCATCCTTGCGGCACTTGCCGCGCAATTCGTCGTAGACGGGGCAAAGGCGGCGCTCGCCCTTTCATAAAAAAGCCCACCAAGGCGGCGGGCTTTCAGGAATCAAGTGCTTAGGCCCGTCTCACAACGGCCCGCCTCAGAATGGGATGTCGTCATCCAGATCGCGCGAGAAATTGCCGCCGCCGCTGGAGCCACCGCCGCGATTACCGCTGCCGCCGCGTGAGGAGCTCTGCGAAGACGACTGACCATAATCATCCCCACCGTAATCGCCGCCGCCATAACCGCCACCGAAGTCACCGCCGCCGCGGCCGCCACGGCTGCCGCCTTCGATGGAGCCGCCGCCTTCGCCACGACCATCGAGCATCGTCAGCGTCGAATTGAAGCCCTGCAACACCACTTCGGTCGAATAGCGGTCCTGACCGTTCTGGTCCTGCCACTTGCGGGTCTGCAGCGCGCCTTCGATGTAAACCTTGGCACCCTTCTTCAAATACTGCTCGGCAACCTTGCAAAGACCTTCATTGAAGATGACGACACGGTGCCATTCGGTCTTCTCCTTGCGCTCGCCGGAATTACGGTCGCGCCAGGTTTCCGACGTGGCAATATTGAGGTTGGCGATCGGGCGGCCGTCCTGCGTGCGGCGGATTTCTGGGTCCGCCCCGAGATTTCCAACCAGAATTACCTTGTTCACACTACCGGCCATGATACCACCCTGCTTGCCGCCCATCGACGGCTTTGAAATTCTATCGGGGCACCTTAACCCATAGCGGGCGTCGGGTGCTATTTATGCGGCCTTCCCAGCTCCGTTCATCCACAAAGAAATCACCGCGATAATTTTGTTCTTTCTTTGTTCTAATTTATCCTTATGATGATGTCAACGGAATCGAAAACCGGCTCCACCCCTTCATTTCAGCCTCGACTCGCGGGCTGACATCACTAAATAAAGGCAGACTCCAAAGGACCTGCAGACGACGATGAGCGAACTGAAGACTATTTCGATACGTGGTGCGCGCGAGCACAATCTCAAGGGCATCGATCTCGACCTGCCACGCAACAAGCTGATCGTCATGACCGGCCTTTCCGGCTCCGGCAAGTCGTCGCTCGCCTTCGACACCATCTATGCCGAGGGCCAGCGCCGCTATGTCGAAAGCCTTTCGGCCTATGCGCGGCAGTTTCTCGAGATGATGCAGAAGCCGGACGTGGACCAGATCGACGGTCTGTCACCGGCGATTTCGATCGAGCAGAAGACCACCTCGCGCAATCCGCGCTCGACGGTCGGCACGGTCACCGAGATCTACGACTATATGCGTCTGCTGTTTGCCCGCGTCGGCGTTCCCTATTCACCTGTGACGGGCCTGCCGATCGAGAGCCAGACGGTCAGCCAGATGGTCGACCGCGTTCTCGCTTATGAAGAAGGCACGAGGCTTTATATTCTCGCGCCGCTCGTGCGTGGACGTAAGGGCGAATATAAGAAGGAACTGGCGGAGCTCATGAAAAAGGGCTTCCAGCGCGTCAAGGTCGACGGCCAGTTCTACGAGATCGCCGATGTGCCGGCACTCGACAAGAAATACAAGCATGACATCGACGTCGTGGTCGATCGTATCGTCGTTCGACCCGACATGGCGGCCCGCCTTGCGGACAGCTTCGAGACATCATTGCGTCTCGCAGACGGGCTTGCGGTTGCGGAATTCGCCGACAAGCCGTTGCCGCCGGAGGAGACCGCCGCGGGCGGTTCGGCCAACAAGTCGCTGAACGAGACGCATGAGCGCGTGCTGTTTTCGGAGAAATTCGCCTGTCCGGTTTCCGGCTTCACCATACCGGAAATCGAGCCGCGCCTGTTCTCCTTCAACAATCCTTTCGGCGCCTGCCCCTCTTGCGACGGTCTCGGCTCGCAGCAGAAGATCGATCCCGAGCTGATCGTGCCGGAGCCGGAACGCACGCTGCGCGACGGCGCGATCGCTCCCTGGGCCAAATCGACCTCGCCCTATTACAATCAGACGCTGGAAGCACTCGGCAAGCACTACGGCTTCAAGCTCGGCAATCGGTGGAACGAGCTGTCCGACAAAGCCAAGGATGTCATCCTCAACGGTACCGAAGACAAGATCGAATTCCATTATGCCGACGGCGCGCGCTCCTACACCACGCACAAGAATTTCGAAGGCATCGTGCCGAACCTCGAGCGCCGCTGGAAGGAAACGGATTCCGCCTGGGCGCGCGAAGAGATCGAGCGCTTCATGTCGGCGGCCCCCTGCCCGGCCTGCAACGGCTACCGCCTGAAGCCAGAAGCCCTGGCGGTCAAGATCGACAAGCTGCACATCAGCCAGGTGGCAGAGATGTCCATCCGCGTTGCCCGAGACTGGTTCAACGCACTGCCGGCGACTTTCACCGACAAGCAGAACGAAATCGCGGTTCGCATCCTCAAGGAAATCCGCGATCGCCTGCGCTTCCTTAACGATGTCGGCCTCGAGTATCTCAGCCTGTCGCGTAATTCCGGCACGCTTTCCGGCGGCGAAAGCCAGCGTATCCGACTGGCGTCGCAGATCGGATCGGGCCTGACAGGCGTTCTCTACGTTCTCGACGAGCCGTCGATCGGCCTGCATCAGCGCGACAACGCCCGTCTGCTGGAGACGCTGAAGCACCTGCGCGATATCGGCAATACCGTGATCGTCGTCGAGCATGACGAGGATGCCATCCTGACGGCCGATGACGTGGTCGATATCGGCCCGGCGGCCGGCGTGCATGGCGGCCAGGTGGTGGCGCATGGTACGCCAAAGGACATCATGGCAAACCCGAAGTCGCTGACCGGTAAGTATCTCTCCGGCGAACTCGGCGTGCCGGTTCCGGACGAGCGCCGCAAGCCCAAGAAGGGCAAGGAAATCAAGGTCGTCGGCGCAAGGGGCAATAACCTCAAGGACGTCACGGCCTCCATCCCGCTTGGCGTATTCACTGCCGTCACCGGTGTCTCCGGCGGCGGCAAGTCCACCTTCCTGATCGAGACGCTGTATAAGTCGGCCGCCCGTCGTGTCATGGGCGCCCGTGAAATCCCCGCCGATCACGACCGCATCGATGGTTTCGAGCACATCGACAAGGTGATCGATATTGACCAGTCGCCGATCGGCCGCACGCCGCGCTCGAACCCGGCGACCTACACCGGCGCCTTCACCCCGATCCGCGACTGGTTTGCCGGCCTCCCGGAAGCCAAGGCGCGCGGCTATCAGCCGGGCCGTTTTTCCTTCAACGTCAAAGGCGGCCGCTGCGAAGCATGCCAAGGCGATGGCGTCATCAAGATCGAGATGCATTTCCTGCCGGATGTCTACGTCACCTGCGATGTCTGCCACGGCAAGCGCTATAACCGGGAAACGCTCGATGTGACGTTCAAGGGCAAGTCGATTGCCGACGTGCTCGACATGACGGTGGAAGAAGGTGTCGATTTCTTTGCGGCCGTTCCTGCCGTGCGCGACAAGCTGCAGAGTCTCAAAGATGTCGGCCTCGGCTATATCAAGGTCGGGCAGCAGGCCAATACGCTTTCGGGTGGCGAGGCGCAGCGCGTCAAGCTAGCCAAAGAGCTGTCGAAGCGATCGACGGGCCGCACGCTCTACATTCTCGACGAACCCACAACCGGCCTGCACTTCCACGATGTCGCCAAGCTTCTGGAAATGCTGCATGAACTGGTCAATCAGGGCAATTCGGTCGTCGTCATCGAGCACAATCTCGAAGTCATCAAGACGGCCGACTGGATCCTCGATTTCGGTCCCGAAGGCGGCGATGGCGGCGGCGAGATCGTTGCCGTGGGAACACCGGAGGCGATCGTCAAGGAGAAACGCTCCTACACGGGGCAATTCCTTAGGGAACTGCTGGAGCGACGGCCGATGAAGAAGGTTGCGGCAGCGGAGTAAGGTTTACTCGGACAAAGATCCAAGGAGGAGAGAATGACCAAAGCGGGCGAGATCCGCACAGGCATTGGCGGCTGGACTTTCGAGCCCTGGCGCGGGACTTTCTATCCCGACACGCTGAAGCAGAAGGACGAACTCCATTACGCCAGCAGAAAGCTGAGGGTGATTGAGGTCAACGGCACCTATTACAGCACGCAGAAGCCCGAGGTTTTCGCCAAATGGGCCGCTGACGTTCCCGATGGTTTCATTTTTTCCCTGAAAGCCACCCGCTTCGTCACGAACCGCCGGGTTTTGTCCGAAGCCGGTGAATCGATGCAGAAGTTCCTGGAGTCCGGCATCAGTGAATTGGGCGATCATCTTGGCCCGTTGCTCTGGCAGTTCGCGCCGACGAAGAAATTCGATCCGGATGATTTCGAGGCTTTCCTGAAGCTGCTGCCGGCCAAGCAGGATGGCCTGGCACTGCGGCATGTCGTTGAGGTCCGGCACGATTCCTTCAAGGTGCCGGAATTCGTCGCGCTGCTCGAGAAATACAATGTGGCGCCGGTCTGTGCCGAGCATTTCGAATATCCGATGATCGCCGATGTGACGGCCGATTTCGTCTATGCCCGACTGCAGAAAGGGTCGGATGATATCAAGACCTGCTATCCGCCCAAAGATCTCAGAGCTTGGGCAGATCGCCTGAAGACATGGGCGGAAGGCA
>JBCNPI010000398.1:0-5033 GCA_039593415.1 Rhizobium sp. | reverse complement strand
TCGTCATTCAGCGGTAAGCGGCCGGCGGCGAACCGCCGGCCGTTTTTGCCAGCGATGCGTTTGCGGATTGTCTCGGAAAATACCTGGAAGGCCGGTTGCAAACAGCGCCGGCAGGTTCCGAGCGGTGAATCTTTCGGCTGCGCTGTCATAGTGAGGTGATGGCGCCCATCTTTGCAAGATCTGGGCAGAGATCGACGAGCCATTCAGGAAAATTTGCCAGGTCGGAACATTCAGGCTGTTGACGTTGTGCAAGATTTGAACAGCAATTGCGGCCGGCAGGATCAATCCTCGTTGGGATAGATATTCGAAATTTGCAGCATATGTCTCGAAGTGGGGCAATGACTTGTGGAATTTAAGCTTATGTTTGCCAATTTCCTGTCGGCCTATGGATTACCGGTCTGAAAGTCGATTTGTTGGCCTGGCTGTCGTACTCACCCCTGACGACAGCCGGGAGTCTCGGAAGCGGCCCACAGCCGCAGCCGGGGCTCTCGTCAGAAAAAGGAGGGCGCCACATTCACGCTGAGACCGGAAGCAGACCTCCAGAGGAGGCAGGGCTGATCCAAAGGCAGGCGGATGTAGACGCCAAATTGCTGCCCGGTCGCCTTGTCGGATGCGCGCTTTGATTGTAGCTTTCTCCCAAGGTTACTGAGCGAAGGGTGGAGATTGCATGGTCATCACGCAGAGCGCCTCATCTGTTTTGCCCGATCGAGAAACCTTGCAGGCCATGGGCTTCGACCCGGGGCTTCGCCGCAAGTTTGAAGCCGGAATAGAAGCAGGCTTGCTGCGCGATTTGCATGCCGTGCTTGCCGCTCGTTCGGGGAGCGTATGCCTGGAATATTACGCCGTTGGCTCCGACGAAAATTGGGGAGCGCCGCTCGGGGATGTCGCCTTTGATGCGGATACGCTGCACGATCTTCGCTCTGTCACCAAGAGCATTGCCGGTCTTCTTTATGGTATCGCGCTCGACAGGGGATTGGTGCCGTCACCGGATGCGTCCCTCTATGAGCAGTTCCCGGAATATGGCGATCTCGCCCGAGACCCTGCACGAGCCAAGATCACCGTTGGCCATGCGCTGACGATGACGCTGGGGATGGAGTGGGATGAGGATCGTCCCTATACCGACCCGCTGAACAGCGAAATTGCGATGGAGAACGCAGAGGACCGATATCGTTTTGTTCTGGAGCGTCCGGTGATCGCCGAGCCGGGAACGCGCTGGATTTATTCCGGCGGCAGCGTCGCGCTTGTAGGCGCGATCATCGAGCGCGGCACGGGCAGGCGTCTGCCCGATTTCGCACGAGAGGTTCTCTTCGAGCCGCTGGGGATTGCAAAATTCCATTGGAACGCCGGGCGTGACGGCGTGGCGTCGCCGGCATCCGGGTTACGGCTGGCTGCCCCAGATCTGCTGAAGATCGGCATGCTTTTCCTGCAGAAAGGCGTGTGGAACGGCCAAACGATCGTCTCGGAAGAATGGATCGCGCAATCTCTCGCGCCGGCGATTTCGACCGGGGATGGTTTGTACTACGGCAGATTGTGGTTTTGTGGCGAGGACCTGGTGCCGGCGTTTGACGGTCCGCGCCCATGGTATGCCGGCTTCGGCAATGGCGGGCAAAGGCTTTGGCTGATGCCCGATGCGGGTATTGCCGCTGTCATCTATTCCGGCAAGTATAATGCATGGGACGCCTGGATTACACCCACCCGCGTCTGGCGCGAGATCATTCTCGCCAATCTGCTGAAAGCGTGACGATGGCTCCTCCAAAAACGGAGTTTCCCATACTTATCACCGAGCGGCTGCGGCTTCGGGAAGCAAGGATGGAGGATCGCGGCGATTTCCATGCGCTGATTTCGATTCCAGAGGTGACGCGTTTCTCGAATTGGGTTGACGCACCGAAAATGGCGCAGATTGAACGCTCCTTGCGATGGATGATCAAGATCTTCCACAAGGAAGCGGGTTGTTCATGGATCATCGAGGATCGGGTTTCCGGCCAATTGCTCGGAGCCATCCGTTTCAACAGTTTCGACCGGCGCGCCAAATGTGCTGAGCTGGGATATGAATTACATCCCTCCGCCTGGGGCAAAGGGCTGATGAGTGAGGCGGCACGCGCTGTCGTCCGATGCGGTTTCGACGATTTTTCACTCAACCGCATCGAAGCCTGGACATTGCCGGGAAACATCGCATCCGACCGTGTTTTGGAAAAAGCGGGCTTTCAATATGAAGGCACACTGCGGCAGAAGGCGCGATTCAAAGAGGCCTTCCATGATTTCCGCATGTTCGGTTGCCTGGCGGGCGATCGGCAGAAATAGCTCTCCGTTGAGTCCCTAGCCAGTTTGGGCAGACGTTGCCGCAGGCTGAAAATAATCCCGAGGCGAGCGCCTCAGCGAGCGCCGGAACATCGCCGAGAAGGCGCTGGGGCTCTCATAGCCGCAATCCAGCGCGACATTAAGAATGCTTCGACCTTCCGCTAGCAGGATGGGAGCCTTCAGCATCCGGGCTTGCTGTGCATGCCTATCATGTCGGTGACGTCGAACGCTTCGCGCTTGTCGATTATGAAGGCGGGTTCCGCAAGGGAGCCGACGCAGAGCGCATCTTCACGGGCCGGGTTCGTCATGGCAATCAGGATGTCGCCATCAGCGGTCGCGGCAATGGGCTCGTCTCGGCGGTACTTGCCGCAATTGCCGAGGCTTTCGGTGTGGAGCTGAGCGTCATAGACTACCAGGAGCACGCGCTGCGGCGTGGCAGCGATGCGAAAGCCGCCGCTTATCTGCAATGCGTCCGGCCGGACGGTAAGCAGGTCTTCGGTGTCGGCATCGATGACGATGTTGCAACGGCAACTGTCAAGGCTGTCTTGAGCGCTGCAAGTGCAGCCGCGTGACGATTGTCCGTTTCGCTTGCCGGCGTCATCGACCGCAAATCGGCGATGGCTGCTGGCTTGAGGCTATGAAGCCGGATTGGATCATTCGAGTGGCCGCAGCCAGCCTCGATGGTGGACGACAAAGCCGACGAACGACAGCGCAATCGGTACATGGAACCGGAAGCGATCATCCTCCGCCCATTCAAGGGCGCAGCTAGACAAGGCCATTAATCCGTCGGCTGGCACGCGACCCGATCTCCAGGACCGGGCCGCGCACATCGCTGAAAAGCGGCTTAGCGATAACGCCAGCCGCCATGCCACCACGCGCGATGCACCCAATAGCGATGCCCGTCCCAGTAACCGCGGCCGGGATAGAAGATGCCGTAGGCCGGAACCGCGGGCACGACGACGACAGGCCGTCCATCCGGGCGGCAATGGCCATACGGTCCGCGATGCCAGCCGATGCCGCATCCGTCGCGGGCTTCGGCAGGTGAAATGGCCGCAAGGCAGGCGGCGGCGGCAAAAGCCAGCAAAATGATCTTCTTCATCATGTCCTCATTCGTCCTTGAAGAGCTTTGAGCTGTTATCCCTTCAGCACTTAAACGGCCGCGATCGGTAAATCCGTCGCTGCACATCGATCATTTTGCATTCAGCTGGAGAAGACGGGCATCTGCGGGAGACGAGCCCGCTACTGCATATAATTAAATGCCAAGGCGACCTTTGCGTCAAATATGACGCGCGGCACTATAGCCACATTGGAGGCTTGCGCGTGCTGCGGGATCGCGATCGAATTTCAAGAGTTTGCGAGGCGGGACTGCGGCGGGCATGTCTTTGCCGCAGGAGCCATTTTGCTGCCGATCATCGGTATGCGCCGCATCAGAGCGCGCAGAATGGCCAGGATTGCTTTGTATTGGCCGCCGGGATACAGGCGGCCGCTGGAATCATAGGTGAAGAGGAGATGCCGCCGGGCAAATGCATGCGCCAGCCACAGAGCAAAGGCGACGCCCACGCCCCAGCCCATCAGCGTGTCGCTCGCCCAATGAGCGCCGACCCATTGACGCGACAGGCAGATCAAGACGCCGACAGGAATGAAGACAGGGCGAAGGCGGGGAAAGACGAGCGCAAGCGACATCGCCATCGCTCCGGCGGTTGCCGAATGTCCGGAGGGAAAGGAGGCAAAGTCTGCGTGAAAGGCAAAGGGCCGAAAGGTAAATGCACCGTCCGTCTGCAGGAGTTCCGGTCTGGCGCGGCCGATGATGTTCTTGGCGAGCGAATCGACAATACCGCCGCCGGCAACCGCCAGGAAAACGAATGCCGCTCCGGTGGCGATGAGATCCGCACCTTTGCGCATGGATTTGCGCAACTTGCGCGCAGGCGCGAGGATCGCAAATATCAGCATAGCGCCGCTGAATGAGAGCACCAGCAGCCCCGTGCCGAGACTGCTGATCCATTTCGCCGTCCCGCGCAGCTGCTGCGGAAACGATTTCATCCAGACGCCCAACGGATAGTCGGCCGTCCACATGACGAGCAGCGACAAGGCAAGAAAGATGGCGATGATGACGATCGGACGCTCGAGAAATGCTCGATTTTCAGGAGGCGCGACGGCCGGGGTGGTGACGAAGCGGCGAAAGCCGCCGGCCATACGCCTGCGACCGATGTCAGCCAAACGCGCCAGCATTTCTTTTATGGCCTGCCGGCCTCGCTGCCATGCTTGCATAGCCGATTTTCCATTGCTGTCGATACAGCTGCTCGTGGAGCTGGCATCACCAATCGCCTTCCGCTCCGTTTCCCTTGAAAAAAGCTGCTACAGCAACACGCTGACAGCCGCCTGAAAGACCGTGATTGGCGAGGAACGTCGCGCCCGCGCGGACAATGAGCGGCAATGTTCCGCATCTATCCGCCGGATTCGGTTTCGAAATGCACCGGCACGGCTGAAAAAGGTGCGTGGCGCCAAAAAACAGTTTGCCGCCAATGTGTTCGCCCACCGAATTCGGCGCCTTCGAGCGAAAGCTGAAGGGAGGATTGCTTCGCCGGCTTTTTTTAGCGACAATTGCGGCGGCGTTCGGTGGGAGGAGCCAAATGCAGGAATATTCCGCGCATGCGGATCAGGTGTATGCGTCGGCGCAATCGGCGGCGGCGAGTTCTTCGGTCGTTGCCTCCTGGCGGCGATGCATGGTCATGCAT
>JBCNPI010000397.1:0-5033 GCA_039593415.1 Rhizobium sp. | reverse complement strand
GAGCGACCGATCGGCCAGGTGACCGGTGCGGTATCCAGCGCCAGCTTCTCTTCGACTTCATCGAGGATTTCGAAGGGATCGCGGCTTTCGCGGTCCATCTTGTTGATGAAGGTGATGATCGGGATGTCGCGCATGCGGCAGACTTCGAACAGCTTCAGCGTCCGCGGCTCGATACCCTTGGCGGCGTCGATGACCATGACGGCGGCGTCGACGGCCGTCAGCGTGCGATAGGTATCGTCGGCGAAGTCTTCGTGACCGGGTGTGTCGAGAATGTTGAAGACATTGCCTTGATATTCGAAGGTCATGACTGACGTCACGACCGAGATGCCGCGTTCGCGCTCGATCTTCATCCAGTCGGAGCGCGTCTGCATACGATCCTTCTTCGCCTTGACCTCGCCGGCAAGCTGAATGGCGCCGCCGAACAGCAGCAGCTTTTCGGTGAGCGTCGTCTTGCCCGCGTCTGGGTGGGCGATAATAGCGAATGTGCGGCGGCGGGAGACCGCCTCGGCGAGACTTTCGGCCATGCTTGTGAATCCTGTGAATTGGCGCCGTATCTAGCGACTCAAAGGCCTAAATGCAATTGACCTCCGGCGTTTGCGCGCAAACTAATGCCGCATGACCATTCACACCGATATCGGCCCGACGTTGAACCTCATCCGCCTGCCGCATGGCGAAGGCCTGGAGCTGCCCGCTTACGAGAGCAAGGGGGCTGCAGGCATGGACCTGCGCGCTGCCGTCGACGGCGGCGTGGCACTGACGATCGCCCCCGGCAAGCGTGCACTCGTTCCCACCGGCTTCATCTTCGAGGTTCCGGACGGCTTCGAGGCACAGATCCGCCCGCGCTCCGGCCTTGCCTTCAAAAACGGCATTACCTGCCTGAACTCGCCCGGCACCGTCGATAGCGACTATCGCGGCGAAGTGAAGGTGCTGCTGATCAATCTTGGCGAAGAGCCTTTCGAGATCACCCGCGGCATGCGCATCGCGCAGATGGTGATCGCGCCGGTAATGCAAGTGCGGGTCGCCGAGATTTCCGAGATCAGCGAAACCGGGCGCGGCGTCGGCGGCTTCGGCTCGACCGGCGTGTGATGCCTGAACTGGGACGGGACCACGAACTGACGCTCAGGCAGGATTATTTCGACGATCCCGCCGCCTGGAACGCGCTCATCCATCTGCTGCAGGACACATTCTCGATTGATGTCGGCGTTCTGGACCATTTTGGCGGCCCGGATGCCACAAGCATGCCCTTCGGCTATTTCGATCACGAGGGCCGCTGCGTCGCCAATTTCAGCGCCTTCTCCATGCCGATGGTCATCAATGGTAGGGCTGCCAAGGCGGTAGGCTATCAATCCGGCGCGGTGCGGCCGGAATGGCGCGGGCGAGGCCTCTATCGCGATCTTATGCAGCGCGCCTTTGCCCGAACCACAGCCGAGGGCCACGAACTCGATCTCCTGCTGACTGATAAGCCGGTGCTATACGAGCGTTACGGCTTTCGCATCCTGCCGCAGCATATCTTCGTTGCGCAGACGCCGACGCTTCTGAAATCTGATTTGTCAGTCCGGCAACTCTCCTTGGAAGCGCCCGACGATCTGCGCCTGGTCAAGACGCTGCTGCAGGAGCGTCAGCCGGTCTCCACCCGATTTGCCGTTGTCAGGCAGATGGAGATGTTTCTGCTGAATGCCTCTTTCAACTCTGCGATCCGCCTGACGGCGCTTGCAGACGACACGGTCGTTGCGTGGACGTTCGACGGCGCCACCTTCTGGCTTCTCGATGTAGTGGGGCCAGCCATCCCTTCACTGACAACCATCCTGTCTGCGCTCAACGTCGAACCCGAGCGTATTGAAATCTGCTTTTCTCCCGATGGCCTGGATTGCGAGGTATCGCTGGAGCCCTATGAGGGCTACACGATGCTGATGGTGCGCGGCAAAGCGGCGGACGAGATCACCGGACCGCTCATGCTTTCACCAATGGCAGAATTCTAGCGCGAAAGCGGCGGCAGGCGGCGTTTGACTGGTGTCGCCTTGATCATCGACGTATTCGTCTCGGCCCGTTCGGCGATCTTGTCCAGGATGCCGTCGAGTTCGCCCATGGAGCGCACCACAAGGCGCCCGATAAAGCAATCGTCGCCGGTAACCTTGTCGCATTCGATGAATTCCGGCGTCTCCTGAATGATCCGCTCGACCACATGCAGCTGGCCAGGCAGAGGCCGGATACGAACGATCGCCTGCAGCGGATAGCCGATCGCCTCAGGCGCGATATCGATGGTGAAGGCTGAGACGATGCCACGCTCCTCCAGCCGCCGCAGCCGTTCCGCTGCACTCGGCGATGACAGGCCGGCTGCCTCTGCCAGCTCTTTCAAGGATATCCGGGCATTGCGCGCCAGTGCCTCGAGCATCCGCTGATCGGTATCATCGAGATTCAAGGCCGTGTTAGGAACCCCATGTTAAAACCTCGTTTAATTAGGTAAGTTGGCAACATTGCCTTACTAAACTTATATCACCTGCCACTAGCCCGCAATATGATTGGTTAGAGATGGGGGCCAAGGTGATGAACGAGATAAAACGCGGCACAGTGGAAATGACGGCAGCGATGCTGATTTCAGGCACGATCGGCTGGTTCGTGCTGATGTCCGGGCAGGCCGTGACCGGGGTCGTCTTCTGGCGCTGTTTCTTCGGCGCGCTGACGCTGCTCGCCATCTGCGCGGCCATGGGCCTGCTGCGCCCCGGCATTCTGAATCTCAAGACATTTTCCATCGCCGTCGGAGGCGGGATCGCCATTGTCCTCAATTGGTTGTTGCTGTTCGCCGCCTATTCCCATGCTTCCATTTCCATCGCCACGACCGTCTACAACACCCAGCCCTTCATGCTGCTCGGACTTGGCGCATTGTGTCTTGGCGAACAGATCACCTTCACCAAGCTCTTCTGGCTGGGCCTCGCCTTTGCCGGCATGGCGGTCATTGTCGAAGGTAAGCCACCGGAAGCTGCCGGCTCGGGAAGCTATGCAATCGGCATCCTGCTGTCATTGGGTGCGGCCTTCTTCTACGCGCTGGCAGCGATCGCCGCCAAATGGCTGAAGGGCACGCCGCCCCACCTGATCGCGCTGATCCAGGTATCGACTGGTATCCTGATGCTGGCGCCCTTTACCAATTTTTCCGGCGCACCTCGCGATGTGGGCGGATGGTCGATCCTCGTCACCATGGGCATCGTGCATACCGGCCTGATGTATGTTCTGCTCTATGGCGCTATCCAGAAGCTGCCGACGCACCTGACTGGCGCGCTGTCCTTCATCTATCCGATCGCCGCCATCGTGGTCGATCGCTACGCCTTCGGCCATGTGCTTGGCGTCGCCCAGATCTTCGGTGCAGTCATCATTCTCGGGGCTGCGGCGGGCATGAATCTCGGCTGGACGATCCCCCTGCCCTGGCATAAAAACATCGATCTTTCCAAGAGGACGGTCGAATGATCACCTGTTATCTGCGCTATGTCATCGATCCCTACAAGCTTGCCGAGTTCGAGCATTACGCCAAGCTGTGGATCCCGCTGGTCAACCGGCTGGGCGGCACGCATCACGGCTATTTCATGCCGCATGAGGGCGCCAGCAACATCGCATTGGCGCTTTTCAGCTTCCCAAGCCTTGCCGCCTATGAGGAATATCGGCTGAAAATACCCGGTGATGCGGAATGCCAGGCCGCTCTTGCCTATGGCGAGGAAACACGCTGCATCGTCAGCTACGAGCGCAGTTTCATGCGGCCGGTCTTCTAGAGGTTACTTAGCCGAATTCGGACACACTTCAGAGCGGCCGGCGAGGCCTTCGGCCATCTTCTCGAAGGTGGCTCCCGATCCAGCCTTGCCACCGCCGATGCGCAGCACGTAGAGACTGTCGAAATCTCCGCCATGCCATTTCGGCACGGCCTTGGCGTCGCCGCCATTCTCGCCCATCAGCTGACGGGCAAGGTCCACGATCTGCTTGTGCTCCCAGGCAACGAAGATCAGCTTGCCGGCATAGGCAGGCTTCTTCAGCTCAGCTTTCAGATCATCGGTATCCTCATAGCCGAAGCTGGTGTCGATGGGCATTCCGAGAGCGATTGCCGTCGGCTCGATGGTCGCGAGCGGCCGGATATAATCGTAGGAAGTGCCGGAATCTTTCTTTCGCTTCGATGGATCAGGCGCAAAGATCGCGGCAGGCTTGCCGAAGAGCTTTGCCAGCACCGCTGGCAGCGCCAGCGCCCGATTGAGGCCCTGGCAGCTCAATTGGCCGAGACCCGTGTCGGGCTTTTCGCCGTGGCGCATGAAGACGATCGTCTGCGTTTCCGCTGCCGAAGCAAGCGGCGCGAAGCTTGTGAGCGAGGCAAATGCCAGAAGACCGGCGGTGGCGGCTTGCGACACTATTCGTATCAACGCTGCGCCTCGAAAGCCATGCGCACGGCGAGCCCAGCCAGCACCGTGCCCATCAGCCAGCGCTGCACCAGGGCGAAAGACGGGCGGCGGGTGAGAAACATCGCGATCCAACCGGCGCTCAGCGCGAAGATGGCATTGAATGTCACGCTGATGACGATCTGCGAAAGGCCGAGAACGAGCGATTGGGTGAAGACGCTGCCGGCGGTGGGATCGATGAACTGCGGCAGCAGCGACAAATAGAGGATTGCGACCTTCGGGTTCAGCAGACTGGTGACCAGCCCCATGATGAAGAGCCGGCGCGTGTTATCTTTGGGAAGCTCGCGCACCTGAAAGGCCGAGCGGCCGCCGGGCTTCAGCGCATTCCAGGCGAGCCATCCAAGATAGACCGCGCCCGCCAGCCGCAGCGCATCATAGGCAAAGGGCACGGCAAAGACGAAGGCGGTAATGCCGAGCGCGGCCGAGAACATGTAGAAGAGGAAGCCGCAGGCGACACCACCGAGCGAGATCAGCCCGGCCGCCGGCCCCTGCGAGATCGAGCGCGACACCAGATAGATCATGTTCGGCCCGGGGGTCAGCACCATGCCGAGAGCGATCAGGGCAAAGGTGATCATGCTGGTCAGATGCGGCATGGAGGCTCCG
>JBCNPI010000396.1:0-5036 GCA_039593415.1 Rhizobium sp. | reverse complement strand
TGTCGTAGCCGATGGTCGTAAGGCTAACCTGTCCGCCCGCGCCGCGCGTGAAATTGCTGATTACGGATTGCTGCGTATCGGGTTGCTCGGTGGTGTTGTAGAGCCAGTTCTCGCCGGAAAAGGATGCGGACTGGGTAACGGATTGAAGCTGGTTCTTGAGCTGCTGGATATCGGCATTGACCGCGTCCTTATTGGTGCCCGGCTCCTTTGCCGAAACCAGCTTGGACTGGATCTGGGTCAATAGGCTTACGACGGAATCCATGGCGGTGGATGCGGTATCGACCTTTGAGGAGCCCAGACCGAGCGCGTCCGAGATCGTGGAAAGGCTGCTCTGATCCGAGCGCATGGTGGTCGCCATCGACCAATAGCTAGGATCGTCGCTCGCCGTCTGGATGCGGTAACCGGATGAGACCTGCTGCTGCACGACACCGAGATCTTTGTTGATTCCGCGCAACACGGTCAGCGCCGCCGACGCGGCAGGATTCGTCGTCACATTGCTCATCAGAAAATCCGTAATTCCATTGGGACTGGCAAACCGGGCCGATCCGGCAGCAACGATTGGCCTCATGCCCGCCAGCGGGAAATATCCCAGCGCGGCCCGTCGCTAAAACAAAGCCCGGCTATCGCTCTGAAAAAGATCGAAGGCCGGACCTTGCGCAAAGACTGCAAATCAATTGATGGCAACGTTAACAAAAGCTTATGCAGGGCGACAAGAGAGAAATGCCGATGCGCCATCACGACGCAAGCTCCAGTCAAGGCTCACTTGAAGAGGGCGAGAACATTCTGCGCGCTGGTATTGGCGATCTGCAGCGACTGGATCGCCAGCTGTTGCTGCGTCTGCAAAGCCGACAGCCTGCTCGACTCCTCTTCCATATTAGCATCGACGAGCTTGCCGACGCCCGAATCGATCGTGTTGCGCAGGGTGGAAACGAAGCTCGTCTGCAGATCGATGCGCGTCGAAAGCGAACCGAGCTGCGAGGCCGTGCTGGTCATGGCATTAAGGGCGCCCTGAATGAGATTCATGGCCTGGCCGATGTCGCCGCCCGTCATGTTGGTGATATCGAGACTGAAGACCGAATAGGATGTGCCGCTGATATTCTGCTGGGTGCCCAGAATACCCGAGCTCGTATCGATCGTACCCCCGCTTGCGCCGAACAGCACATTGCCTTGCGAACCGGTGTCGAAGCTGTAGCTGGTGCTGTTGACGGAAACGGTGCCATTGTTATTGCGCACGAAGGAGGAAACGACGGAGGCCGAAGCGCCGTTGGCCGCAAACATCCAGTTCTGCCCGGAGAAGGATGCGGATTGGGCGATGCTTTCCAACTGCTGCTGGAGCTGCGTGATTTCTTCCTGAACGTCGGCCTTGGAGACGCTGTTTTCGGTTGCTGCGACAAGCTTGTTCTTGATCTGCTGCACGACGCCGATGGCGTTGTCCATGGCGGTATAGGCCGTATCGACCTTTGCGGCGCCAAGGCCCAATGCATCCGAAACCGCGGAAAGCGCACTGTTGTCGGAACGCATGGTGGTTGCAATCGACCAATAGGCGGCATTGTCGGACGCCTTGGCGACCCGGTAGCCTGAGGAAACGCGGCTTTGCGTATCCTGCAGATTGGTGTTGATCGTGCGCAGAGTCTGCAGTGCGGACATCGCCGCGTCGTTGGTGAGGATGCTGGTCATCGAGAGGTGCCCCTTGTGGCTGAATTTGGAAGGGACATTCCGGTCTGCGGCCGGGAACGGCAATCAGCCTCATGCTTGTTAACCGCCTCTTAGGAGAGGTTAACCAACCGTTGCGTTAGCTGCAACTGACAGCAATAGAGTTAACAAAAGGTTAACGCCGTTCGCGAAAGTTAACAGAGCGTCCGGCATTGCGGTGTTGCTCTCACCACCCGCCGCTGAATCTGACCTCGCAGCTTCCATTGAGCGTGTAGAATGCCTCAATTTCCGCGCCAATATCGCAATCCGATGCTTTTCGGGGCGCACAAGTCAGCCTCGCGCCATCTTGCGCGGCATAGCATTACGGCGATCCGTCCGATGTTGGGCGGGAAGCGGCCGGTCATATACGAGGTTGAGATGTTCAGTTTGCAGGACGCCGGGCGGGCGGCGATCGATCGCCATGAGCGAACGAGCCTCGATCCGGACGACTGGCAAACCCTGCGCAAGCAGGGTCATCAGATGCTTGACGATATGTTCGATCATCTCCAGACGCTGGACGTAAGACCAGTGTGGCAACCTGCCCCCTCCTCCGTGCGTGCGTCGTTCGATGCGCCATTGCCCATGGAGGCCAGCGATCTTGCAGATGTCCACGCCATCTTTCGACAGAGTATCCTGCCTTATGGTAGCGGCAACGCTCACCCTGGCTTCATGGGCTGGGTCCAAGGCGGCGGCACGGTTACCGGAATGCTGGCCGAAATGCTCTCCGGCGGGCTGAATGTCAATCTCGGCGGACGCGACCACATGCCGATCGAGGTCGAGCGCCAGATCATCCGCTGGACGCGTCAGATCTTTTCCTTTCCGGAAACGGCAGGCGGCATATTCCTGACCGGTGCCTCGCAGGCCAATTTCGTCGCAGTGCAGATCGCCAAATGCCGCAAGCTCGGCCGTGACGTACGCGCAGCCGGGCTTTCCGACGAATCGCGACTGGTGGCCTATGCCTCGAGCGAGGTGCATGGCTGCGTCCCCCGAGCCTTCGAAATGTCGGGTATCGGCAGCAATCGGCTACGGCGCGTTCCGGTCAATGCAGCCGGCCAGATCGATACCGAGGCGCTGGAGCAGGCAATCGTTCTGGACCGGCAGCAGGGCTACACGCCGTTCCTCGTCATCGGAAGCGCAGGAACGGTCAATACCGGCGCGATAGATGATCTCGCGGTCCTGCGTGATATCGCGGATACCTACGACCTTCATTTTCATGTCGACGGCGCGCTGGGTGCCCTCGGCATTCTCAGCCCGGACCTGGCACATTTGTTTGCAGGGATAGAGACCTGCGATTCGCTCGCCTTCGATTTCCACAAATGGGGTCAGGTGCCCTACGATGCCGGCTTCCTGCTCGTGCGGGACGGCGAGTGGCAGCGGCAAGCCTTTGCTTCGGACGCCGCCTATCTCAGCCGGGCGGCCACCGGCCTCGCCGGCGGAGACTGGTGGCCCTGCGATTACGGTCCGGATCTGTCGCGCGGCTTCAGGGCCTTGAAGACCTGGTTCACGCTGAAAACCTATGGCGTCAAAGCTTTGGGAGACGCGATGAGCGCCAATTGCGGGCTTGCCCTCAAGCTTGCGCAGTGCATCGAACAGGAACCGGCCCTGAAATTGCTCGCTCCCGTCGCACTCAATATCGTCTGCTTCGCCTATGTCGGAGAGGACGGAACGATGCCGTCATCGGTCAATTCCCACATCGTCGAGCGTCTCCATGCCGAAGGTCGCGTCGCTCCGTCCCTGACCAATCTGAACGGTCAGCCGGCAATTCGCGCGGCAATCGTAAACCACCGTACCCGACAGACGGATATCGACGCGCTCGTTCGGAGCGTTTTAACAATCGGCTCCCAACAGGATCTTCCGCAATGCTGATAACCAAAGCCCCCATCGCCGATCCGGCCATACTAAACGTACCCGCCGGCGCGCGAATTCTCGGCATGCAGAGAATCGTCTCGCTCGTCTATGCCGGCCGCGACGTAACACCGCTCTGGAACGAGCTCATGCAGCGCGTGACGGCGGATCCAACCGCCGCCGCCGCGCTTCTCGACATGGCGACGATCCTGCAAACGCTCGGCCGCGCCGAGGAAGCCCGCCAGATCCTGAAGGGCGCCGTGCAGCTTCGCCGCGACTTCTGTGCGGTCCATGGCGACGGTACCGGTCCGCGCCTGCTGGCCTTCGTTACGGAAGGCGATTTCATGGCCAATACGCCGCTCGATTTTCTGCTGGCGGATAGCAACTGCGTGCTGTGGCTGCGTTATGTCGACCTGGAGACATCCATGCTCGCCGACCTGCCGGACCACGACGTGGCCTTCATGGCGATCGGGGAATCGACCGAAAACGCCCCCCTTCTCGCCCATATGCAGACGCTGCTTGCCAAAGTCGACGGTCCGGTGATGAACCGCAATCCCGAACTGATCGCCAGGCTCACCCGCGATGGCGTGAGCGGAATGCTGGCCAACGAGCCCTCCATCCTGTCACCCAGGACGCACCGCCTTTCGCGGGCGGATCTTGCGGCCGTCGGCGCCGGCGTGAAGCAACTGGGAGACTGCGCCCCAGGCCTGGAATTCCCGCTTGTCGTTCGCCCGATCAGCACGCATGCGGGCAACGGAATGGAACGCATTGCCGATCCGGCCGCGCTGACCGCGTTTCTGGAGGCACAGACAGCTCCCGAACTATACGTCGCGCCCTTCATCGATTTTCGCGGCTCTGACGGCTACTACAACAAGCAGCGCATCGTGTTCATCAACGGCAAGGCGTTCGCGAGCCATATGGCGCTCTCAGACCATTGGATCGTGCATTATCTGAGTGCCGGCATGGAGCAGAGCGCGGCAAAGCGTGCCGTCGAACAGTCATGGATGGAAAATTTCGATCAGGATTTCGCCCTGCGCCACAAGGAAAGCTTTGCAGCGCTTTGCCGCCATATCGGACTTGACTATTTCGGCATCGACTGCGCGGAACTTCCCGATGGGCGTCTGCTGGTGTTCGAGCTCGACGTCGCGATGGTAGTCCACAATATGGATGATCCCGTCATCTATCCTTACAAGCAGGTTGCCATGCGCAAGCTATTCGACGGCTTCGTGGATGCCGTCAGGCAAAGGGCAGCCTCGGCCCTGGGAACAGCGCTCTGAGCCGTTCTGCGCCGATGCGCCGGGCCCAAACGAAAACCGCGCCGTCCGGAGAAGGCGCGGTGAAGTAATTGTCCCTTATGCCCGACCGGCGCGGGTGCGCCGGCGCTTCCTATTAACGGAAGAGCGACAGGATCGACTGGGTCGAGGAGTTGGCGATCGAGAGCGACTGGACGGCCAGCTGCTGCTGCGTCTGCAGAGCGGACAGCTTGCTCGATTCCTGTT
>JBCNPI010000395.1:0-5043 GCA_039593415.1 Rhizobium sp. | reverse complement strand
CGCCACAGCGACGCAGGACACGGCAGCCAATAAGGCTGCAATGGATCGGAACATGAATAGGAATCCTGAACACGAGTCATGGACGACCGGCGGCCTGAATTCAGGCGCAACGGTCCATTATGGCTCTGTCAGGCTATGGGTGGGCGCAGGTCGGGGCCGATGGCCCAGCGCTTGGACGGAATCGGCGCAGGGATGAACACAGGCGCGTCCACCGCCAACGGAAGCATATCTTCGCTTGCAGAGACCGGAACGAAAGCCGGAGCACCCTGGCAACCGCCATGATGATGCGGGATCGCCTTGTCGGCATCACCCTGCGTCTGGTCCGCGTCCCCTTCGCTATGCACGTAACCCGTGCACTCGATTGTGGGGGCACGGGCGTTAGGAACTTCCTGGGCATGCACCAGCGTCGTCGTCAGCATGGACAACGAAAGCAGGCAGAGCAGGAAACGTCCTAAGCGGCGCATGACAGGCTACATAGTAGGCTTTTCGCAGAATGTCATCTGCAAAAGTAAAATCGCGGCATATTGGACTGTTTCCGAATGTTACATCAGATCATTGTGCCATGATAGCGCACTGATACACCATATCATCACGGATTAACTTTACCTAAACTATGATGCGATCAAATATACATTATGGCACAGACAAGAATAATTCGAATAAATCTGCATACCGACCCAGACACAAGGCGCAATTTGCAAAATAGCCACCCCCCGTCTTATGGGCATTACAGATCCTTTGGAATCAGGCTGCACTTTAGACAGAAGCTTTCTGATGCCGCTTATCCGCGGACCATCCGGGGAACCAAAGCTTCCTCTCAATCCGTGAGTGCCGCCCGATAATTGCTCATGCATTCTTCTACGATGCGATCTTGATTTCCGACGAAGATCACGGCTGGAAATCCATGCAGTATCCCCTCAGAGGCATTGCCAACCGTTGGCCGGCAAAAGCCTCCAGACTGCGACTGCCGTTATAATCACGCCGAGCGACAGAACGCCGCCAACGACAAGAAGAGCAGCGCGGTGCCACTTGATGCGGGCGTGGAGGTCATCGAACACGTCAGAGAATTGATCGGCGATCAGGGCAAAGTCGTCGCTGAGGCGGGTGCTTTGCCGCTTCACCTCTTTCGCGATAACATTGAGCGTCTTCCACTGGTTCAGCCCGGCAATCCCCAACATCACCGCGAAGACGATTGCTCCTATAAGCACGCCAAGGTTCGTCCAGAACTCGAGGCCGCACGACGCCGGCACCTTTTTGAGTTGGGAAACCACGACGATCGTTGCAACAGGAATGCCAAGGAGCTGGCCTTGGATATCGACGATGGTCTTGTGGATCTTGCCCACGAAATCCAGTCGCGCCGTTTCAACCTCATTGCGGATCTTCGAGTACGAGAAGCTCGAGGTGAAGAGTCGATATCCCTTCTCGACCTCATTCGCGAGGCGATCTAGATTCCGAATTAGGAAACCGAACCGATCCTTGTCGCGTAGCGAACGCACCATTTCGATGAGGGTGGTCTGAAGAATCGTCCGCTTCTCATCCAAGTGCAATTCGTCTTCGAACAGCTTCGTCAGCCGCACAGCCTGACCCACCACGTCGCCGCGAAGGTCCATTGAACCAAACTGGATCGGCACGACGACCTTCTCTTTGCCGATGAAAATGAGCTGACGCATCGTTTCATCAACCAGCGACGCGCTATCGCGAAGTATCTTGAGCACGTCCAAGACTGCACGATACGCAAGCAGTTTTGGCGGGACAGGGTTATCACCCGACGCGTAATGTTCTTTCTTGATGTAATACCGCTGAGGCTCCGCGAGCACGGCGCCAGGCGCCTTGAACAGATCATCCAAAGTGGAAACCAACAGGCCCATCTTCGCCACATTGGGCCGACCAATCGTTACCGGCACTTCTGCCCCGACGGCCAGATCATAGCCGTCCTCGACCGAAATCTGGGCATCGTTGTAATGCGTATCGATCTCCATGATGGCGGTTAAAACTGCCACCATATGGTCGCTCTTGATCGTCAGAACGTCGCCGTTCTCATCATCGAACCGCGTAGCGCGGTATATCTCGACAAGATCGGCAAACGTAACATCAATCACTGATCATCCCTTCGGCGCGCATCTGATTGATCAGCTCGTCTGGCACATCCATCAACGTAAGGGATTTCTTGTCCTTGTCGAACACGACTTTGCTCTGGTCGATTGCTTCACGCGTGAATTCGACCGACCACATCTTCGTTTTGGCGGTCACTTTCACGAGGGCTTTCAATGCGCTGGCGTTCGGAACATAGCCTTCATTCAGCTGACGATCGGTATTGGCCAGAAATTTCGATAGCCTGCCGGGTTCCTTCGGCATCAGGCGATTTGCCATAGCTTCGAAATCCACCGGCTCCTTCGCCTTATTCGCTTTGCCAAGATAATCTAAGGCATCGGACAGGAACGCCGTCGCCTCGGTGTCGACCATCTTTTCAGTGAGCGTAAATTCCTTCAGTGCATCCACGAGGCTCTGAGTGTCCTTACGCTCCAGAACCGCCGAATCGCAGCCAAGGAAATCACGAAAATAATCGGATATCGAACCCTTGCCTTTCAAGAAGCTCAGGTAGCGGTCCTGCTTGTCCGCCCAAGCAGTAAGATTAATGCGGCCGGCGAAGCGGAAACCATCGAGATCGAGGTGCTCGACGTCCTCCATTCCATGATTTTTGGTCAGTGCCGCGCTCAGCTTGTCGGTGACCACCGTGACGAGCATGAAATCGGAACCATCCCGTCGGAAGTGGGCAAAAAACACATGCCCGCCGACTGAAGCAGATTTCTTTCCCGCTTCCCGTGCCAGATTATCCATCATCTTGCCGGTAAGACCGAGGAAGTCCTTCTCCTTGGCCTCAACATAGGCACGGATTTGCCCCTCGGTGGGAGAACCTTCTGCCGTTGTGAACCGACCGTGAGACTTGGAAGTCCGGCTGTTGTAAAGTTCATAGACCGTGGAGATGACGCGAAGCGTCGTGTCGGTCACGTCAAGCAACTTCTTGGAGAGTGCGACAGAATAGCCAGCATCGCTACGATTCAGGTCATGAATCGCAAGCGCAATTATCTCGGTCACCAATAATCCCCCCAACGTCCAAAACCGTGACGGACATGACCAATCCTTGGGACGTCCGACTGTTACGCAAAACTTTGAAGCACGAGCGAGCGATAAGCAAGGTGTCGCAGATTTAGCGCAGATATCATGCTCTGGGCTTCGGCTAGGAATCTTCTCGACGCGATGAAAGGTTCATCTGAATCGCCGATAAATAGGGATCGGAGCAGAAGTTGACATTACTCCCCCTCCAGAGGAGCAGAAGTTGAAAATCAGCCGTGATCCTCTGATGACAAAAGCACCGGAAACTCTAGGGGGTCAGGAGCAGACTTCCTGACAACCGACATTTCTATCGGTTGTCAGTAAGACTGCTCCTTTACTTCATTTTCGCGATCCTCTGACGATCGAAAACGGCCAATTTCCGTCACTTTCGCTTTTTCGGGATTCACGAAGGCACCGTTTTGCGACCTCCGATGCGTACGCAATGAGATCCGACGATGGGCACAGAATGAAGCTCCGCGACCTCCCGTGGGCGCCGCTCCTCCGCCTTAAATTTAGAAATAGGCCTTCAACGGCTCGACGCCCGCATCATGGGCCCTAGCGTCAATCCGAGCCAGCATTTCGCGTTTTGCGGGGTCCGACTGCTCCCGTCGTTACGCATGGCATCGGTACGCTCAGGCGTATCGATGATGAGCTTCAGCGAATGGGCCACCGTGTTCGGCGACGCCAAAATGACCACGGCGCTCCTCGATCGGCTTACCCATCACTGCCACATCCTGGAGACCGGCAACGATAGCTTCCGCTTCAAGAACAGCTCTACCAAGCAGGCCAGAACCCAAAGGAGAAAACCACGGGTTGCCCCACCCGTGACACCCGAAACATAATCCGCAGACGGCTCACTTCTCGATGGAAATCAAAAAGATATGTTCAGACTGTTGTCGATGAACCCGCCGCCATGACGGCGCTCGTCATTGCCAAAAGCCCCGACACCTTCGCCGATGGCAACCATAAGGCGACGATTTTCGGCAACTATGCCTATGGCAACGCCATTCAGGGGCTGAGCCTCGTATTCGATCGCACGGCGGCACGCTGGGTTATGCCGAATATGAGAATGACGGTGCCACAGAACAGCTGACCTTAGCCGCACCCGGCCAGAACAACAGCGACTGGGCCGCTCTAGCCTTTGTCATTGATCCTGGCACCGTGCTGCGGCTGTATAATCTCACGTTGCCCAATGTCGATGCAGCCCTTGCAACGGCGCTCCCGCGCCGAGTTGCGCCGCGCTCACTACGCGTCGGAGCGGTCCCGGTGGGCTATGCGGGATTGGCGGACATCGCCTTCATCGCAATTGTTCCGGCGGCACTTAGGTTGCGTTGACAAAAGGGATTCCCAACCCGGTGAAGTTCTGATTCAAACCTTCCTTTTGGAAGGGCAGGCATGGATCGCGGCGACCTGAGCGACGCAGAATGGGATTTGATCGGGCCGCTGCTCCCACCCGAGCGTGGCAGGCATGCTCGACCGGCCCGAGATAACCGGCGCTATCTCAATGGAATGCTGCACGTCCTGCAGGTTGGCTGCCCCTGGCGCGACATGCATGAGCGCTATGGGAAATGGAACTCGGTCTACGTCCGGTTCCGGCGCTGGGCCGAGCAAGGCGTCTGGGATGCCATGCTGCAAACTCTGGTCGATCTCGGCCTGACCGACGACTGGCAGCACATGATCGACAGCACCACGGTTCGCGGTCATGTCTCGGCCGTGGGCGGAAAAGGGGGGCTTTTGCGCAGACTTTTGGTCGATCACGCGGCGGCTTTACGTGCAAGGTCCACGCCCGCTGCGACAATCAAGGCCTCCCTCTCGGCTTCTACCTGACGGGCGGCGAGGCTTCCGATTACGGCGGTGTCGATAGCCTCATGGCCATGCCGGTGCCAAAGCCTGCGGCCTTGCTCGCCGACAAGGGCTACGACGGCGACC
>JBCNPI010000394.1:0-5094 GCA_039593415.1 Rhizobium sp. | reverse complement strand
TACCCATGCCGCTCACCGAACGTATTGTCCACTTCCCAGAGGATGGCTTTGAGCGACGCATCCTTCGAGTAACAGAAGAACACGCTAAGCGGATTGAAAGCCCAACCGAACAGTCGCGGCATCGTCAGCAACCGCACCGGACCGCCATCCGGCTCAACCCCAGCGCGACGCATACTCCTCTCGACCTGCTTCTTCAGATCGTCCCCTGATCGATCGCCCCTATCCTTGCTATAGAAAGAAAAAATGTTGAAACGATCTATGGAAAGAAGGCGGAGCCGCCGATCGATCTGGTCAAGCTCATCGAGATCGAGCAGCAGAGAATAGATCCGATAGCTAAGCTTGTGCTGCTTCGGCCTTACACGAGCATGCGTGACCAGGCCGGGAAAAAGCGCAGATTGAAGTTCCGCGCTCATGCGGTAACCTCCACATCCTGCAGCAACGGGACAGGTCGGCCAATCGGCTGACGGACGATACGGCCACTTTCCTGCGAGACCTGCCAGGATCGCCGTAAGCCACCGAGATCCTCGGCCGCCGCAAGGCCCGCCTGAATGCCATCCTCATGGAAGCCGGAACCGAAATGCGCGCCACAAAACCAGGTATTGCGGACGCCTTGAAGCGACCAGATTTCCTTCTGTGCGCGATCGGTCAAGAGATCGAAAACCGGATGTTCATATGTCTCACGGCAGATGACGGTTTCCTGCTTCGGCGCGCGCTGCGGGTTAAGGGTGACAAAGGTCGGCGGCGCTGCACCGAGCGGCTGCAGCCTATTCATCCAATAGGTGATTGAAGGCTGGCTCGGTCCGTCGCGCGTATCAGCTGTATAGTTCCAGCTAGACCACGCAGCGCGCCGTTTCGGCATGAGCGAGACATCGCTATGAAGAACCGCTTCGTTACGCGAATAGCGGAAGGCACCCAAAATACGTCTTTCCGCGGTGCTGGCGTCCACAAGCATTCGAAGCGCCTGGTCAGCATGGGTGGCGATCACCACATCGTCGAAGAGGTGATGGCCGCCGGTGCCGTCCTCAAGCTCTACACCCTTTGATCCACGTCTTATCGACTTTACTGGCGTCGACAACCGGATGCGGTCGACAAAGTCGTGGGTCATGCGGGCAACATATTCGCGGCTGCCGCCCCTTACAGTGCGCCAAATCGGCCGGTCCCATAGATTGAGCAAGCCATGATTGTTACAGAAGCGGACAAAACTTGCCGCTGGATAAGCGCCGATCTCTATCGCAGGGGTGGACCAGATCGCCGCGGCCATCGGGTAGAGATGGTCGTCACGAAAGGCGCGACCGTAGCCGTTGCATGAGAGATAATCGTCGAGGGAGATACCGTCCATGTCGGGTAAGTCCCGCGGCGCATTTTTGTAGAAGCGCACCAGATCGCGTATCATTGACCAGAAACGCGGGCGAACAAAGTTTGATTTCTGGGCGAAAAGACCGAGACCCGTACCACCGGAATATTCATAGGCGCCATCATCGATCGAAACGGCAAAGGACATGTTGGACGCAGCCGTGGGCACCTCAATTGTGCGGAACAACGCCGTCAAATTAGGATATGTGAGCTCGTTGTAGACGATGAAGCCGGTATCGACGGATACAGGACCTGCGGCGCTTTCGAATGTCACCGTATTACTGTGGCCGCCGAGTCGATCGCTTGCTTCGAAGACGGTTACATCATGACGCTTTGAGAGCAGCCAAGCTGCCGAAAGTCCCGAAATGCCACTTCCTATAACCGCAATGTTCAGACGGCGGTCGCCGTTTCGATCGTAGTGCCCCATAAAACCCCTCGTCTTCCGCTATAAGCTTCTGGCTTTCAAGACAGATACGGAGAGCGGCGACGGCTGGTTTCGCAAAAAGAGAGATTTTTTCGAGTAGCACGAAACCGGTTCAACCGATCGTCCGTAAATATGCACAGCGACACAAGAGCGCATCAATGCGAGCAACGGATGGATTGGCTTCTTCTCATGATCATCGCAGGCGGCATATCGCTGGCCATGACCGGTGCCTGGATCGCGCAGCGTGCAACCGGCAAGAGCGGCTGGATCGACACTATTTGGTCTGCCGCTGTGGGCTTGGGCGGCATCTTTACTGCTGGCTGCGCAGACGGTCCGTTATCGCGCCGGATGACGGTGATACTCATCGTGGCAGCCTGGTCGCTGCGGCTCGCCTGGCATATTGGAGTTCGCACCAAAGGCGGCGGAGAAGATCCGCGCTATGCCAAACTGATGAAGGACTGGGGCGCCAGTGCGAGCCTGCGGCTCTTTGTCTTTCTGCAGGTTCAGGCGCTTGCGGCTTTCGTCCTCATATTCGCAATCTATCTCGCGGCGATCAATGACAAGGCCTATCCGGCAGTAACGGATTTCCTTGCCGTATTGCTTTCCGCCACGGCCCTTGCGGGAGAAACGCTTTCCGATGCGCAGCTTTCCCGATTTCGCCGAAGGCCAGAAGCCAGGACTGAGGTCTGCGAGACGGGGTTGTGGCGTTATTCCCGCCATCCCAACTATTTTTTCGAATGGCTGTTCTGGTGCTGCCTGCCGCTCTTCGCCGTCACACGCTCGCCTACGAGTTTTCTATCGCTGCTCGCACCGGCGTTGATGTATTGGCTGCTGGTGCATGTATCCGGAATTCCCCCGTTGGAAGAGCATATGCTGCGCTCGCGCGGCGATAAATTTCGCAAACTGCGGAAGCGTGTGAACGCCTTCTTTCCGGGCCCTCGCAAAACCGAATTCGTTTCCCAAGGAGAATAACCAATGAATATGCTGGCATTTGCGATCAACGCCGCAGAGCGCGCGCCGCTTACGGACAGCATGACGCTGGCTGGGATAGATTTTCTCTGTGCACGCACGAAACACCGCCTATCGACGACTTCGCAACGTGAGGAAAGCGCGTTTGTCGAGGCAATGGGCAGATTTCCGGTAGCGACGCACACTGATGAGGCCAATCGCCAGCATTATGAAGTCCCGGCGGAGTTCTTCAGTCTGGTCCTTGGTCCTCAACGAAAGTATTCTTGCTGCCTTTATCCGGACGCCCATACGACGCTGGCCGAAGCTGAGACTTGTGCACTTGCCCAAACTGTAGAGCATGCCGAAATCGAGGATGGAAACAGTATCCTGGAACTTGGTTGCGGCTGGGGTTCACTATCCCTTTATCTTGCAAGCCAATTTCCCAATTCGCGGATTACATCGGTCTCAAATTCCACCTCGCAGCGAGAATACATTGCCGCCATGGCGCACAAGTACGGCCTCGGCAATCTTACCGTCATCACGGCCGATATGAACGACTTTACGACCGATGACCGCTTTGATCGTGTAATCTCGGTCGAGATGTTCGAGCATATGTCCAACTGGCGCACCTTGTTGGAGCGTGTCCGCGAATGGCTCAATCCGCACGGCAAGCTTTTCCTCCATGTTTTCACCCACAAGGACCGCTCCTATCGCTTCAACCACCAGGATCCGGTCGACTGGATTGCCCATCATTTCTTTACCGGCGGCATTATGCCGGCACATGATCTGCCTCACCGCTTTGCCGACCTGTTTTCAGTTGAACGGGAATGGCGCTGGTCGGGGACGCATTATCGACGGACGGCCCTCGACTGGCTCGCCAACTTTGATCGCGAGATCGACCATATCCAGCCGCTCTTCGCCAGGGTCTACGGCAAAAACAGCGCGCTCTGGCAGCGCCGCTGGCGGCTCTTTTTCCTGGCAACCGCGGGCCTCTTTGGACACGACAACGGTAGTGTCTGGGGGGTAGGCCACTATCTTATGCGACCGGCGGGATGAGGCGGCCGGCGCTCGACGAAAGGACCGGAGCAACAGTCACCATTGCCTGGGTCATCATAGCCAACAAGCCGTTCTACCCATTTTATGTCTGGTGGCTGGTTGGCGATGGCGCCAGAACGTCGGCTATAACACTTGTCGCCATTCCCTTTTTTCTGGCGATACCTTTGATCGCCGGAATATCGCCGTTTAGTGCCCGGCTGGCTCTGCCGCTGATCGGCACGGTCGATACAGTATGCGAATCCATCCTTTTCGGGAGGGCATCCGCAACGCTTCTGTTCCTTGCGCCGTGCATGGCGCTGGCAATAGTCTCGTTCTATCCGGTTGAGAAATGGTGGCAGCGGGGCGTTGCCTGCATCATCTTTATTTGCTTTGCAATATGCTGGCGGAGGCTCGATGATCCCGCCTTTCCTTGGACCGGCGACCAAATCGCTACATTGTTGAGCGTCAATGTTTTTGCAGTGGCCAGTCTGATGACGTTTATTGGCGTGCGCTATGCCGGGACCTCGTATGAAAACACGCCTAATTAAACGAGCTGAGCTTCAGGCGTAGCGATATAGAACTCTTCGACAATCGCCATATTCGACGCTCTTGAACGGGGCCGAACTTACGACCCTCTATTGGTGCCAGCCCTTACAGGTCAGAAGTACAATTTCATCAATGACTTAGAGATCCAAGCGATGATCTTTGTCACAGCCCCACCAATTGAGCCGCTACTTCCTTAGCCAACCCAACAAAGACCCGCGCCGCCGCGCTACGGTAAGCGTCCTTACGCTGCATCAGAACGGCGGTCCGCTGCAAGCGCACGGGATCAAGCGCAATGGCGACCAGGTCCTGGTGGGCGAATGCGATTGTCGCGGGCAAGAGTGTCGACAGCCTCGTTCTGCGGACGATTTCGATCACCGCACTGATGGAGTTGGCCTCTATCTGTACTTTCGGGCGAATATCGTGCTGGCGGCAAAAGCGATCGATCTGTTCGCGCGTAGCGAACTCCGCGCTTAGCAGCACCAACGACTCGGCGCTAAGGGCCTGCAGTCCAATCGACGTTTCACTTGCCAGAGGGTGCTCAGCATTCACAACCAGAGCGAGGGTTTCCACTAGCAAGGGGTCCATATCGATATCTGGTGTCAGTGCGCCGGCGAACGCGATCCCTACATCGACCTCATCGGACAGGAGCAATTCCTCCATTTGCTCCTGGGAAATCTCCCGCACGTTTATGAAGATATTCGGGTAACGACTGTAGAATGCCTCGATGAGGGGACCGACCAGATAGGTCGTGAAGGTCGGCGTCACGGCCACTCGCAACGCCCCACGGC
>JBCNPI010000393.1:0-5129 GCA_039593415.1 Rhizobium sp. | reverse complement strand
CGTCGAGCAGCTCCAGACCATTGTTGATCGCCCCGACCGGCGAGATCACGTCATGGCAGACGCGGCTGCACAGCAGCGCGGCCAGATCCGGTCCGGTCAAGGTGAGATTTGGATTCTTCGACATTCATTGTCTCCTGAATGCTGGCAGGGCAAAACGCAGTAGAGTCCACGTTGCCACGGTAAGGTTGCCCGAGGGTTGTCGCAGCCCGTGTACCGCGCGCCATAATGACACCATATTTGGTAAACCGATTGTTAAGACCATCGTCGCAAAATGCATTCATGACACTCAGACTCGTTCGCGCGCGAATCGTCCTGCGATCGGTGGGCGGAAAGTCTGAGAAAGAGGGGGCGTGCCGCGGCGGCGCGTTCAGCTGAACATGTCGCACAGCGCCTCTGAAGCACCGACCATGATGAACGGAAAACGTCCATGCGCAATGAACTCCTGAAGAGACTGCCCAGCCCCGGCTCCAGAACGCTCGGCCTCGGCCTGCTCTTGGCCATCGTCGCATTCGTGAGTTTCGCGTTGCCGGCCCGTCAGGCGGCCGCCGCAAACGGCCAGTATTCGGCACAGGAAATCGTCGATGCCGGCCATTCCTTCTTCGGCTCCACCAGCGGCGGCCTCGCCAAGGTCGTCGAGCGCGCCTTCCAGCAATACGGCCTGCCGAATGGCTACATTCTCGGCCAGGAAGGCTCCGGCGCTTTCCTCGCCGGTCTGACCTATGGCGAAGGCCAGCTCAACACCAAGAATGCCGGCGAGCATCCGCTCTATTGGCAAGGTCCGTCGCTGGGGCTCGACTATGGCGGCCAGGGCACCCGCGTGATGATGCTGGTTTATGATCTGCCGAGCATCGACAGCGTTTATACCCGTTTCGGCGGCGTGAGCGGTCAGGCCTTTGTTGTCGCCGGTTTCGGCATGACCGTCCTGAAAAACAACAATATCGTGCTCGTTCCGATCCGCACCGGGATTGGCGCGCGCCTCGGCATCAACATGGGCTATTTAAAGGTCACGCCGAACCCGACCTGGAATCCTTTCTGAGCCTTCTCCCGATACGATCTCCCAGCCAGCATGCGCCTTGGCCCGCCTGAGTTGCGGGCCTTTTCTTTCCCGGAGTCTCCGGCTCTCAAAGAAGCAGCCCGCGCCGGTAAACCATATCCGCGTTAAACGCTTGCTCACATGGCTAACCCATGATTAATCATCCTATCGACATCGGACATAACCCCAGGATACTGGTCGCGTCGTGATTCAATTTGCTCTCTTGTTCGGGTTGGGCTTTCTGACGGCCGCTCTTCTGGGCTTTCTCATCGCGCCGTCAATCCATCGTCGTATCGTATGGTTCACCGAAAAGCGCCTGAAGGCGACGATGCCGCTGAGCCCGCAGGAAGTCCGCGCGCAAAAAGACATGGCCCGCGCCCTCTTTGCCGCCGAAAACGCCAGGACCGAGCATGCGCTGTCGCAGGAACGCGACAAGACCGTCGCGCTGCAGATTCATAATGGCAAGCTTCAGCAGGAAGCCAGCCGGCTCTCGGCCGGAAATACCGAGCTGCAGACACGCATCGATGATCTGGAAGTGGAAGCTGGGGAACTGCGCTCACGCCTGCGCCGCGAGGAAAGCTATATCAGCCAGCTCAAATCGAGCATCCATACCGCCGAGCAGGCCAGCGCCGAAAAGGAAGCCGATATTGACGGCCTGCGCAAACGGATGACGAAGATGGCGGCCGACGCCGACAATCTCAAGATCGACCTTGCAACCCGCGAGACCGAAATCGAGAGCCTCAAGCTGCGCATCAATACGTTGCGGGACGAGCGTGACGCTCTGCGCCAGGAGTTGAGCGCGACGAATCTGCGCGCAGCGGATGCCGAACAGTCGCTCCGCCAGGAAAGCGACAAGAACAAGCGGCTTGAAGAACGGCTCAATCGCGAGATTGCCGGCAGCGCCGATAAAGAAGCCGCAATCGAACGGCAAACTCAGGATGTTATCCGCCTGAGGGAGCGGCTGGAGGCCGCCGTCAAGGAATCGAAGGAAGCAGGCAAGGCGCTCCGTGCCGCAGGTCTGACGCCGCCGAAAAAGACGGCAAGAACGCCGAAGCTCGCTGCGGCATCCATGGTCTCAGCTATCGCTGACAGCCAGGCGGATACAGCCGAGCCCGCACAAGCGGCAGAACCGGAACGAACAGTGGAAGACGAGATCGCCCAGATGACGGAAGAGGTTCGCAACCGGGCCGCGGCTCTGTCGGATCGCCTGCTGAAAGCCCGCACACCGGCGCATGACGACGCCATGCGTGAGGAGATTGCCAAGATTGCGGCCAATATGGTGGCTCTGACGGCGCTCAAGGAAGGCGGCGGCTCTCCAATCTTCGATCTGCTGCCAAAGGATCGGAATGCCGCCGCACCGGATTCGCGCATCAGCCTTGCCGACCGCGTTGCCGCTATATTGCCAAAGCATTCCTAACCTGAGGTGTCGTACAAAGTGGCGGCTGTCGGGCGGCCACGATCTACGCAAAATCGAGAATCTGAAGCTCCACTCGCTGATCTGAAAGATCGCGTTGCGCTTTAGATACGCCCATTCTTTGCGGCCATTTCGAAAAGGGCGATACCGCTTGCCGTCGCGACATTGAGGCTATCCAACCCCGGAGCCTGCGGGATTCGCAAGCTGCCGAAGGCAGAAAGGATGTTCTCCGGCAGACCGTCCCCCTCCGTGCCGACCACCAGCGCCATGCGGTCCGAAGCCGGGACATCCCGAATGTCCAAGCTCCCGCGCGGCGACAGGCTCCAGATGGCAAAGCCGCGTCCGGCCAGCGCCGCAAGCAGCTCGACGCCGCCGGATTGCCGGCAATAGGGAATTGTCAGGATGGAGCCGACCGAAACCCGCAAGGCCTTTCGGTAGAGCGGATCGCAGCAGCTTTCGTCCAGGAGCACCGCATCTGCACCGAAGGCTGCGGCATTGCGGAACATGGAACCCATATTGTCGTGATTGGAGATGCCGCAGCCAACAAGCACGAGCGCCTGCTTCGGGATGCGGTCGAGAAAGGAAACCATCCCCTCTCCCGTCGTCCTGCGTCCCAGCGCCAGAACGCCGCGGTGCAGATGGAAGCCGACGATGCCGTCGAGTACCTCGGCGGATGCGACATAAACCGGCACATCGGCCGGAAAGCTATCGATGATGTCGCCGACCCCGGCAACACGGTTTTTGAGCAGCAGTACCTTTTCGGCGGCAAAATCGCCGCCCATTGCATGTGCGCCGGCAAGCAGCCGCAGCACAACCGTGCCTTCCGCAATGAAGCGGCTGTCGCGACCCGTGAGATCGCGCTCGCGGATATCACGGAATTCGGCGATGCGCGGATCGTCGGGATGCGCAATCTCGATGAACCGCTCGCTCGTCATCGTCCGACCGTCAGTTGGGCAGCGATATGGTCGCCACGATGCGGCCGATACCGTAGTCGAAGACGATGGCCTGGCGCTGACCGCCGGCAAGCGTACCATAGAACAGCACCTGAGTGCCCGACAGCGCCGTGGACTGCACGGTAAAGCCCGCCGGCAGCAGAGCCGTCACGGCAACCGGCGCATCGGAGGGGATGCCGGAAGCCGCCTGCCCTGCAGGCTTTGCAGCCGGCTTCATCGTCTTGTAGACAACGGCGCCGAAGACGGCCATAAGGCTCACCACCATGACGGCCGCAGAGACGATCTGCAGGCGGATCATCTTGCGTCGGACTTTCTCCAGGGCCGGATCGAGGGGCTTTTCCTCTTGATCGTCTGGCTCGAGATTCGTCATCGATGCGTCCTTGCTTCCTGAAGAGCGCCTTATGCGCCGGAGAAATACGTTTGAGCGACCCCTTTAAAGAAGCCGCGAGCAATAGAAAAGTCCTTACCGCCGATGAAAATGCCGAAGGACGGCTCGATTCGTGGCTGACAGCCGAGATCGGTGAGGAATTTTCCCGCAGTCGCGTGCAGGCGCTGATCAAGGACGGCGCGGTTTTGCTCAATGGCGCTGCGGTGACGGACGCCAAACGCAAGGTGCGCCCCGGCGACGTCTACGAGATCACCCTACCCGAGCCGGAAGATCCGGCACCGCAGGGCGAGGACATTCCGCTGGACGTGCTCTATGAAGATGACGACGTCATCGTCATCTCCAAGCCCGCAGGACTGGTCGTTCATCCCGGCGCAGGCAATTGGACCGGAACATTGGTCAACGCGCTGATCCATCATTGCGGCAACAGCCTTTCCGGCATCGGCGGCGTCCGCCGCCCGGGCATCGTTCATAGGCTGGACAAGGATACGACGGGCGTGATGGTCGTCGCCAAGAACGATGTCGCTCACCGGCATCTGTCCCTGCAATTTGCCGATCACGGCCGCACGACTTCGCTTGAGCGTGCCTATCAGGCAATCGTCTGGGGCCGTCCCCGCCAGCTTGTCGGCACCATCGATGCCCCTCTCGGCCGGTCAAGCAGCGACCGCACGCGCCGCGCCGTCAAGCGCCCGGATTCGCAGGATGCCGACGAGGCGATCACGCATTACGAGGTGCTGGAGCGCTTTCACGAGACGCCAGACGCGACCGCGCTCGCCTCACTGATCGAGTGCCACCTGGAAACCGGCCGAACGCACCAGATCCGCGTGCATATGGCGCATATCGGCCATCCGCTGCTCGGCGACGCCGTTTACGGCGGCGGCTTCAAGACCAAGGCCAATCTTCTGCCGGAAGCCGCAAAGCAGGCCGTCCATCGTTTCACGCGCCAGGCGCTGCATGCCTATATGCTGCAATTCGAGCACCCCCGTACAGGCGAGGTTATGCGTTTTGAAGCGCCCCTGCCTGAGGACATGGAAGAGCTGGCAGCAGCGCTCAGGGAATAGGCGCCAAACATCACAATAACTGGACGCCCGCCGCCTCCTGCCCTATAATATCGTGTATGAAGGACCGAAGTCCGAGCGCCTGTGCTGACCGAAAACGCGACCGCGTTTGGGAGGTCGATATGGTGACGCTACATGGCACCGGACAATTCGGGAGGATAATCCCAAGGGCGATATTCCGGCGAGACCTGCGGTCACGCCGATATAACACTTGCGTGACCGCATCCTTGAATCACCGTTTCGCCGTACTTATCTTTATATTGGTTAAGTGCGGGGTCGCAGGACC
>JBCNPI010000392.1:0-5143 GCA_039593415.1 Rhizobium sp. | reverse complement strand
GATGCAATCGACCGGACAGGCGACCGTGCAGGCCCCATCCTTCGTATCGATGCAGGGTTCGGTGATTACGTAAGCCATGACCTTCGCCTCACGGCGCTCTGGAAGGCGCCTTTAGCAAACTATGACAAACTAGAGCGTTCTGAAGAAGCGCCGATTTTCGGCGCTTTCGTTGCCAACACGGCAATACTCGGGCGAGCGAGTGGGTTGGAACAGCGGATAGCGTAGGTCTCTAACCGGCACGCAGCAGTGGCTTTCGGGTGTACTCAACCACTGGCATATCCACCCGACAATCGCCTTCTCTATCGTATGAAACGGAAGATGGGACCGCCAAAAGTCGTGAAGCAGTTCATGAGCGATGTCACGTTGTTTCATGGACGCTCGAACAAATCGTTTGTTTGCGACGTCAGCCACCCGTAGCGCTTGGCAGTTGGATCTTGCAGGATGGCACGACGAGTGATGCTTTTGAGGTCTATCCCGACGTCATGACAGAATGCAAGCAAGGCCTGCGCCCTGTGATATTGGACACCAAATGGAAGACACTAGATCGTATCCATCCGAGGTGGGCCGCGGGACTTAGGCTCCCGCGCGTGGTAGCATAGCAGAATGGAGATCGACGAGGACAAAATCGATGACGCGGTCTTGGCGCTGTTATGGCTGACGCTCCACAACGAGCGTTGCGCCTGGAAGGGATTTGACTGGGCGACGACGGACCGGTTGCATGAGAAGGGGCTGATCTGTGATCCGGTGAACAAGTCGAAGTCGCTGGTCCTGACGGACGAAGGTCTACGGCGCTCGGAAGAACTGTTCCGCCGGTTGTTTACACGCTAAAATCCACTTTCGGCCTTCGCCCACAGCCCGGCGTTCAGGTTTTGCGGCGCGCTTTTCGGGCCCATTTTGCAGCCAGGTCATCGACGGCCTTGTTGAGCTGCGAGAAGTTGGCGGCGGCGGGATCATAATCGCTGCTGCCCCACCATTCGAGAGTTTCGGCATGTCGCTCGTGTGCTGGGTCCGCAAGCGCCTCGCAGAACTCCTGATAACCCCATGGACCACCAACGTCTTCGGGCGGGCAGTGTCCCGTTGCCTCGAGAAGCATCGGTCCTTCCGTGCCGACTGCGGGAAAGGTGCGCTCGATCTTGATGCTGTGTTCCCAGCCGTCGCCAAAGTCGTAAAGGTATTTGAACGATTTCGCACCGGTGTCCTGGACTGCCGACAGCAGCGAGACCCTGCGGGCATCGATCGGACCATCCCCCCATTCCTTGTCAGGCAAACCAAAGCCGACGTCACGCATGCGGAATTCGTAAAGGTGGCTGTTGGTCCAGCCCATCGCCGCCTGCAATACCTCGTGCAGCCGACTGAGCCTGATGGTGAACGGCACGACAACGCGCCGCATCACTATCGGCTCGACATGATCGAGGGTGACCTTTAGGCGGACGACGGAAGCCACCATCGTCAGGCCGCCAGCATGACGGTTGCTGCCGATGCGCGTTTCCACTCCCAGGGCAGCAGTTCGTACAGGCGCGTGACAGGATGGTCAGCGATGCGAGCCAGGACATCGGCAAGCCAGGCCTTTGGGTCGATCTCGTTGAGTCGGCAGGTGGTGATGACGGTCAGCATGACGGCGGCACGATCGGCCCCACGCTGGGAACCGGCGAAGGTCCAGTTCCGTCTTCCTAACGCGACACCTCTCAGCGCCCGTTCCGCGGCGTTGTTCGTGAGACAAACCCTTCCATCTTCGAGGAAAAGGGCAAAGCCCTCCCAGCGCTTCAGCATATAATCGATCGGCTCGATGACCTCGGACGATCTGCTGAGCGTGGCGCGTTCCTTCGTCAACCACTCGTGCATGTCATCGAACAGCGGCTTGCTCTTCTCCTGGCGCACCGCCAGTCGTTCTTCGGCGCTCAAACCGTTGATCTGGCGCTCGATTTCAAAGAGCGCGTCGAACCGTTTGACAGCCTCAAGCGCGATCGGCGAGATCGGCTTGCCTTTCCGCTTGTGATCCCGCGCATTTTTCTGGATATCGGCCAGCTCAAAGAACTTCCGCCGCGCATGCGCGTGGCAAAAGGCGAAGGTGATCGGGACCTCTTTCGTTGCGGCAACAGCGATCGGCTCAAAGCCATTGTAGCAGTCGCTCTGCAGAATGCCGCCGTATCCGGCCAGGTGTTTCTGCGGATGTTCGCCGCGCCGGTCACTCGACGCATAATAGATTGCGGCTGGCGGCGCCGTTCCCCCGAATGGCCGGTCATCGCATACGTAAGTCCATATGCGTCCGGTCGTGCATTTGTCCCTGGCCTGAATGGGAATGGTGGTGTCATCACCGTGAAGACGCTCGGCCGCAAAGACATGCGCCTCGATCAGATCGAAGACAGGCATGAGAGCGGCTGTTGCGTAGCCGACCTGGTCGGCCAGCGTCGAGGTCGAAAGATCGATCCCCTCGCATTTAAACCGGGCACTTTGCCGGTTGAGCGGGCTGTGCATGCCGAACTTGTCGAACAGGATCGTCGCCAGCAGATGAGGGCCGATGAAGCCGCGCGGCGTAGCATGGAAGGGTGCCGGCGGCTGGCTGATGCCTTCACAGTCACGACACGTGAACTTTTCCCGCACCGTCTCGATCACCTTGAACCGACGCGGAATCTCCTCGAGCGTCTCGGTGACGTCCTCACCCAGCTTCGACAGGCGCGAACCGCCACAGCAGGCGCAAGTCGTCGGCGGCTCGATGACGATACGTTCGCGCTCGATATCGTCCGGCCATGGCTTGCGCACCGGCCGTTTGCGCGTGAACGAACGTACGCTCGAGGTTCTGGCGCTTGCTGCTTGTGCCGCGACCTCATCCTCCGTCGCCGCCATCACGAGTTCCTCGAGCTGCAGTTCCAACTGGTCGAGCAGGCGCGCCGTCCGCTCAGAGCGCTGGCCTCGCAACTCGCGCCTGAGCTTCTCGATCTTCAATTCCAGAGCAACGATCAGCGCCTCGTTGTCAGAGAGCATCGCCTGCGCATTGGCCGCTTCCGCAACTGCGATAGCGTGTTTAGCCTGCAAGGCTTCATGCTCGCCAAGCAGCGCCAGGTAAGCGCCAACAACATCCACAGGAAGATCGACAGGCTTTGGGATCATGAAGCCATTCGATCAGATTTCTCCTGTATTTTCAATTGAATAATGCTAACCGACCTTCGTCGGCCGCCAGGTTTCCTGAGGATGCCTCCAGTCGATCCCGGACAGAAGATAACTGAGCTGCGCGGGTGATATCGCTATCGCTCCGCCTTCCGCAGACGGCCAGACGAACCGGCCGCGGTCCAACTTTTTTGTAAAAAGGCAGCTCCCCTGGCCGTCACTCCAAATCACTTTTATCAGCGATCCGCCGCGACCGCGGAACACAAAAAGATTGCCGTCAAGAGGGTTCAGTCTCAGCACCTCCTGCACCCGCAACGCAAGGGATGGAAACCCACACCGCATGTCCGTATGGCCCGTTGCAATCCACACTCGCACATTTTGACCGGAAGGAAGCGTGATCACCGCAACGTCTCCAGCCCCCGCATGATCCGCAGCAGCGCCTCAACGTCGACGCTGCCGTCCACGATCACATGACGGCCGTTCGCCGCAACAATCTCCATGCGGCCGGAAGGAGACGCCACCGAATGCTCCATCGCAGCAGGGGGAGTGACCTGCTTCATCGGCACAAAAGCTTCCGGCATGACGAAAGCCGGCACAAAACCATCGGCTTGTTTCTGGCTGTGCAAACCCTGGCGAACAGATTTGCGCCAACGGTTCAAAAGAGAGCGGCTAATGCCGTACTGACGGGCTATGGCCGACGCCCGGCCTCTCCCTGCGAAGCTTTCTGCAACAATCCGCAGCTTCTCATCCTCAGTAAAGCGACGCCGCCGACCGGTGTTGATCACCTCGATACGGCTCACCCGAGACCCGCTGTCTCCTTCCAAAATCTCCATCTGTCCAACTGTCCTTATGCCTGGGAATAAGGACAGGTTTGAAACGCTTCGCTAGAATTTTAAAAGGCGGCTCACCTCGTACGGATACACAACATGTCGCCGCTGGGCACACGCTCAAGCGTCGGAACGTGGTTTTAGACCCTGCTTGATCAATAGACGCCTGGCCTCGGAATCCTCGGAAATTTTCTCGCGTAGAGCGGCGACCTTCTTTTCATGAAGCGATGTCAACAGGGTTCCGACCGGATCAGTCTTGAAATGTTGATGATTGTTTATTTCCAGGAACGCCACGTATGTAGGATATTGAATCAGAAACAGGAGTTCATTGGTGGAAGGGTTCCCTAAGTGAAGGTGCATGATGCCCTTCGTCGCAAGCAATTCATCTGGGCTAGAATCGCGATCCGACCTATAATATCCATGCGGTAACGGAGTTCCGGTCGATATTGTGGAACGAATGAGACGAAGTGCCTGAAATTCTCGGGAATCTTGCTTGATCCCTAACGGGTCGCGCCAGCTTTCGACAACATGAACTCTCTTCGGTTTGGCTTGTATAAAAGCCAACCTCAATCGATCTGGCATGTTTTAGCGACTATTTCCGGGAGATGATTTTGAAGAAATCGTCGTCAGACATCTCAGTCACGTCGATCAGCTTCCTGCGTGCGGCTTCCTCGGACAGGCGCAACAGACGTTCGATGTTGGACTCTTTCTGAGTCTCAACAGCGTAAGTCACTCTTTTCTGCCTAGCAACCGCTACCATGTTGTTGTCTTTCCACAAATATGCTCGGCCTCAGTCCTAAACTCAATATGGCATCACAGCACGATTTAATCAATGTGCTGTCGGCGATTTGGACGCTGAGCGCTGGATGCTCCGACCGACAGATCGAAGGCGGATGAAATTGGTTCACATCTCAACGCCGCAAGTAGCTCTTCGACCCGTCGTCGGTAATGCAATAATGACCGCCACGAGGGCCGGTGCAATATGATCCAGTTCGACACGAAAGCTGGGCGAACTGGTCGGCTCCATTTCAGCTGCGCCAGACCTCAGGAGGCCGAGGCCGCCCATTTCCGCGTCGCAGGACTTCTTACTTCCGCTCACCGATCCATCGCGGCAGATAAATGTCGATCCTTGGCAGTGATCGATGCCGCCCTTCTTGCCACTGCAGGGGGTGTTAGTTGCGTATGCGGAGGACGGCAATATGCAAATGGCG
>JBCNPI010000391.1:0-5182 GCA_039593415.1 Rhizobium sp. | reverse complement strand
GCACCGCGGGCCAGCTATTCCCCGGCGGAAGCCCGGCGGATCGCACGCGAAAAATAGATCGCCGATACAGCGCCGACGAGTCATCGACATCCTGTTTCCCTAAAGTCTCAAAACAGCGCCTTGCCGGCCGGCCAGGGAGGCAAAGTCATGATGGCGTATGCGTCGATGCTTCGAACCATGCACGCAATCTTGCATATTTTCGAATGGCCTGATCAAGGCTATAGTGCCCCCGTGTGGCTGTCTTGGAGACGGTTCCCAGCAATTGGTAGCGCGTGAGGAGGAGTGTTCATGCGACACGTCAAATGGAGCAATCCGATCGAGATCGGTTTTGCTCAAGGTACATTCCAAGTTGTCACGGGTCCTTCCGAGGCCCTCACTTGCATGGCCAACCTGTGGCCCGATCGGCGCGGCCCGCTCTATGTGGCGGCGAGAAGCCTTTGCCGGGCTGCGATCGACGGGCGCAAGTCCGCCGAAGAGGCGCGGGAAATGTTCATTTCGGCGACGCGGGAAGCGCATTTGAAAATGCACTGACGCACATCGGCGCCGTCGAACCGCCTAACTGTTCATATCTTGCGACCCGGTGGACACGCTGGAAGCGTTCGGACATCCGAACGTGGATTATTGCGGCGCGAAGCATCGATCTTGAAGCCGCTGTCTTGCTGGATAGGAGGCGCGCATTCTTTCAAATCGGATGCATTCATCAAAAAGGCCAGCGACTTTGAAGGTCGCTGGCCTTTCGTTTTCCGAAGACGATCGCGATGCAGTCAGCGGTTCGAGCCTCTGGAGGACATCCGGCAATTTGGTTCCGATGCCGGGCAATCCTTTTGGTCTGGGCTATAGGGGCCGGGCTGAGCCGCATTCGGTCGCGGAGCGTTTTGCGGCTGCGGCTGTGGCCTTGGTTGCTGCTGCACAACAGGGGGCTGCCGTTGTGGCTGCGGGGCCGGCTGGTTGCCCCATCGGTTGTTGTCGCGCGGGCGATCTGGCTGGTTGCCCCAATCCCGGTTATTATCCGGCCGCTGCTGGCCCCAGTCGCTATTGCCGTCGCGCTGCCGGTCCCAGCCGCGGTCGGGGCGGCGATCCCAGTTGCCGTCCGGCTGACCGTTCCAGTCTGACCCACGATCCCAAGCCCGGTTGCGGTCGGGACGGCGATCCCAGTTGCGGTCCGGTCCGTTATCCCATCCCTGGTTACGATCCCAGCCGCTGTCGGGCCTGCGGTCGACCCAGCCCGGGCCGCGGCGCCAACGGTCGCGATCACGGTAGAAGTCGCGGCCGCGATAATAGCGACCCCAGTAGTCATCGAAGTTGAAGACCACCGTCGGGATGCCGAGCGGGCGATAATATTGTGGGCCGACATAGATGCGGCGCGATTGGTAGGTCGCCTGGATATAGCGGCCGGCAACCCAACCGCGGCCGCCATAGAAGGAAACGTCACACCAGGGCGTTTCGTTGAGGCAGCCGTTGATCTGGAGCGGTGCACCGACGGGAATCATGGTCACCGCCGGATAGGCCGTGCTTGGACCCGAACGCATATTGACGTTTGCGGTGGCAAAGCCCTCCGCGGCTTCCGCGATGGCCGGCAGCGCAACAAGTGCGGCCAGCATGCTTGCGGCAAGAACCTTCAACTTCATAAATACTCCCCCTTTGCGCACCGTCGTCGCGAGATCGCCGTCCGGCACCTGTTCCGTCATGCTGGTGCGCCTAACCCGGCGCCATTCGCCAGGACTTTTCGAACCCGGCAAGATAAAGGCCCAGCGCGTGCATAGACTTTGCGTGCACGGAAATGGACAGAATTCCACGGCGCGCCTTCAATCTTTGCATGTGTTTTAAGGGCATTCGCATGAATACAGCTTGAACGACGGCTCGCGAAACATGAAAATTTATCCGATTTTTTTAAATAAGCTTTACTTAGATTTAGATGGGTTGCTACCGCTGTGGTGTCGGTTGCTTGAATGCCTGATCGAAGAAATCGCAGTCATGGTCTTGAAATTGCCACCTTGCACGCCGATATACGCTTCAGTCATGCAGCCAAGGGGCGCTGGCGCGCTGGAAAGCGAGCCGTTCCGCCTTTGAGCAATGAAAGTGGCGTTAACTCTTCGTTAACCTTTCATGGTCAATCTGGCTGCAGTTCCGCCCTTGCCTTTGACCACGGATGTACTGGCACTGATGCGATGGCGGATGGCGAAAGGCCGGATCATTCCGGCCTTTTTGTTTTTACGGCGATGGCGTGCTTCATGCGAAAGCGGAGCGCGCCATTTTCATTTTCAGGGCTGAGTCTCGGCAATAAGAAACCGCCGCAGTCGCCTGCGGCGGTTCAAGAACGGCCGGCAATGCCGGGCTATCCTGTTAGTTCGCCTTCTTGGCCGAAACCTTGACGACCTTGGCCGGAGCCTCGGCTACGGTCGCCTTGCCTGCCGGCACGTATCCGGCGCCGATTGCCACGTTCAGCGAGATGTAGTCGTTGGCGTTCTGCTGAACGGCCTGCGCCAGGCTCTGCTGAGCAGCGGTCACGTTGCGCTGTGCGTCGAGAACGTCGAGCAGCGAGGATGCGCCATCCTTGTAGCTTGCAGTCGAGAGCTGCAGGGCTTCCTGGTAGGACTTGACCTGAGCGCGAAGAGCAGAAATCGTCTGCGCATCGCGACTGACGGCCGACAGGTAATTTTCGACCTGTTCCACCGCTAGCCGCACGGTCTGCTGCCAGGCGAGATAGTTTTCGCGGCTCGTGGATTCCGCACTCTTGACGCCGGCGCGCAGGCTGCCGCCGTCGAAGATCGGCAGGTTCAGCGACGGGCCGAACGACCAGCTGGTCAGGCTGCCGCTTGCAGACGAGCTATGGATGTAGGAAGGCTGGATCGAGCCGCTGAGCGTGATCGATGGGAAGAGCTTGGCCTCGGCCACGCCGATCTGGGCGGTCGAAGCAGCAAGGGTGCGCTCCGCGACGCGAACGTCGGGGCGGTTGCGGATGAGATCGGCCGGAATACCCGTACGGACGTTGCCGCGGAACACCGGCTGTTTGCCGCCGCCCTGCATCTGCGCGATGATCGTCGTGGAAGGCACGTTGAGCAGCGTCGCGATGTGATGCACCTGCTGACGGTAGCTGATTTCATAACCAGGTACCAACGCCAGCGTCTGGTTGACGAGACCTTCGGCCTGAACCACGTCCAGGCGGGACGCAGCGCCGGCATCGAGCTGGAACTTCGTCAGGGAAAGCGTATCGCGGCGGGACTTCAGGTTTTCCTGAGCGATCGAGATGAGCGTCTGGTAATAGCGGGCATTGACATAGCTGGTGGCCAGATCCGACAGGAAGGCTAGCCGCTGGACGTCAACGGTGGAGTAAGCGGCATCGAGCGATGCATTGGCGCTTTCCCGTGCCCGGCGATATTGGCCCCAGAGGTCGAGCAGCCACGAAACGGAGGCGCCGCCGCCGGTGATGTTGCGAGTTTCGGTCTGCGTGCGCAGCGAGCCCTTCTGGCCGCTGGTCGTGTTGTCACCGGTGACGGTGAGGCTTGGAAGGCCGCCTGCACCTGCCGTGACGACGGCGGCTTCGGCCTGATTGATGCGTTCCAGCGATTGCTGGATATTAAGGTTCTGGGCAAGTCCCTGTGCGGCGAAGGCATTCAGCTTGGAATCGCCGAAAGCGGTCCACCATTGCGAACCGGCGACATCGCCGTTCGCCTTCGTACCGCCCTCCGAGAATTTGGCCGGGAGAGGCATTTCCGGTGGCTTATGATCTGGGCCGCTGACGCAGCCTGCCAAAACAAGCAGCAGGGCGGGGGCGGCAGTACGAATGGAAACCATCACATTGTCCCACAATTCAATTTACTGATCAGTGTTTTTTTCGGGATCGGCATGATCCCCAGTGCCGGCGCTCCAGTTCTTACGCAATACAAACAATGACCCGAAGCGGTCGGCGTTAATTTAACAACGAGTTTTGCAATAGCACAGTGGCTTTTACGAATTCTCGGCAGCGAACATATGTGGGATCGGGCGAAATATCAGGGTTTCGGTAAAAAAAATCTAAAGTGTTGCAAAAAACATACCCTTTTGAACACCACTCAAGGGTGCGATATGTTAACGAACCTTTAATCTTCGCAATCTCGAGGCGGCCTCCCGGCGCGCCGATCGCGTAAAACGACCGGCCGGACTGTCTCTAAATGAAATAGCGAGCCAGGCTTGCGCGAACCCGGTCGCGCGGCGTTGCCCCGTGATTGTCGGGCATGAAGGCCGTGCCTGTGATCGCCTCGTAGGCGCGAATATAGACCTTGGAAGTCTGCTCGATGAGGTCTGCGGGAATTTCCGGAATCTCATCCTTATAGGGATCGCAGCGCTCGGTGACCCACGCCCGCACGAAATCCTTGTCGAAGCTTTCCGGGCGCTCGCCCTTCTCGAAGCGCTCCTGATAGCTGTCGGCCAGCCAGTAGCGGCTGCTGTCGGGCGTATGGATCTCGTCGGCAAGAATGATGGTTCCGTTTTCGTCGGTTCCGAATTCATATTTGGTATCGACCAGGATCAGCCCCCGCTTGCGAGCGATCTCCTGTCCGCGCGCGAACAGTGCCAGAGCATAATTCGACAGCGTCTCCCATTGCGCTTCGGTCAGAAGCCCGCGCTCCACGATCTGGGCCGGCGTCAGCGGTTCGTCATGACCGCCGTCGAATTCCTTGCTTGTCGGAGTTATGATCGGCTCCGGCAGGATCTGGTTGTCGCGCATGCCATCGGGTAGCGTGATGCCGTACATTTCGCGCTGACCCTTCTTGTAAAGTGTCAGGATCGATGTGCCCGTGGTGCCGGCGAGATAGCCGCGGACGACGACTTCGACGGGCAGGATATTCAGCCGCTTGCCGACGACGACGTTCGGGTCCGGATAGTCGATGACGTGATTCGGGCAGATATCGCGCGTCTGCTCAAACCAGTAGCGCGCCGTCTGCGTCAGAACCTGACCCTTGTAGGGAATGCAGGTAAGAATGCGGTCGAAGGCGCTCAGCCTGTCGGTGCTGATGATGATGCGGCTGCCATCGGGCAGATCGTAATTCTCGCGCACCTTGCCGCGATAGTAGTTGGGCAATTCCGGGAAATAGGCTTCGGAGAGAATTCGCAACGCGTCCACCAATAGGCTCGTGCATCCGCCCGGCGGATGCTTCTTGAGCGGACCCTTAGCGCATTGCGGCCGAAATCGGAACGGTTTTCA
>JBCNPI010000390.1:0-5193 GCA_039593415.1 Rhizobium sp. | reverse complement strand
GCGTAAGGGCTACGACGCGGCAACGATGACCGAGATTGCGGCCGAGGCGCATTCGTCGATCGGCTCGCTCTATCAGTTCTTTCCGACAAAGCCTTTGCTCGCCGAAGCGTTGCATATCGATCGCCTGGAACGGCTGAAGGCGGGGCTCCGCGATCTGGCGGAACGGAGCGCCGGCCTTTCCGCAGCAGATGGCGGCGAGGCGATTTTCGATATGCTCGCCGCTTTCATCGAGGATTATCCGGAGCTTTCGGTGCTTGCCGGACGCCGCGATATCCCCAAGGAGCGCAAGGCGCGCTCGCGTGTGGAGCTGAAGGAGCTGATTGCGAACGTCCTTCGACAAGCACGGCCGCCCATATCGGATGATGTCGCCCTAATGTCGGGCATCGTACTCGAACTACTGCGTATCGCCGTCGTTGTCGCCAGCGAGCCGGAAGCTGTGGAGGATCGGCGCGTCCTCGCCGAATTGCGCCTGATGTTGCGCCGGCGCCTTGAGGAAGCCGCCTCCGAAAGCTGATTTCGCCAATGACCAGCCGACTGCATGCGAAGAGATGAGCGATTGCGTCCTGCTTTTTGCCCTCATTTGCCGTATGCTGATTCCTCAGACATCATCGGGAGATCATGAATGGCATTGTCGCGGTTGAAAGCAGGCTTGGTCGTTTCTCTTTTTTGCCTGCTGGCAATGCCTCTATCTTCGAAAGCCGACGAGCCGCAATTCCACATCGGCACGGCTATTCTCGGCGACTTGAAATATCAACCCGGCTTCAAGCATTTCGATTATGTAAATCCGGATGCGCCCAAGGGCGGCGAGGTGAAGCTTTCGAGCAACGGCACCTTCGATACCTTGAATCCGGTATTGTTTAAGGGCAATCCCGCCGAAGGGACGGGGCTGGTTTACGACACGCTGCTGAAGAAGGCCGACGACGAGGCCAATTCCTCGTATGGTCTGCTTGCAGAAGGTCTCTCTTATCCTGACGACGTTTCCAGCGCGGTCTTCCGGCTGCGTGCCGAAGCAAAATGGGCCGACGGTACGCCAGTGACGCCTGAGGACGTCATCTTCAGCTTCGAGAAAACCAAAGAACTCAATCCGATGGCGACGAGCTACTACGCTCACGTCGTCAGCGCCGAAAAAACAGGCGAACGCGATGTTACCTTCCGTTTCGACGAGAAGGGTAATCGCGAGCTACCCTCGATCCTCGGCCAGCTTACCATCGTGCCGAAACATTGGTGGGAAGGCAAAGGGCCTGATGGCAAGCAGCGCGATATCTCCAGTACCACGCTTGAACCCGTGATGGGATCCGGTCCCTACAAGATCGCGTCGGTGCAGCCGGGCGCTTCGATCCGCTACGAGCTGCGTGACGACTATTGGGGCAAGAACCTGCCGGTCAATGTCGGAGAGAACAATTTCAAGTCGATTTCCTACACCTATTTCGCCGACTATGATGTCGCTTTCGAGGCGTTTCGCGGTGGGGCTGTCGACTATTGGCAGGATAATTCGACAAGTCATTGGGTGACCGCCTATGATTTTCCGGCCGCCAAGGACGGCCGCATCAAGCGCGAGGAACTTCCCAATTCGTTGCGCTCGGTTGGCATCATGCAGGCGCTCGTTCCCAACATGCGGCGGGAGCGGTTCAAGGATCAACGCGTTCGCGAGGCGCTGAACTATGTCTATGATTTCGAGGAGCTGAATCGGACGCTTTCTTTCGGAAAATTGACGCGCGTCGATAGCTTCTTCTTCGGTACGAAATTCGCTTCTTCCGGCCTGCCGCAGGGTCAGGAACTTGATGTGTTGAACAGCGTCAAGGACAAGGTGCCGGCCGAGGTTTTCACTACGCCGTATGCCAATCCCGTCGGTGGCGATCCGCAAAAGGCACGCGATAATTTCCGCAAGGCGATCGCCCTGTTCAAGGACGCGGGTTGGGTCCTGAAGGGCAACAAGATGGTGAATGCGCACACCGGCCAGCCGTTTACACTGGAATTGCTGCTGGGCAGCGCCTCGCAGGAACGCTCAGTGCTGCCCTACATCCAAAACTTGAAGCGCATCGGTATCGATGCCAGCATTCGGACCGTCGATACGTCACAATATATCAATCGCATTCGCAGCTTCGACTACGACATGATCTGGGTCGTCTGGGGAGAGACGCTTAATCCCGGCAACGAGCAGGCCGATTTCTGGGGTTCGGCCTCTGTGGACCGTCAGGGGTCCCGCAACTATGCGGGCATAGCCGACGCCGGCGTCGATGCGCTCATCCAGAAGGTGATCTTCGCAAAGGATGTGACGGAGAAGGAAGCGACGGTGAAGGCGCTCGACCGCGTGCTGCTTGCCCATCACTACGTGCTGCCGATGTTCTATGGGACGACGACCAGGATAGCCTATTGGGACAAGTTCGAACATTTGCCCGAGCTGCCATACTACTCCATCGGTTTCCCCGATGTCTGGTGGTCGAAAAGCGTCGGAAAGTGAGCCTCTCTTGCAATGATGGGTCTGCTGGCTCCAAATGCTCAGGGCTGATTCGGATAGTTTCAAGCTGATATAATTGCGCCGGTCTCGATCCGGCGGAAGGGAATGTGAATTGATCGACAGATGGATTGAGGCGAGGCGGGATATATTCCTCTTCGGGGGAGCGGCGGGCTGATGGGCGCCTATATTCTGCGACGCCTCCTGCTGATGATTCCGACCATCGTCGGCATCATGGCGATTTCCTTCACCATCGTGCAATTTGCGCCCGGCGGTCCAGTCGAGCAAGTCATCGCGCAGCTGACCGGGCAGGGCGACAATGCCACCGGCCGCCTGTCCGGCGCCACCGACATGCTGGCCCAGCAACCCTTCGACGACAGCAGCTCGAAATATCGCGGCGCGCAGGGGCTCGATCCCGAGCTGATCGCCAAGCTCGACAAGCAGTTCGGCTTCGACAAGCCGCCGCTCGAGCGCTTTGGCCAGATGATGTGGAACTATATCCGCTTCGATTTCGGCGAGAGCTTCTTCCGCAACACGACAGTCATCGACCTCATCGCCCAGAAGCTGCCGGTGTCGATCTCGCTCGGCATCTGGATCCTCATCTTCTCCTATGCCATCTCCATTCCGCTCGGCATCCGCAAGGCGGTGCAGGACGGATCGACCTTCGATGTCTGGACGTCGGGCATCATCATCATCGGCTATGCGGTTCCGAGCTTCCTGTTCGGCATCATGTTGATCGTGCTGTTTGCCGGCGGTTCCTTCTTCGACTGGTTCCCGCTGCGCGGCCTCGTCTCGGACAATTTTGCCGATCTCAGCTGGTGGCAGAAGATTCTCGATTATCTCTGGCATCTCGTGCTGCCGCTGATTTCTCTGTCGCTCGCCGCCTTCGCCACGACGACGCTGCTCACGAAGAATTCCTTCATCGAGGAGATCAAGAAGCAATACGTCATCACTGCCCGCGCCAAGGGCCTTTCCGAACGGCGCGTGCTCTATGGCCATGTCTTCCGCAACGCCATGCTCATCGTCATTGCCGGCTTTCCCGGCGCCTTCATTTCCGCCTTTTTCACCGGCTCGCTGCTGATCGAGAATATCTTCTCGCTCGATGGCTTGGGGCGTTTGAGCTATCTCTCCGTCGTCCAGCGCGACTATCCGGTGGTCTTTGCCACGCTCTTCATCTTCTCGCTGCTTGGCCTCGTCGTCAGCCTCGTCTCCGACCTGATCTACACTTGGATTGATCCGCGCATCGACTTCGAGCGGAGGGACGTGTGATGGACGCAGCCAATCAGCAGACGCTTACGACGACGGTGAAGCCGCCGCGCAAGGGGCTGTTCTCGCCGACCAATGTGCGCCGCTGGGAGAATTTCAAAGCCAACCGCCGCGGCTACTGGTCGCTCTGGATCTTCCTTGTACTGTTCGTCCTCAGCCTCGGTGCCGAATTCATCGTCAACGACCGGCCGATCCTTGTCTCCTACAAGGGCGAAATCCTGACGCCGATCTTCGTCGATTATCCCGAAGAGAAGTTCGGCGGTTTCCTAGCGCAGACGGATTATCGCGCCCAGGATATTCAGGACGAGATCGATGCCCATGGCTGGATGATCTGGCCGCCGATCCGCTATTCCTATCAGACCGCCAATTCCAACCTTCCCAAGGGAATGTCGGCGCCGACCCCGCCTTTCTGGATGATGAGCAAGGAGGCTCGCTGCTCGGGTTACGCGGCCGGCACTGCCGATCCGAACTGCAACTGGAGCAATTTCAATTGGCTCGGCACGGACGATCAGGCCCGCGACGTGCTCGCCCGCTTGATCTACGGCTTCCGCATCTCGGTGCTGTTCGGCCTGGCGCTTACCATCTGCTCGGCCGTCGTCGGCGTCTGCGCCGGCGCGATACAGGGCTATTTCGGCGGCTGGACCGACCTTTTGATGCAGCGTTTCATCGAAATCTGGTCGTCCATGCCCGTGCTCTATATCCTGTTGATCATCGCCTCGGTGCTGCCGCCCGGCTTCTTCATCCTGCTCGGCATATTGCTCCTGTTCTCCTGGGTCGGCCTCGTCGGCGTCGTGCGCGCCGAATTCCTGCGGGCGCGCAATTTCGAATATGTTCGCGCCGCCCGCGCGCTCGGCGTCAATAACCGCACGATCATGTACCGCCACCTGCTGCCGAACGCGATGGTCGCAACGCTGACCTTCGTTCCCTTCATCCTGTCGGGCTCGATCTCAACGCTCACCTCGCTGGATTTCTTGGGCTTTGGCATGCCGCCCGGCTCGCCGTCGCTGGGTGAAATGATCGCCCAGGGCAAATCCAACCTGCAGGCTCCCTGGCTGGGGCTCTCGGCCTTCTTCACCATGTCGATCATGCTGTCGCTGCTGATTTTCATCGGTGAGGCCGTGCGCGACGCCTTCGATCCGAGGAAGACGTTCCGATGAGCGAAAACTCCCCCCCCCTACTCTCCGTGCGCAATCTGTCGGTCGCCTTCCATCAGGGCGGGCAGACCTCGATAGCTGTCGACGGCGTTTCCTTCGATATCCATCGGGGCGAGGTCGTGGCGCTGGTCGGCGAATCCGGCTCCGGCAAGTCGGTTTCGGCCAATTCGATCCTGAAACTGCTGCCCTATCCGGCGGCAAGCCACCCTTCCGGCGAAATCCTGTTCAAGGGCAAGGATATGCTGAAGGCATCGGATAGCGAGCTGCGCGCCGTGCGCGGCAACGACATCACAATGATCTTCCAGGAGCCGATGACCT
>JBCNPI010000039.1:0-27244 GCA_039593415.1 Rhizobium sp. | reverse complement strand
GCATGGCGAGGCCGATCAGGTCGTTCCTTTCGCAAGTTCCGTGCCGCGTGCGGTCGACCTGCTCAAGAATGGGTCGCTGAAAACCTACCCGGGCTATCCTCATGGCATGCTCACCACCCATGCGGATATCCTCAACCCCGATCTGCTCTCGTTCATCAGATCTTGACGGCATCAACCGGGTCGCTTCCGTCATCCAACGTCGGACGGAGGAGCAGTCAGCCGGCACTGCCGGGTGACAGAACGGACTTGGAGCTTTTCTCTATGTCATCATGTTTTGGGCCATTGTGGGCGTCGTCTGCTTGATGAGAGGAGGCGTTTGGCTCCTCTACTATCTCATGATGCACGTTAGAATCGTCGTTGCGTAAAAATGGGCGTCCCTCGGGCGCTCTCTTCGCTCATGAATTCTTGGTTTGATATGTGGTGGCACCTTTTGTCAGTTCTGCATCACTAGGCTGAAAGAAATCCCTATCTTGATCAGTCGCTTTTCCGTCTTTGTCGAGTACTCGCAGGATAATATGCATTTTCTGAGCAGGAACCGGTGAGATTGGCACTAATACCTCGGGATGGGCTGCTACCGCTGAGACCGCCAATGCCAGTGCCTGCCTCTGGGGGTTTGTTTCATCTCCTGTGTAGTCTCCAATATTCACGACTACTGTACCCGTGGCGTTGAATTTTTTGCCGTCTTGGCTGTATCGGGAAACACCTACTCTATAACCCCCGTTTCCAAGATCTTGAGGCGGTCCGAATCCAATGCTCATGATGATCTCCTAGTTTCCAAACCATGATTTTCACTTGATAGATGCCGGACTGTTTGATGAACCCTCTACCCACCTGGCTCCGATTGCGCCTTTTCTGCCAGGATCGGCTTCCATAGTCCGAGCATGCAACGGACGGAGGCACCACCGATCAGGATCACGCTGCCTTCCGGATAGTGTTTACCGTCGTGCCAGCAATCGACCGTGGTGGGTTGATCGATCGTTTCTCGGGGGGAGGCCGTGTAGACGGCGCTCGATTTCTTTCGGATCGAAGTTACTTCCGTCTAAATCCGTCGGGTGGTCAGCCATTGCTATTCCCTCGGTCTATATTTCGATGCACCATACCACGGTGAGAAACGCTTGACCATTCAGGTGCGAAAACTCGCTCGCGGCTCGTGATCTACCTTGTTCAAGGCATCGAGTGTCACCTACGTATTGGCCAACCCGAGTGCGTAGGAGAATCCCGGGAACGTAGAACCCAAAGCCCTTTGAAGCCTGATCCGTGAACATATAACCGGCGTTCTTGTGCTGCAGATACCAGCGAACGCCGAATTTGAAATCGTTTGACGCTGATCCGTTCAGTGACGGGAGCCAATCGATGAATCTACCGATCCATATCGAAGCGGGTGTAGTCGAAATGCAAAGTTGGTTGAAATCCCGATATAAATGAACACTTTCCTCGTCTGTACGCGTCTCAGCTCCAGCGAGCTGGAGTCCCAATGTGATCTTTCAGCGCTAGCGTGAATGCTTTGACTTTCGCGGGTGGCGCTGGGAGGGCGCGCAGGAGATAGATCCCGCTAGTCGACTCATTCCACCTTTCGCCCGATAGTGGTAGGCTTACAAGATCACCCGCTTTCACCGAAGGTCCCGATACCCAGCTCGGCAGGAACGCAACACCCATCCCCGCCAGCGCTGCCCCGTTCAGCGCTTCAAAATCATCGGACCGGAATACAACGCGCTCACACGCCTCCGCTGTCGGCGCGCCGAGAATACTAGACCACCCGAGAAGATCGTTGCCATGGAGCTTGTCGAGAAGGCGATGATGGCGAAGCGCGTCTTCGCTTTCCGGCACGCCGTGCTGATCAAGATAGGCAGGGCTTGCCACGAGGATGCGATCGTGAGGTGCCAGTTTGGTTGCGATCAGCGTGCTGTCCGAGAGCTCTCCCATTCTGACCACTAGATCAAGACGCTCCGCGACCGGATCGGCCAGCCGTTCGGTCAAATCCAGCTCGACATGCAAGCTTGGGTATTGCTGTGCGAGAGACGCCAGAACAGGAATGACATAACGTTTTCCGAAAGTCGGGAAGCATGCGATCCGCAACGTACCGCTGACCTCACTATCGAACGCGGCCACCTCGGCATGCGTATCGGCCAGTTCATCGAGCAGGCGCTGGGCACGCTCGAAGAGGTGCCGGCCGGCATCCGTTAACGACAGTGCCCTTGTCGAGCGGACAAGGAGCGGGACTCCCAGGTCCTGCTCGAGCGCATCGATCTGTCGAACGACCGCCGAAGGAGTAACAGCCCGGCGCCGAGACGCGGCCGAAAAGCTGCCAGCGCGGACGACGTCGACGTAAACCGCCAGATGTTCGGCAAAGCGTGGGTCTTTCATCTTTGCCTACTACGCAAAACCGTTCCCACCATTCAGTAGGTTATCATCCAAAGCCAACAGGCGCACATTCCTTCTCGTCAACGGGCAGTTTGCTCACCAAACAGAAGGAACACTCCCATGGTCAAGGTCCTCGACGCAATTCTATCACAATCCGCTTATTCCGCGGAGATCGACGTTCCACTCGAAAAGATCGACATCGCCGATTGGCTCTTCAACCTGCCTGAAGCGGAATATCTTCGCTGCTGCCCGCCCGACCACATCGCAGCAGGCGTCACCTGGACTGACGACGGTCGTCGGATGTCGATCAATGTCGAACAGATCGGCTCGGGCCTCGTCGTGCAGCACTATGTTGCCGAAGTCGCCGAGCCAACCTATTGCCGCATGAACTCAATCTCGGATGTCTTCACAGCCAGTGGCAGAACCCAGGTAAATGTCGTCTGGGAACTCTCCGCAGAGAAGATCGACGACCGCAGGACGCGTTACACCAACAAGGTCACGGCGCATCCGACGGATGCGTTCATGAACTTTATCCAAGACCATGGGATCGCTTACGAGGACGCTGCAGCAGCCCGTCAGGCCGCAGGCGGAGACCATAACCGTCGCGAAACTCCGTTATTTGCCGCCAGCATCGCCCGTCGCGCGCTTTCGAAGTAAGGAGCCTTGCGATGAAAGCGATCACCTTCGATGACTTCGGAAGCGCCGATGTGCTGCGACTTGCCGATGCCCCCATGCCCGAAGTGCGCCCCGACGATCTCCTGGTGAAGGTGATGGCAGCAGGTGTCAACCGCGCTGACCTTCTTCAACGCGAAGGTGTCTACGGCTCTCAGAGATACGGCGATAGCAGCATTCTGGGCCTGGAGGTCGCAGGAGAAGTGATAGCCATCGGAAACGCAGTCAACGACTTTGCGGTTGGCGACCGTGTCATGGGAATGTCGGTGGCGGTGCCTATGCTCAGTATGCGCGCCTCGATAGCGGTATGGCGTCCGTCATACCGGCTGACATGTCCTTCACGAATGCAGCCGCCGTCATGGAGAGCTTCGTGACAGCCTGGGAGGCACTTGCACATCTCGGACGGGTCGCAAAGGGTGAGGTCGTCCTCATTCACGCAGCTGCAGGCGGTATCGGATCGGCTGCGGTCCAACTTGCAAAGGCCGCGGGAGCCACAGTGCTGGCCACCGCGTCTGAAAGCAACATCGAAAACGTGCCGTCACTCGGTGCGGATACCGTTTTCGACTACAAGCGCGTCGACTTCGAGGCAGAGATCGTTGATGCGACCGCCTCACGTGGTGCCGATCTGATCATCTACTTTGTCGGCGGATCCTATCTGGCCCGCAACATTAGAAGTCTTGCGCCTGGCGGTCGGCTTGTTCAGGTTGGCCTGTTGGGGCGCGATGACAATGCCATCATTCCACTCGGTATTGTGCTTCACAACCACCTGCAACTCCTTGGGACGGTCATGAAATCCCGATCTCGGGAAGAGAAGAGAGCGATGGTTCGGCGCTTCAGGGACCAGGTTCTGCCAACGATGGGCAAAGAGCTTCAGCCCATCGTCGGAGCGACGTATCCCTTCTCTGCTACCTCGGATGCTCACCGTCGAATGGAAGCCGGCGGCGTGTTTGGCAAAATTGTTCTCGATTTTTATCCATAATGCCCGAAGAACAGGTTTCCGTTCTCCGTAGTAACAGGAGTGGCCACCACAACTCCGGCCTCAGGTTGATAATCTGTCGCCGCTGCTTTTAGGAGCGTGGCGCGATGACTTCGATGACCGACATGAAGGCGCAAAGCAGCGCTAATGCTGGGTTATCGTGGAAGCGCTGGCCCAACACACGCTTTCATGTCTTCATGGCGAAACCAAATAGAGCGCCCACAACGCAACGGCGGGTTGCCGGCGGTGAAGACGATCTGTTCGTCGGCGCGCATGCGCAGAACCTCATGCGGAAGGATCAACGGCCGGCGGCTGAGCTGCTTCGATCGCGACGCAACGCCCCCTTCATTCTAGGCGAGCGATTGGTTTGGTCAACCTCGACCGTAGTGTCGCCACATTGCTTCGAGCTATAGTCGATGAGTGTTACGTCCCGCAGAATCGAAGATCCAGGTCTTTCCAATCTTCTTACTACCCTGTGGCGAGAGCAGACTGGGCGGCTGTTGTCGCTTCAATCTCGGCCATGAACCCCGCGACTGTCTCACCGATGATCTCGGGATGGTCTTCCTGCAGGTAATGAAGACCCGATCCGAGTTTCACCAGGCGGCAGTCATGCAATCTGCGAGCAAATTCTTCTGCCACCTCAGGCGACACGAGTGCGCCTGGATCTCCGGCAAACAACAGCTTGGGATAGGTCGAGGCCGATAATGCTTCATGTGCACGCTCTATCGTCGCGTAGACGTCAGCGGGCTCGCCCGCGATCGGCAACTCGTTTGGAAAACGCCATGTTGGTTTCCGGGAGACAGGAGTCGGGAATGGTGAGCGATAAACCGCCATTTCCTCCTCAGTGTAGGCGCGCACGGTTGCTCCCGGCAGTACACCCTCTACGAACGCGTTGTCCTCCAGGATCAGCTTTTCGCCTTCGCCGGGTGTGCGAAACTTGCGGAAGACCTCGCGCTCGGTCCGATCGCGCAAAAACTCCTCCCAGGTCGGGATGGGTCTTGTGAACTCCATGAACGCCAAGCCTTTGATAAAGTCTGGGCGCCGGGCGGCAAGATGAAAGGCAAGCGCCGTACCCCAATCTTGCGCTACGACGTAGGCCGAACGGATCTCCAACTTCTCGATGAATGCATCGAGATATCTCACATGGTCTTCAAACCGGTAGGCGATATCTGGCTTGCCGGATTGTCCAAAACCGATCAGATCCGGTGCGATACAATGACCGATATCGGCAACGAGCGGAATTATGTTTCGCCAGATGAAGGACGAGGTCGGATTGCCGTGGAAGAAAAGCACGGTGGGCGCATCGGTTCGTCCCGCCTCACGAAAGGCCATCTCAGAGTCAAGGACGGGAATACGAGGCAGGCTGATATCAGCGTTCATCACGATCACCTTTTAAGGATAGTAGCGAAAACAATGCGCCTGAAGCGTTCCAGAGGTTCAGCGTCGCGAGATACCTTCATCCGCAATATTGCGCCTTCCCACGCTGCGATCACGAACTCGGCCAAGTCGCTTGGTTCAAATGCGTCCGAGATTTCTCCTGACGCCTGGCCCTCAGCTATGCAATCGGCGAACGGAGCTGACCACTCGGAAAAGATTTCACGCAGCCGCTCGCGCAGGAGCTCACTCTGGGGCGCGGCCTCTAGGCTAAGGTCACCGATCAAGCAGCCTCTTTGGAAACCGTCCTCGGCCAGACGGCCGATAATAATATCGAGATAACGGTTGATTCGTTGCCGGGGAGAAATCAGCTTGTCGCCAAGCGACTGGTCCACTGCCTCTTTCAGGCTGGCGAAATATCTGTCCAGTACCTCCTTCGCGAAGACCTCTTTCGAGCGAAAATGGTTCGTAAAGGAACCTTGCGGCACCGAAGCTTCGGCGACGATATCGCGGACACCTGAACCAACGTATCCCTTGCGGAACATCACGGTCCGCCCCGCTTCCAGAATAGCTTCACGATGAGAGTGCTTTGCCATACCCGTTATAATACGGACGACCGTATTATTTGTCAATGTACCTACCTGCCTCTCCCGCCTGTTGATTTTATCGCAATCAGGTCAGCCATTTGGCATGGCGAGGAATTAGGTTTCAGAGAGTCTTCGGAATACGCGGGTGATCGGTTCAAATCCTATCAAGAGCAATAAGAGTTGAGAGCGGCTCTGACAGGCCCCTGCTTGCTCTTCTCGATCGCTGGTGTACTCGTAGGGAGATTCCGAAACAGACGGGTGCAAATTCCAGATCGGACGAAGTCAGAATCCGAATTGCACACTTTGATTACATCAGAAAGACTTTGGGAATCCTAACGGTCCACGCTTTCTAAGCTTTCCCAGGCCAGCTCGCCGTCGGCGAGTGACCTTGTACCCTCAGGCGGTAAGGTCTTCAACCTTGCGTGTCAAATCACTGACATAAGCCGCGACGGAAAGATCTTCGCCCGTCACGTCTACCAGCAACTGGCTCGGACTTTTTGACCGTCCGTATTGATGGACATTATCGTTCAGCCAGGTCTTCAGCGGCAGGTAATCGCCGTCTTCCAGTCCACGCTCGATTGCCGCCTCCCTGCGGGCCGCGGCGAAGAACTGCGAGGACATGATGTTGCCGATCGTATAGGTGGGGAAGGAGCCGACCATGCCTGACGACCAGTGGACATCCTGAAGCACGCCGAGTGTATCGTTCGGCACATCGAGGCCGAAATAGGCTTTGAACTTTCCGCGCCAGATCTCGGGCAGATCGGCAACACGGATTTCGTCCGCCATCAGTCCGGCCTCGATCTCCGAGCGCAGCATGATGTGCAAGTCGTAGGTCAATTCGTCGGCCTCGACACGGATAAAGCCCGAACGCGGAGCATTGACCGCTCGCCAGAAATCCTCCGGTGTGACATCGCCGAGCTGGTCGGGGAAGATCTTCTGCAGATCGGCGAAGTTGAGTTCCCAGAAACGGCGGGAGCGGCCGACGCGGTTTTCCCAGAGGCGAGACTGCGATTCATGTGTGCCAAAACTGGTGCCGCCGACCGCATAGAGATTGATGAGATCGGTGGTGAAGGTGGAGCGGTTGAAGGCTTCCGATATGCCCTGCTCATAGATGCCGTGACCTGCCTCGTGCCAGACTGCGAAGAGGCCGCCGGGGAGCCAGGTTTCGCGGAAGCGGCCGGTGATGCGCACGTCGGAACGTGTGAAGGAAGTCTCGAACGGATGGATGGTATCGTCGAGGCGCCCGCGATTGAAATCATAGCCGAAGCGGGTGGAAATGAGACTGGAAAAGGCGCGCTGCTTGTCGACCGGATAGGCGCGATCGAGAATTTCTGAGCGCACGTTGGCCTCTTTCGATCGTGCGAGTAGGGGCAGAATGCCATCGCGCAGCTCGCCATAGATGCCCTGCAGCCGTGACCAGCTCATGCTTGGCTCGTAAGTTGCGACCAGCGCATCATACGGATGCTCTTCATAGCCGATGTCGGCAGCGATCTCACGCTGCATCTCCATTGTGCGTTCCAGAAGTGGTGCAAAGGCGGCAAAATCATCGGCGGCACGGGCCTTGCTCCAGGCGGATTGCGCGACGGTCTTCAGTTCGGCTGCGGCGCTGACGAGAGAGGGGGAAATGCGCGAAAGTGTGCCGATGGCTTCAGCTGCATGCTCAACCGCGAGGCGGCGCGGGCCGGCGGCATCGGCGCCTGACAACTCCGAACGCGCGCCTTCGATGGCGCGCTGCAGCTTGTCGCTCGTGGCGAGGTCACGGGCAAGGCCGACCAGTGTGGCTATCTGCTTGCCGCGTGCATCGACGCCGCCCGGCGGCATCATGGTGCGCGCATCCCAGGTGAGCAGGTTCACGGCGCAAAGGATATCGTTGATCCTGGCGATCTCGGTTTCGAAAACGGCAAAGCTCATGATCATCTCATCCTGTCAGGGCGTGGGTGCCCCAAAATCTTCAAGGTGGCAGGCGGCAAGCTGGCCGTGGCCGCGCAGCGTCAGAAGCGGTCGCTCGACCCTGCAGCGATCGAAGGCATGCGGACAGCGGCTGGCGAAGGCGCATCCCGGCGGCACCTCCAGTGGGCTTGGCAGTTCGCCGCGCGCCGCAACCGTGCGGTTGCGGCGCGACGGATCGAGTTCCGGTGCGGCATCGAGCAGCGCCTTGGAATAGGGGTGGCGCGGGGCGGTGAAGAGACCTTCCGACGTATTCACTTCCACCACCTGCCCGAGATACATGACAGCCACGCGATGCGAGATATGGCGTACCAGCCGAAGGTCGTGAGCGACAAAGATGACGGTGAGGTGCAATTGCTCCTGCAGTTGCAGCAGCAGATTGACGACCTGGGCCTGTACCGACACATCGAGCGCCGACACCAGCTCGTCTGCAACGATGACATCGGGCTCGACGGCAAGCGCTCGCGCAATGCCGACGCGCTGGCGCTGGCCGCCGGAAAATTCGTGTGGATAGCGCGCGGCGGCGTCCTGCGGCAGGCGTACAAGTTCAAGCAGTTCGGCAATGCGATGGTCGATTTCCGCAGCAGGGCGCATCTTGTGGACGGACAGCGCTTCTCCGAGGATCTGCGAGACGGTCATGCGCGGGTTGAGCGAGCCGTAGGGATCCTGAAAGATCATCTGGACGCGCCGGTTGAAGGCGCGCCGTTCGCCGCCGCGGAATGTGCCGATATCCTTGCCCTCGAAGCGGATCGCTCCGCCATCCGGCTCATGCAGACGCACCAGACAGCGCGCCAAAGTTGATTTTCCGCAGCCGGATTCTCCGACGATGCCAAGTGTTTCACCGCGATGGATCTGAAGCGAGACGTCGCGCAGCGCGTGGACTGCGAGCGGCGGTTTTCCCTGAAGGCGGCGCGTCAGCGAATAGGGGCCGGCAAAATGTTTCGAGACGCCGTCGATCGAAAGAATGGGAAGGTTCGCGTTCAAATGATTGCCTCCGCCGTCGCCACGAGGTCATGGTGGAAACAGGCAATCATCCGGCCGTGGGGGGGCACGGCCTCCAATACCGGCCGCTCTTTCAAACAGTGTTCGGTTGCAAACTTGCAGCGCGGATGGAAAGCGCATCCTTCCGGCAGATTGGTGAGGCTCGGCGGCGTGCCTTCGATCGACTGAAGTACGGTTCGCGACGTGCCGGAGCGCGGCACCGAGCCGAGCAGGCCTCGTGTATAGGGATGGCGCGGCTTACTGAAGACATCCACAACCGTTCCGGTCTCGACGATGCGCCCGGCATACATGACCGCCATCCGGTCGCAGGTCGCGGCGACCACGCCGAGGTCATGGGTGACGAGAACGACGCTCATCGACAACCGATCGCGCAGATCGAGCAGCAAATTCAGGATCTGATCCTGGATCGTGACGTCGAGCGCTGTCGTCGGCTCGTCGGCAAGCAGCAGCTTCGGCGAGCAGGCAAGCGCGATAGCGATCATGGCGCGCTGGCGCATGCCGCCCGAAAACTGGTGCGGATATTCCTGCAGCCGCCGTTCGGCGGCGGGAATGCCGACGATGTTCATCAGCTCAAGCGCGCGGGCCCTGCGTTCCCTCGCGTTCAGCGTCGTGTGAGCGACGAGGTTTTCCTCGATCTGCATGCCGACCGGCAGCACCGGATTCAGCGCTGTCAGCGGCTCCTGGAAGATCATCGCAATCTCGCCGCCGCGAACCTTGCGCAGCTCTTCGGCTGGCATGGCGACGAGATCACGGCCGCGCCATTCGACACGGCCGCTCACCTGCCCTGGTTCGCGGATCAACCGCATGATGGAGCGCAGCGTCACGCTCTTGCCGGAGCCGGATTCGCCGACGAGGCCGATAACTTCGCCTGGCGCCACATCGAAATCCACATCGGCGGCCGCGATCGCCTGTCCACGCGGCGTGTCGAAGGTCGTCGTCAGGCCGCGCACGATCAGCCCGTCATTGTCGTTCGGCATGCCCATCATCGTTTGACCCTCAACAGTTCTGCGACGCCATCACCCGCCAGGCTGAAACCAAGGCCGGTCAGCACAATCGCCACGCCCGGAAAGACGGAGATCCACCAGGCCGTATTCATGAAATTCTTGCCATCCGCGATCTGCACGCCCCATTCGGCTGCCGGAGGCTGAGCGCCGAGGCCGAGATAGCCAAGGCTTGAGCCGAGCAAGATGGCGAGCGCCATGTCGGTCATCCAGTAGACGATCGCGGGGGTGATCGCATTGGGCAGCAGGTGGCGAAAGATGATGCGCAGCGGCGCATAGCCCATGACCTTGCCCGCATCGGCATAATCGAGCCGCTTCTGCACCTTGATTTCGGATGCGACGAGGCGCGCATAGAAGACCCAGCCGACGACGCCGACGGCGACATACATGTTGCCGAGACCGGGGCCGAGCACCGAGACGATAGCGATGACGAGCACCAGAAACGGAAAGGTAATCGTCGCATCGACGATGCGTCCGAAGATCGATTCCCATATGCCGCCGGCATAGCCGACGAAGGCACCGACAATCGTGCCGAAGATGAACGGGCCGATCGTTGCGAAGATCGCGATCTGCATATCGATCGTGTAGGCGTGAATGACGCGCGAAAGCACGTCGCGGCCGAAACTGTCGGTACCGAAAGGATGCGCCCAGGTCGGAGACTTCAGAAGCGCATTATAGTCGAACGTCGTCGGATCATAGGGCGCAAACAGTGAAGGCCAGATAGCGATGATCAAGCTGAGGCCGAGAATGATGCCACCCGAAATCAAGGAGCGGGGCGGCCTGCGCAAGCGTGAAGCAGAGCGAGCGGCCTTGGCTGCGATACCTATCATCGGGCAATCCTCGGGTCGAGCCAGGCCTGCACGATATCGGTGACGAGGAAGGTCAGGGAGACAAGGATCGCAAGGGCAATGGTCAGCCCCTGTAGGACCGGATAATCGCGGCCGTAGATGCTTTCAATCAGCAGGCGGCCGGCGCCGGGAACGGCAAAGACCGTTTCCGTGATGACGGCGCCGCCGAACAGCGTGCCCGTCTGGAGGCCGAACAGCGTCACCGTGGAAATTAGCGCATTGCGTAGAACATGGCGCATGAGGATGACGCGCGAGCGCAGCCCCTTGGCCGTGGCAAAATCGACATATTCGGCATTCATGACGCCGATGATGGAGGAGCGCAGATTGCGCATCAGCACTGCGGCAAAACTCAATGCCAGTGTCAGGGCCGGCAGGAAGAGATGATAGATGCGATTGCCGAAACTGTCGCCGTAGCCGCCGACCGGGAAGATCTTCAATTGTGCGGCAAATACCGTCAGAAGCACGATGCCGACATAGAAGACCGGCATGGACAGGCCGACCTGGAATGTGCCGCGAATGATGCTGTCGGGAAGCCGTTCGCGCTTCAGCGCGGCGACGAAGGCAAGCGGCACGGCAAGAACGAGGGCGATCAGGGCCGACATCACGGTCAGCATCAGCGTCACTGGAAGCCGTTGCAGGATCAGCGACATGACGGAGACTTTCAAGCCGATGGAATTGCCAAGGTCACCGGTCAGAATGCGCTCGACGTAATAAAGGAACTGTATCGGGACGGGCTGGTCGAGCCCGAGCTGCCTGTTGATGCGCTCCACATCCGCGTCGATGGCTCGGTCCCCTAGCATGGCACTGGCGGGGTCACCCGGCAGCAGGCGCACGAGCACGAATGTGACGATGAGAATGAAGATCACCGTCGGGATCATCTGAAGTACGCGGCGAATTATGAAACTGAAAAGGGGCAATAGCCGCTCCCGGTCTTCCGTCTAGAGCGCCGGGTGTCCATTCGGACACGCTAACTCTTTGAATCTAGGCATCAGCTTTCCGGAAATCGGCCACGATTTTCAGGCCGATACCGTAATTAAAAAAGGCCACGGGCCTCGTGGAAGGCCCGCGCAGCAGGCTCGATCGGGATTACTTGTCTTTCCAGGTCTTGGCGAAGATGTTGTTGCCAAGCGGGATCTGAAGGAAGCCATGGACCTTCTTGCTGAGCGCGACCGGGTAGGGCGTCTCATAAAGAGGCACGGTCGGTCCCTCGGTGTTGTAGATGGCCTGCATCTTCGCATACTGCTCAGCGCGGTTCTTCGGATCCATCTCCTTCTGGGAGTCTTCGAAGAGCTTGTCGGCCTCGTCGCTCTTCCAGCCGGTGTGCAGAGCGTCGATCGTCTTGGAATAGACAAAGTAGGAGGTGATTTCGTTCGGATCGGCGATGTCGTCCGTCCAGGCGGCATTGCGCATCACGAAGGTACCGTCGCGATATTGCTGGGTGCGGGTCGGGTTATCGACCTGCTGCAGTTCCAGCTTGATGCCGATCTGCGCCCACATCTGCTGCAGGGCAGTGGAGATGCCGATTTCATCCTGATTGCCCGCGAGGACCAAGATACTGGTCGAGAAACCCTTTTCGAAGCCGGCCTCCTTCATCAGGCTCTTCGCCTTCTCAAGGTCGTAGGGATAAAGCGGCTTGTCACCGACATGCAGAGGCGTCGCCGTCGACATATAAGAGGTCTGCGGCGTGCCGACGCCATGGGTGACGATCTGGATGATCGCATCCTTGTTGACGGCATAATTCATCGCCTGGCGAACCTTGGCGTTGGACAGCGGATTGTCCTTGCCGCCGAGCTGCGGGCGCACGTTTAGCGTGATGTATTCCACGCGGGTCGAAGGGTAGAGTTCCATATTGAGATTGTCCGCCGACTTCAGTTCGTCAACGCGGGCATAGGGAATGAACTCGGCTCCATCGATCTCACCGGAAGTGAGTTTGAGGATACGGGTCGCATCGTCGGGGATCAGCTCGAAGTCGATGCCGTCAAGATAGGGTAACGGTTTGCCGTCCTCGCCCTTGCCCCAATAATATTCGTTGCGCGCCAGTTTCATGCTGGAGCCGCGATTCCACGATTTCAGCACGAAAGGACCGGAACCGATCGGATGCTCGCCGAACGCCTTGGCTTTTTCTTGATCGGTAGCACCTGGCGAAGCCTCAAAAGCCTTCTCCGGCATGATGCCGGTGTTGAACACCGTCAGCGCCGCGAGGATGGCAGGGTCCGGATGCCTGAGTTTGATGGTGACGGTTTTGTCGCCCTCGATGGTTACGTCATCGATGGACTCGATCATGAAGCCCCAGATGCCATTGCCCTTCTTGGCAGCGCGCTTCAAAGACCAGGCGACGTCAGCGGGGGTGATCGGCGAACCATCGGAAAACTTGATGCCGTCCCGCAGAGTGAGCGTGACACTCTTACCGTCGTCGGCGAACTTATAGTCACTGGCGAGGCCCGGCTGTATGCCCTTGCCATCGTCGGTCGGCAGGAGCAGAGTGTCGTAAAGGTTGGACAGGATCCAGATGTCGACATTGGCATCGTTCAGGACCGGATCCAGAAAAAGGCTGTCGGCGTAACGGCCGTAGACCAGCGTGCCGCCCCGTTCCAGGGCGAATGCTGAAACACTGGTGCCGAGTAAAACTGCAGCGGCTACGGCCGCACGAGCGATCGTTTTCATATCATTCCCCTTTTATGGAATTAACTGTTCTTGTTAGCTATAACGATTTCATGCGGAAAATAGCCTGTCAACCAAATTTTGCGCGGAGCATTTAAGACGCTTGACTTGTAAGAGCGTCGATTTCACAATAACCGTTATAGTGTCGTATAACAGATCGCGCCGAACGGGTTTCATGGATTTTTTCATCGACCGGGATCTGCCTGTGCCATTGCGCACGCAGCTTCATGGCCTCATTGAATATGGTATCGCCTGCGGTGAGTTGGCTCCGGGAGAGGCACTTCCTTCCGTCCGCGAGCTTGCCGATAAGGTGGGGGTTGCGCCGATGACGGTCAGTCAAGTCTATGCCGATCTGAAGGCTGCCGGCCTCATCGATACGCGTCCCGGTTCAGGCACTTTCGTCAGCGACAGCCATCAGGCGCGGCTTGCGGGACGGGCCGATGTCACGGAGCTGCACCGCCAGATCGACCACCTGATCGATGAAAGCCTACGCCTTGGCATTCGCTCATCGGATCTGGTATCGCTGGTCAATGCCCGTGCCTTTTATCGTGACAGTATCGGGCCGCGGCTGCGGATCGTCATGATTGGCATCTTTCAGGATGCGACGGCAAGCTATGCCCGTTTCATTGCCGCTCGCCTCGGGCGCGAGGTGACGGTCGAGCCGCTCACCGTTTCGGCGATCGAACGCAATCCGGCCGCCAAGGCGCGCGCCAATTCCGCCGATCTTGCCATTACATTTGTCAACCGCCATCGCGAGGTCGCCACTCTGGTGCCGAATACCAAAGTGGTGACTATCAGCTTTACGCCATCGGAGGAGACGCGCAGGGCGCTTGCTTCTCTCGATTCACTGGCCTCGATCGCCGTTGTCTCGCGTTTTCCAGATTTCTTGCCAATCATGAAAAGCGGTGTGCAGCGTTTTGCACCGCACGTCAGCGAGATTACCGCCACCACGTTGGAGGCGCCGGGGCTGGAGACGTTGCTCGCCAGTGTTTCCGTCGTGATCTTCGCATCGGGTGCGGAACGCGTGACGGAGCTCTTGCCTGCTGGAGTTCAGGCAATCGAATACCGCCACGCGCCGGACACAGGCGATATCGAACGGGTGATCGTGCCGATCATCCGGGCCGAGGGTGCCTTGTCCAGAGGCGAGGAAAATCCCAAGCAAAACGAGATCGATGCAAAGGTCTAGCAAAGGCAGACGAGATGAGAGTATCTGAGTCAAACTGGCAGCAGATCGAAGCCTACCTGAAAACCGATGACCGGGCGATCCTGCCACTCGGCAGCACCGAGCAGCACGCCGGCCTGTCGCTCTCGGTTGATTCAATTCTGTCGGAGAAAGTGGCGGCCGATGCTGCTGCCCCCCTCGGCATTCCGGTCTTCCCGGTCGTGGCCTATGGGATTACGCCCTATTTCCTCTCCTATCCCGGCACGATCAGCATCCGCCAGGAAACTTATATCAGCCTGATTCGCGATATTCTCGACGGTCTGAGACGACAGGGCTTCCGCCGTATACTGATCGTCAACGGCCATGGTGGCAACCAGCCGGCCGGCAGCATGGCGATCGAATGGATGGCCGATAATCCGGATACCGCGGTGAAGTTCCACAACTGGTGGAATGCGCCGAAGACCTCCGCCAAGGTGCAGGAAATCGACTCGGTCGCTTCGCATGCGTCGTGGATGGAAAACTTCCCCTGGACCCGTCTCGAAGGCGTCAAACAGCCGACGCAGCGGAAGCCGATGATCGACCTCGCCCGTATGCGCGTCATGCCGCCGGATGCCGTCAAGGCGTATCTTGGCGATGGTAATTTTGGCGGCTATTACGAGCGACCCGATGAGGAGATGCAGGCGATCTGGGATGTGGCTGTTGAGGAAGCCCGCGCGCTTCTCGAAGGAGGCTGGGCATGAGCAAGCCGATCCTGATCTGGGGCGCCGGTGCGATCGGCGGCACGTTGGGTGCCGCCTTTATCCGCGCCGGCAACGAGGTGATCTTCGTCGATAATGTGAGGGAACACGTCGATGCCATCAACGAGAAGGGCCTGAAGATCGTCGGCCCGATTTTGGAGGATGTGGTGCAGGCCAGGGCCTATCTGCCGGAGGAGCTGGAGGGTACCTATGCGCGCACCTTCCTCTGCGTGAAGGCTCATCACACCGAAGACGCGGCGCATATGCTTGCCGAGCATCTTGCCTCGGACGGTTACGTAGTGTCGGCGCAGAACGGTCTAAACGAGCGCGGCATCTCCCGCATCGTCGGCGAGCACAGGGTCATCGGGTGCTTCGTCAATTTCGGCGCAGATTATCTCGAGCCCGGCGTCGTCCAATATAGCGGCCACGGTGCCGTCGTCATCGGCGAGCTTGACGGACGCTTCACCACTCGTGCCGAAGACATTTACTGTCTGATGAAGCAGTTCGAACCGAAAGCCCTGATCACCAACAATATCTGGGGTTTCCTCTGGGGCAAGCTGATCTATGGTGCGTTGCTCTTCGGCACGGCACTCACGAATGACAGCATTGCCGATGTGCTCGACAATCCGATCGCCAGGCCGGTTCTGCGCAGGCTGGCACTTGAAGTCGCGACGGTAGCATCAATCAACAATATCAAGCCGGAAGCCTTTGACGGCTTCGACCCTTCGGCTTTCGGTCCGTTGGCGACGTCCGAGCAGACCAACAAGTCCTTTGACGATATGTCGGACCACAACAGAAAATCCGTCAAGTCGCACTCCGGCATCTGGCGCGACCTGGCGGTGCGCAAGCGCAAGACGGAAGTCGATGCGCAGGTTTTGCCAGTGGTCGAGATCGGCCAGGAATCGGGTGTTCCGACACCGCTGGCAGCGCGCGTCATTGCCATGATCCATGAGATCGAGGAGGGCAAACGGCCCCTTGCCATGGCCAATATCGAAGAGCTTGCGAGGGTCGCATGAATATCTCCTTTGATGAAAAGGTGGTTGTCGTCACAGGGGCTGCTCATGGTTTCGGCCGGGCGATCGCTCAAGGTTTTGCAAGCCGCGGTGCGCGTGTTCACGTCTGCGATGTGAATGCGGCCGGATTGACGGAGACCGTCAAGCTGTGTGGTGAGAAGACGACGGCGCATGTGCTCGACGTCGGCAACCGCACGGACGTACAGGCGCTGGTGCCGACCTTTGGCGAGGTCGACATCCTCGTCAACAATGCCGGCGGCGTGCGCGGCCAGGTGGGCCGGCCGATCGAGGACATTTCCGAAAGCGACTGGCAGACGATCTTCGATGTCAATCTTTCGGGTGCCTTCTTCATGGCGCAGGCAGTGGCCCCAGCCATGAAACGCCGGAAAACGGGCCGGATCATCAACATTTCAAGCGGCGCCGGTCTCGGCATTTCGTTGACCGGCATTCAGGCCTATGCCAGCGCCAAGGCAGGCCAGATCGGCCTCACCCGCCAGCTTGCCCATGAGCTCGGACCCTGGGGCATTACGGTCAACAATGTAGCGCCGGGCTTCGCGCGCTCCAACCCGACGACCGAACGCCAGTGGGAAGCGATGGGCGAAGAGGGCCAGGCGCGACTTCTGCACAATATTGCGCTGAAGCGCCTCGGCCTGCCAGAGGATATCGCCGCGATGGTGATGTTCTTCGCTTCCGACTATGCCGGCTGGATATCCGGTCAGGTCATCAGTGTGGACGGCGGCAAATGAGCGTTGAGACCTATCTGGAAGAAACCTATCCAGCCGCTCTCGACGATCTCAAGGCTTTCTGCCGCATCCCGAGCGTCAGCACCGATCCCGCCTTTGCACAGGGTATCCGACAGGCTGCGGCATTTGTGGGAGATCGCTTGCGCAAGGCAGGCTTCTCTGCCGTCGAGATGCTTGATAGCGGTGGTCATCCGGCCGTTTATGGCGAGATCCTTTCTGATCCCTTCTTACCGACCTATCTCGTCTACGGTCATTATGATGTTCAGCCGCCGGATCCGCTTGAGAAGTGGAAGACGCCGCCTTTCGAACCGCACGAACGCGATGGCAGGCTCTATGCTCGCGGCGTCTCCGACGATAAGGGACCACTGCTGATTCCGATCATCGTTGCCGAGGCCTTCATGCGCGTCGAAGGTCGGTTACCGGTTAATCTGAAAGTGTTGATCGAAGGCGAGGAAGAATCCGGTAGCCCGCATTTCGCGCATACGCTCGAAAAATACCGCAATAAACTCGGCTGCGATCTCGTGCTTTCTGCCGATGGCGCCATGTGGCGCCCTGACAAGCCATCGATCACGGTTGCAAGCCGAGGATTGGCTGCTCTCGATATTACCATCACCGGTGCCGCCAAAGACCTGCATTCTGGCCGCCATGGTGGCAGTGCGCCGAACTCGATCGCAGCCCTGGCCCGCCTGCTCGCAACCATGCACGGTCCGGATGGGCGTGTTAGCGTCGAGGGCTTTCTCGATGGAGCCACACCGCCCGATCCGAAGATTGTCACGGCAATCGAGGCATCGCAATTCGATAGCGCCGCCTACTATCGGGAGATCGGAGTTGCCGGCGGTCAACCCATCGACAACGGCCGCGAGCTGCTGATCCGCCAATGGCTGGAGCCGACGCTAGAATTCAACGGCATCTGGGGCGGTTATCAGGGCAAGGGCACCAAAACGGTCATTCCGAATATGGCCAGCGCGAAGATCACCTGCCGCCTCATTGCCGGGCAGAAGCCGGATGCAGTGATCGCCGCCATCACCCGCCATCTGCAGGAGCGTCTGCCGAAGGGCTTCCAGCTCGAGATCCATCGCCATGGGCCGGGCAGCGAGGCCGATTTTGTCGATCCCAACCTGACGGCACTGAAGATTTCCGAGGAGGTTCTTGGCGAATTGCTGGGCGCAAAGCCGTTGCGAGTCGCCATGGGCGCTACGATCCCCATCGGAAGCGCCTTTCGCAAATATCTCGGCAGTCCCTCGATCTTCTTCTCCTTCTCGACGGCGGACGAGGACTACCATGCGCCGAACGAATTCCTTCGGCTTGGCAATTTCAAGCTGGGCATGCGGGCATGGACGATGCTCCTGAGGCGGCTTGCTACTTCAGTCTGACGACACCAAGACGAAGAAGCGCGCTGCTGGCGTTTCGACGGAGGATATTTCGATGACATCCTTGCCCGCACTACGTACCGGAAAGCCGCGGTCGGAATTCGGCCATGTCCGTCCGACCAACGAGCTGGAAATCCCCTTCGCGATCATCGAGGGGGCAGAGGAGGGGCCATGCCTGCTCGTGACCGCCGGCGTTCACGGTTCGGAATTTTGCTCTATTGAGGCAGCTGTCCAAATGATGAAGACGAGGCCGGAGGAGATCAAGGGCACGCTCATCGTGCTGCCTATTCTGAATGTTGAAGCCTTCCGCCGTCGCAATATCTATGTCATGCCGCAGGACGGCAAAAATCTGAACCGCATGTTTCCGGGCAAGCCCGACGGAACGACCAGCGAGCAACTGGCGCACTGGCTGGTAACTGAAGTATTTCCGAAAGCAGATGCTTATATCGACTGCCACGGTGGTGATCTCGACGAGGGGCTGGCACCGTTTACAGTCTTTCCGGCAGGCTGCAAGAAATCGCAAGCGCTCGCCGCCGTCTTCGGCATCAAGGTTGCCGTTGCGGCCGGTGGGTCCGGTTACACGGTCGATGCGTCTCATAAGCTCGGCATTCCGAGCATCCTGCCTGAGGTCAGCGGCAACGGCCTTTGGGGCGAACAGACCGTGACACAGATGACGGATGGCATCCGCCGCGTCATGCAGCATATCGGCATGCTGTCCGGTGAGGCACCCGTGACGAGGCTCGACGTCGTGACCATGTGGGTGCCGACAGCCCCGGTGGCGGGCCTGTGGTATCCGAAGAAGGATTTGGAAGAGTCGGTGGCGGTAGGTGAATTGCTGGGCGAAATCAAAACCGTCTTCGGCGAGACGCTGGCGAGCATCCATTCCGAAAAGTCGGGCTTTATCCTCTATCGGCTGACGAGCCTCTCGGTGAACGAGAGGGAAGCCCTGCTAGGCGTCGGCACACCAGTCTAGGCAAGAAAAACGCGATATGCATTCGGAAAAGATGGCGAGCATTCTCCGCGAACTTGCGCCAACAGGCAGGCTGCGTCTCGGCATTGTCGTGGCACCCGCAACATCCGCCTTTTTCGCCATTTTGGATCATGGCGTGTTTCGTGGCGTCACGGTCGATATCGGTCGGGCGCTCGCGGTACGTTTTGGCCTGGATGTGGAGATCATCAGCTTTCCCAATTCCGGCGCTTGTACCGAGGCGGTGGAAGCAGGTGTCATCGATGTGAGCTTCATGCCTGTCGATGACGAGCGCCGTAAACGCGTCGCCTTCGGGCCGGCTTATTATGTTATTGAAAGCACTTATCTCGTTACGGCAGCTTGCGGCATCGGGAGCTTGCTGGAGCTCGATCGCGTCGGCGTGCGTGTCGTCGGTATTGCCAATACCACGACGATTCGAAGTGCGGCGCGCTCGTTGACGGCGATCCGGCCTGAACCGGTGCAAACTGTCGCCGAAGGCATCGCGCGCTTATTGGATGGCAGGGCGGACGCTTTGGCCCTTTCTCGCGACGCTTTCCGATTGCTGCTATCGAAGGTGCCGGGATCGCGGGTGCTGGATGGCGGATTTCAGCGGACTGGCATTGCGATAGCGACCCGAAAGAACAGGCCGTCCGCACTGGCCGTGCTGACCGATTTCATGGAGGAGGCAAAGGCAAACGGTCTCGTGCGCAACGCACTGGATGCCGCCGGTTTTGCCGATGAGCCGGTGGCACCGCCAGCAGCTTGAGCTGCTTCGGTTTCAACGCCTTCTTGTCGAGCGAGCCATGCTGGCTTTCCGGATATGTCCTCCCGGCTGCGGTTCCTGGTCGAAAATGCTGCGCCCGGCAAAGGCCGAGGACGTTGGAATTCATCCGCGGATGGCGTCGCCTTAACTTACCGCAAGTCGCGGCGAGGATTTGCGCCGCGTTTCAGGCAGCGGTCGACGAGGCTATTTCATGCCAGGTCAAGATCGCGTGGGCTCGAAGCTGACGGTGATCGGAGGCGGTCAAATGTTTGCGATGAAGATGGAAAAGATTTGCGATCTGACTGTGGGTTGAGACGAAACGCTGGCATTGCCGCGTCGATTTGAAGCGCATCATGCGTCGTTCTCGTCGTCGAAGAGGAAGATGAGAATTTTCTGCGCGGTTGTTCAGGCCTTGGTGCGAGCAATGCTCGATGCCTGGCATCAATTCAGTTTTCGCGTCGGCGTAAGAGCGCAGCTTGTCGGTCACCATGACGCGCGGGGCAACACTGTGACCTTTGAGCAGCTTACGCATCAGCCGAAAAGCCGCACTCTTGTTCCTGCGGCTTTGCAGCAGAGCTACGACAACGTAGCCGTTGGCATCGACGGCGCGCCACAGCCAAGTATTTCCTCCCCTTGATCGCCACGACCATCTCGTCGAGGTGCCACTTATCGGCAAAGTGACCACAAGATTGCCGTCGGAGTTGATGGGCGAATTTCAGGCAGGACGCCACCGTCAAGGTCTATCACTATGACGACCTGGAAAGCCTCAAAGCCCATGTCATGGCCTTCGTCACCGCCTACAACTTCGCCAAACACCTCAAGGCGCTGCGATGGCGAACGCGTATCAGGCAATCTGTGACGCCTGGACAAAAGACCCGTCAATCTTCAAAATTAATCCGCACCAACTCATTCCGGGACCACACAACTAGCGCAGATATTTGCCGGGAAAACAACAGGACAAAAAATGCCTTCCAGTGTTTTCAGACGATCCGTCGTTCGTTAATAGGGAAAGCTGATGGTCGGAAATTTGCTTTGATGTCGCCAGGAGGCGGGCAGCCCGTTGATTTGCATTTCGTCGTGACCCTGCTTCGATATCGATATAGCAAATTCATCAATCGGTTCCCCATGACTGAATGGATCGCCCTCAAATGAAAACTGGGGTTAAAGGGTTGTGAAACTCGACAGGTTCCCATTCGTAAACAGGAACTGCGATCGGCTCCGAGACCTAGTCAGCAACAGGCGCGGTTGGAAAACGCGAAAAAGTTTCGAATGCACCATAATCACTTCGCCGTCTGTTAACGCATGGGTGCTTGACTGCATGCTACGATTGTTTTGGTACTCCGGGTGCTCTGAGCGATGCGAAAGCGGATCAGGCTTCACCAACTGCGGGTGGGGATGTTTGTGGAGGACGTGGAAAGCGAAACGCATGGACCGGTGCGAGAGTTCGTCCCGTCCTTGATTTCTTCACACTCCGAAATCGACCGCATGATGAACTACAATGCCATGAGCGTGGTCATCAACGTGCGCAAGGGTGCTGATGTCGAACAGGAAGCGCTACCGTCACCCTCCTTCACAAGTAGCCGCTTCGAAAGGGAGCTTCTTGCCTCATTTTCGATGAAGGCGATCGAGGCCGCGCGCCAGTCACTGGAGAAAACCAAACCTCACATTCGTAATGTCCTGTCGGACGCTAGGATCAATGGCACCTTCTCTGCTGGTGCTGCGGACATGGCGGTGAATAGCATCATGTCCGAGGCCATGAGCAACGCAGGCGCGATGGTTGCAATCGCAAGGCTCAAGGAGCATGACGAGGTGACCTTTCTTCACTCGTTTGCGGTGAGTGCGCTGATGGTCACGTTTGGCCGGAACCTGGGGCTTGGCGAACATGATGTACGACTTCTCGGAGTGGGGGGTCTTGTTCACGATCTTGGCAAGATGGCATTGCCCCATACCATCCTGTCAAAGACGACAAAGTTGACCCCCGAAGAAATCGCCATTGTTCGCACCCACCCGCAGCGCGGCTATCAATTGATATCGAGAATCGAAAGCACTCCGCACCAGGTTCTCGATATCTGCCTATATCATCATGAGAAGTTCGATGGCTCCGGCTATCCCCACCGTCTGGCCGGGGAGAAGATACCCTATATGGCTCGCATCGGTGCAATTTGTGATGTCTATGATGCTCTCACAACCGTGAGGCCCTACAAGAGAGCCTGGTCACAGGCTGAGGCGATCCGTTTGATGATGAATTCGCCTGGGCATTTCGACCCAGATCTGCTGGCAGCCTTTGTGTCAAGGATGATTATCAACGGCACGCTCCATTAGCCGTTCTTGATAGTTAAGCTCGAGAGCTGATCGGTATCGTATCGGCTTCGCAGGTCAGCAAGGGCTTCCGGGTCCGGGGCGCCCTGCACGGCAAGCTTCGCGAGCTCCTCGAAATAGTGCTCATGGCCCGGAGGAGAGACTGTCATCAACACGCGAGCCGGCTTTTCACTGACATTGGTGATGTTGTGCGGCACCCCCGGCGGAATGAACAGATAAGTTCCTGACGTTGCACGGATCACCTCGTCGCCGACATGCCACTCACATTCGCCCTCGATCAAATAGAAGGTTTCCTCTTGGACCCGGTGAACGTGGCTTCCCGTGGCGAACCCTGGCGGAATTGTCCAGTCGAACATGCTCGTATACTTGGTATTTTCGCCGGTTACGAGAAAGTGCATGGGGTGACCGCGCAATATCACTCCGTTCTTCTCATCGGGCATGCGGATAATGGCTTTGGCGCTCATTTGACCCTCCATTGGCAACGTGTTTGCTGTGGCAAACATTGGTGTAAGATCGGCACCCATTGTAGAAAAGTCGTGAATTCGTTCCTAAAAATCTGCTAAAAATGTGGGATGACCGATGGGAGCGACATCTATCAATTCGGCCCGTTCCGACTCGACCCTGCCGCGAGCATTTTGTATCGAGGGGAGGAGCCCACCATGCTTGGGCGTCGCGCCGTCGCGTTGATGCACCGGCTGCTCGAAAAGGCCCATGTCCCGGTTTCGAAAGATGCGCTGGTTGAGGCCGGTTGGGGCGAATTGGCGGTCGCCGATAACAATTTAACAGTCCAAATGGCGGCCTTGCGCAGAGTGCTGGCGAAAGGGGATGCCGAGAGCTGGATCGAGACGATACCGCGACGCGGCTATCGCTATGTCGGACCGGCAGTCGTCACAGCGGTTCGCGATGCTCCGGTTGCCAATCGCGGCTCCCCACAGCTTACACTTCCTGACAAGCCATCGATTGCTGTATTGCCTTTTTCGAACCTGAGCGGCGATCCGGAGCAGGAGTATTTCGCCGATGGAATGGTCGATGACATTATCACCGGCCTTGCGCGCATTAACTGGCTGTTCGTCATCGCGCGGAATTCCAGTTTCGCCTACAAGGGACGCATCGTGGACGTGAAGCAGGTCGGCCGCAAGCTCGGCGTGCGCTACGTGCTGGAAGGCAGCGTGCGCAAATCTTGCGGCAGCGTGCGGGTGATCGGCCAGATTGTCGATGCGTCGACAGGCGCCCACGTGTGGGCCGAACGATATGATCGCAATTCAGCGGATATTTTTGTGCTTCAGGACGAGATTGCGCGCTCAGTAGTGGGTGCGATCGCGCCGAGCGTGCGAAAAGCGGAGATTGAACGCGTCAAGCGGAAACGCCCTGAGAGCCTTGATGCCTATGATCTTGTGCTGCAGGCCCAGAATGACGTTGATTCAGGAATGCCGGAGCGAGTCACAAGAGCGCTAACGCTTCTTGAGCGAGCAATCGCCCTCGATCCGGCTTATGCGCTGGCGCATGGCAATGCCGCGATGTGTCATCATTGTTTGTTTCTCCGAGCCGGTTTGCAGGAAGCCGATCGCGCCGCTTCGATCCGCCACGCTCGTTTAGCGATTATCCACGGACAAGACGATGCGGCCGCTTTAACACTGGCGGGATTTTCCTTGGGCATGGACGGGCACGACCGTGGCGCAGCCTTCACTGCACTGGAAGCCGCGCTTGCCCTCAGCCCGTCGTCTGCGCTGACCTACATCCTTGGCAGCGTCATTTTGGGATGGGGTGGAGACGCCGAACGGGCGATCGAATGGAGCGATCGCGGCATGCGGCTCAGCCCATTCGACCCCTGGGCTTTCGCCGCTTTTGACGCGCAGGCGATGAGCCATTTGCTCCGTGGTCGTTATGAGGATGGCTGTCGTGCGGCCTATAGGTCCGTTCAAGCCAATCCCGCTCACAGCATCACTTATGTGCAGCTGGCCGCTGCGCTGGCCAAGCTTGGCCGGTTGGAGGAAGCAAGGGCGGCGGCCGCGCGCGTGCTTGAGCTCCAGCCTTCCTTTCGCTACGGCCGTCAGTTTGCTGGCGTAAATTGTGCGCCAGAACTCGCTTCGACACTCGGCGACGCCCTGCGCGATGCCGGATTGCCGGAGTAGCGTCACGTCTGGCGGGCCTGCGGTAGTCGCACGGCAAAATGGCAGTGGCAGGCGCCGGCCTGATGAACCGTATGCTGCTTCGACGACCTATTGCCGGCACTCCATAAACCGACTTTGGCAGAGCTTCAGTCTGCAGGCACTACCTCACTCTCGGTCGGGGTCGACGTTTGGGATTGCTTTTCCAGTGCGTCACGAACTTCCGCGATTTTTCCCGTATTCGTCCCGACGCCAAGAATGCTCTTGGCTTCCGCAAGCGTTTGCTCCGTCACCGGTTTGTTTGCCAGCTGCGCGAGTGCGGATCGCAAGGCATTGTCACTCAGCGCTGGATCGGTTGGCACGGCCGTCGGCCCGTATTGAATTTCAAATTCGGCATACGCCTTCACGTAGGCCGAAAGAGCTGCCATCTTTGGATCTTTCGAGTTTAGGTAAGCGTGGTAGTTTCTCTTGAGAGAATTAAGGCTACCAAGGCTCGACGCCACATTTTGCGGTTTGGCTGCTGCTTTTTGAGAGGCGGTCGACTTTCCAAGATGTCTGCCGGCGTGGTGCGACTTCATGGACGATTCTGTAGACGTATTCTGTGTGCTGCTAGTACTGGTCGTATCGTTTGCAGCATCCGTGTCAGAGGTGTCGGAGGATTTTTGGTGTCCGGTTTTTCCTTCACCCTGGCTTCCGCTGCCGTGGCTTCCGCTATTGCCTCCGCCATTACCGTTGCCGCCGCCATTCCCGCCACCGTTACCGTTGCCCCCTTTGGCGACAGCCGCATCAATGAACCCGATCGCGGCGCCTGACACGGGAGCGATGGCCAGGATCAATCCGAGGGCCGTTGTGGAAATGATTGAACGCATTTTCATGTCTGGTTCCTTCATGGGAAATCTCGCGGCTATGGCAGCAGCGGGTCTGACAGTTCGTTGATTGCTATCATATTGCTGCATCCTCAAACTTCTATAGCCGTGGGACCTATGCGCTGAGCACAGAGACCTTAGTCGGATCGTTCATTGGCGATAGTCCTGACGACAGGAGCAAAGCTCATGTCGCGGGCGAAGACCAAAGCACGAGACTACGGCCAAGACGCTTTGTCAAAGGACGGAAACTACGCTGGAAACCCAATGGTCGGGTGTGGCCCGTAGTTGATAAGCGAACTTGAGGCCAAATTTCGCCACCCCATTCCGACAATGTATGAAACGACACGTCAATCCCGCGCTCGGCAAGCAGGTCTTCGACATCGCGAAGGCTCAGCGGGAATCGGTAATAAAGCCACGCGGCGTGGGCGATAATCTCGGCTGGAAAACGATGGCGGTGGTAACGGGTAAGAGGTTCTTCGGCCCTGCTGGTTGAATTTCACCGCGATCAGCAAAATCCGTTAAGGCGAGGCCACCCTTCGTACTGATAGTCGTTGTCCGCTCTTGTCGAACAGGCAGATCCGTTCCGTCCGTGGCTGCAGCCAGATTATCTTTTCCGGTTCGATATCAAGCCGGTCATGGAAGACGGTGACGATTGTCTGCCCGCCCACGGTCGCCGTTATATGCGTCTCGGAACCAAGCGGCTCGACGACCACCACGCGCGCAGGAATGCCGACATTTGCGGGCGAAAGGGAGAAATATTCCGGCCGGATACCGTAGATGCCTTCCACGCCGGAAATCCTGGGAGCGTTGTCGGGCAGGGGCAGCAGGATGCCCTCATTGGTCTTGAAGACAGGCTTTCCGCCATCAGTGTCGAAGCGTCCATTCAGCAGGTTCATGGCCGGCGAGCCGATGAACGCGGCAACGAAGGCGCTTTGCGGGTTGTCGTAAAGCTCGAGCGGCTTACCGATCTGCTCTATATGGCCGCCATTCATGACGACGATGCGATCTGCCATTGTCATGGCTTCGACCTGGTCGTGGGTGACGTAGATGGTCGTCGTTGTCAGGCGCCGGTGCAGGCTCTTGATTTCGGCACGCATGGCGACGCGAAGCTTTGCGTCCAGATTGGACAGAGGCTCGTCGAACAGGAAGACCTGTGGATTGCGGACGATCGAGCGACCCATGGCGACGCGCTGACGCTGGCCGCCGGAGAGCTGGCGGGGATAGCGCCCGAGGAGATCGGTGAGACCGAGAATCTGTGCGGCATGTGCCACGCGCTTCTGCTTTTCTTCCTTCGCTGCTCCGGCAAGTGTCAGCGAGAAGGCCATGTTTTCGGCAACCGTCATATGCGGGTAGAGTGCATAATTCTGGAAGACCATGGATATGTCGCGTTCCTTGGGCGGAACGTTGTTGACGACGCGCCCGCCGATACCGATCGTGCCGCCGGTAATGTCTTCAAGGCCGGCGATCATTCTGAGCAGGGTTGACTTGCCGCAGCCCGAGGGGCCGACAAGGACGACAAATTCGCCCTCGGTAATGTCGGCCGAGACACCGTGGAGAACTTCCACGGCGCCATAGGCTTTGCGTGCCTTATCGATGGTGACCGTTGCCATCATATTCCTCCGATCCGGATCTCGTTCGACGACAAGGCGCCTTCATGGATGAGAAGGCCGACGCCGCCGTCACGGAAGGCGTCGGCGGCGATATCTTCCGCCGTCACCGAAACACCATCGGCCTCGAAGGTGATGCGAGCACCCTGCGCCGAGACCT
>JBCNPI010000389.1:0-5201 GCA_039593415.1 Rhizobium sp. | reverse complement strand
GCGCCGAAATATGCGTCAGCGAAGCGCCAGCGCCGCGCGCAGCTTCCGCAATCGCCTTGCTGCCGAATTCCTGTACGGCTTCAAAGGTGTTGCGGCCGCTTGGCGCCAGAATGCCAACGCAGTTGACGACATGCTGGGCGCCTTCGACAGCGCGGTCGATGGAGCTGCGGTAGCGTACATTGGCCTGAACGATCGAAATCTGGCCGAGATTGCCGAGCGGCTGCAGGAACCCGGCAAGATCGGGGCGGCGCACGGCGACACGAATGCGATAGCCGCGCTTGGCAAGCGCGCGCACGACGTGCCGCCCGATGAAGCCTGATCCTCCAAACACGGTAACGAGCGGCGGGAGGTTGGACAGGGTCATGGCAGGCTCCTCGAAAGGCTTTGATGGGCTGATCTGGTTTCGTCTTAGCCGATCCGCGCGCCGAGGTGAAGTGCTATCGCGCTGCATTGCAGCGTCGGCTTTTCAATGGATTCAGATGCCTTCGACGACGACCATTTCGGCGTCTGCCACCTGCTGGCGGATTTTGGCTGCGATCTGGTATTCCGGCGAGTTGTAGCAATCGACGGCATGCTGCAGCGAAGGAAATTCGATGACGACGTTGCGGCCGCGCGCCTGTCCTTCAAGCGGTGTAAACGCGCCGCCGCGGGCAAGGAAGTTCGCGCCGTATTTCTCGAAAGCCGGCTTGGCTGCAGCGACGTAGTCCTTGTAGCGCTCGGGGTCGCGGACATCCACGCGCGCAATCCAATATCCCTTTGCCATATGCTCCTCCCAGCTTGCTTCTGTATCTTAGAGTGCCGCGTCGATCTCCGCGAGGATAGCGCGGGCGGCCTCCTTCGGATCGACCGCCTTGACGATCGGCCTTGCGACGACGAGATGGCTCGAGCCGGCCTTGATGGCGTCAGCAGGTGTCATCACCCGCTTCTGGTCGCCCTTGTCGCCGCCGGCAGGGCGGATGCCGGGGGTTACCAGCGCCATATCCGGCCCAATGATCTTGCGCACAGCGGACGCTTCTTCCGCCGAGCAGACGATGCCGCCCATGCCAGCCAGATGCGCCTGTTCGGCCCGGCGCAGCACCAGCGTATGCGGATCATATTCATAGCCTGCGGCAATGAGATCCTGTTCGTCCATCGAGGTCAACACAGTCACGCCGAGCAGGCAGAGGCCGGACCCCTTGGCGGCTTCGACCGCCGCCTTCATCGCCTTAGGATAGGCGTGCAGCGTCAGCATCGACATGCCCATCTTGACGATGTTCTCCACGCCGGAGGCGACCGTATTGTCGATGTCGAGCAGCTTCATGTCGAGAAAGATCTTCTTGCCGCTGGCGGCAAGGTCCCGCGCGAATTCCAGGCCGCCGGCAAAGGCGAGCTGATAGCCGATCTTGTAATAGAGAATATCGTCGCCGAGGGCGCCGACCACTTTCTCGGCCTCCTGAAGGTTTGGAACATCCAGTCCAACGATCAAGCGGTCGCGTGCGGTCATATCAAGCCCATCCCATCCAGTCTTCCATGGGTGTCCAGTCGCATGAGACGGCGCGCTTCGCAAGATCGAAACAGAAAAGATTGCCACCGCCCGGCGGCTGATCGCCCTGCCGTGCGATCGGCTTTCCTTGGAGGTGGCATTTCAGCAGCGTACCGACGCCGCCATGGCCGACGAAAGCAATCGCCACGTTCGGATCATGCCGCGCAAGAACGGCATCGACATTGGAAACGACTCTCGCCTGCGCGTCGATGGCGCACTCCCAGCCTCTGAAGCTTTCATGCGGATGGGCGAAGAACCAGTCGGCTGCTTTCTCGAATTCGGAAGGGGCCAGGAAGCCTGTGGCGCTGCGGTCGTTTTCGTGCATGGCCTCGATGATTTCGACAGCTGCACCGCTTGCCGCCGCCAAAGCCTGGGCCGTTTCGATCGCCTTGCGCTCGCCGCTGGAGACGATGAGGCCAAGCTTGCTGGCCCAAGGCCGGCTCGCCGCCAGCCGCGCTCGCTCAGCACCTATTTCGGACAAGCCCCATTGCGGCACCGGCACATCCGGATCGATGCGCACCTGCGGGTGCGTAATATAGAGAGCGTACATGGATTGTCCCGGCGATTGTCTCAGCCGCGGCTATAGACCCAGAGCTGGGCCGGCGGAATGTTGCGGACGATGAAATCGAAATGGCGGATATGATAGCGATCCGGTTTGGCGATGATCGGCGAAACCGGCCCGTAGGAGATCTGCACGACCGGACGGCCAGGCGGCATGCGATCCAGCAGGCTTTCCAGCAACGAGACGCGCGCCTTCATCGGGAAATTGAGGAGGGGAATGCCCGAAACGACGGAATCGAAGGTTTGGCCGCGCAGCACGCCAAGCGTCGTATCGAGATCGAAGGCATCGCCATTGATGAAATTGACGCCGGGATAGCGCCGCACGAGATGATTGTAGAAATCGGTGGAATATTCGATGGCGACAAGGTTTTGCGGCTCGACACCCCGCCCGAGGATCGCCTTCGTGATGGCTCCCGTGCCCGGCCCAAGTTCCAACACGGGCAGGCCGGATTGCGTGTTGATGACACTCGCCATCTTGCGGGCCGTGATCGAGGAGGTCGGGACAATCGACCCGACGGTCTTCGGCCCTTGCATCATGCCCTTGAAGAAACGAATCTCCTCGTCGAATTTCTTGCCCAGCCGTTCTTTGAGACGCAGCGCCATGCTCTCCCCCACCACATGTTACGGTCGCGACTTACTAACGCTTCTCTAATCTTGCAATGCGATGACGCAATAACAAGAGAAAATGTCGCAATCCACAAAGGACCAAATAAAAGCGCCCTTGCGTTGAAGAAACGCATAGAAGGGCGCTTTGGTTTCGCTACACCCGCATCGGCATCAGCACATAAAGCGCGTCGTCGCCGGCCGTGTCGCGGATGAGCGTCGGCGAACCGGCATCGGCCAGCAGGAATATGGCTGCTTCGCCGGAAAGTTGTGCGGTGATGTCGAGGAGATACTTGGCATTGAAGCCGATTTCCATCGGGTCCATCTCGTAGCCGACGGCGACTTCTTCCGTCGCACTGCCCGAATCCGGATTGTTGACCGTGAGGAGCAGTTGACCATCGGAGAGTGCCAGTTTCACGGCGCGGCCACGTTCCGACGAGATCGTCGAGACGCGGTCGACGGCCTGAGCGAAGGTTTGGCAATCGACGCGCATTTCCTTGTCGTTATTGGCCGGGATGACGCGCTGATAATCCGGGAACGTGCCGTCGATGAGCTTCGAGGTCATGACGATGGAGCCGATCGTCAGGCGGATCTTCGCGTCGGAGACTTCGACGGTCACAATTGTATCCGGTGCGTCCACGAGCTTCTGCAGCTCGCCGACCGTCTTGCGCGGGATGATGATGCCGGGCATGCCCTCGGAGCCCGATGGGGCGCTGACATCGGCACGCGCCAGGCGATGGCCGTCCGTGGCGACGGCTCTCAGCTTCAGGTCGCCACCGCTTTCGATCGTGTGGAAGAAAATGCCGTTCAGATAGTAGCGCGTCTCTTCGGTGGAGATCGCAAACTGCGTGCGGTCGATCAGCATCTTCAGATCGGCGGCTTTCAGCTTGAAGGAGTGGCTGAAGCTGCCGGCAGTGAGGTCCGGAAAATCGGCTTCCGGCAGGCACTGCAGCGAGAATTTCGAGCGGCCGGAAGCGACCGTCATCGAGCTGCCATCGGTGTTGGTGGCCAGAAGCACTTCCGAACCGTCGGGCAGCTTGCGCACGATATCATAAAGCAGATGCGCCGGAACCGTCGTCGCGCCGGCCTGTTCGACGTTGGCGGGTGTTGCCTCGGTGATTTCAAGATCGAGGTCTGTCGCCTTCATGTCCAGGCTCGTACCCTCGGCCTTCAGCAGCACGTTGGACAGGATCGGGATCGTGTTGCGACGCTCGACCACGCGATGGACGTGGTTCAGCGACTTCAGGAGGTTCGACCGCTCAATTGTAATACGCATGGATGCTACCGCTTTCGACCGTGACTTGCCGGGCGGCCCGAGGCGCCCGAGCGACATGTTTTCGGACGAGGCCCGAAAGATTGGACAGGCAACTTGGCAGACTTCTCCATCCGAATGCAAGAGGCATGGGCGATTTGCCGGGCGGCAATTCGACATTTCGTCGACAATGCTCCACAGGAATTGCGCTGCTCTTGCCGTCGGCATGCGCCTCGACCATAAAGGCTGGGAATCCGAGGTGAAATCAGGGCTGGTATGAACGAAGAGCAAGCAAGCGGCGCGGCGCGGAGTTTCCGCCTGCACAATAACCAGATTCCGGCCCGCCCCCTCGAACCGGCGCTTTACCTTGTCGCCACTCCGATCGGCAACCTCGGCGACATCACGCTGAGGGCGTTGGAAACGCTCGCCGGCGCCGATGTTCTGGCCTGCGAGGATACGCGCGTTACCCGCGTCCTGCTCGATCGCTATGGCATCCGGAACAAGCCCTATGCCTATCATGAGCACAATGCCGATGAGGCCGGGCCGAGGCTGCTGCAGGCGCTGGAGGCCGGCCGCTCCGTCGCATTGGTGTCGGATGCCGGCACGCCGCTCGTCTCCGATCCCGGTTACCGGCTGGCAACGCAGGCGATCGAAGCGGGCCACAAGGTCGTTCCCATTCCCGGCGCCTCCGCACCGCTTGCGGCACTCGTCGGCTCCGGCCTGCCGAACGACGCCTTCTTCTTTGCCGGTTTCCTGCCCGCCAAGGACAAGGGCCGCCGCGATCGTCTCGCGGAGCTGACAGCCGTGCCCGCAACCCTCATCTTCTTTGAATCGCCGCATCGCATTGCCGCTACCCTTGCCGCCGCTGCCGATGTGCTTGGCGGTGAGCGCGCGGGCGCCGTCTGCCGCGAGCTGACGAAAACCTTCGAGGAATTCCGGCGCGGCACATTGTCCGAACTCGCGTCATTCTATGACGCGGTCGACAATGTGAAGGGCGAGATCGTCTGGCTTGTGGGACCGCCAGCGGAAAGCGTTGCCGCGGAGGCCGATGTCGATGCCATCCTCGCCGATCTCTCCGGGACGATGCCGACAGCCAAGGCCGCGACCGAGGCTGCGCGCCTCACTGGCCTGCCGCGAAAGGAGCTTTACCAGCGCCTGCTCGACATGAAGGAGCGCCATGGCTGATACGAAGCCCGGGTCCGGCGAGAAACTGAAGCGGCAAAAAGCCTGGCGACGCGGGCACGTCGCCGAATATTTCGCGGC
>JBCNPI010000388.1:0-5211 GCA_039593415.1 Rhizobium sp. | reverse complement strand
ATTACCGAAATCCTGGTTCAGGACGGTCGTCCGGTCGAGTACGGCGAAGCTCTGGTCGTCATCGAGTAGGCCGGCCCATGCCCATGATTTCGAAGATTCTCATAGCCAACCGCGGAGAGATCGCCTTGCGCGTGCTGCGCGCCTGCAAGGAGCTCGGCATTGCGAGCGTTGCGGTGCACTCCACCGCCGATGCCGACGCAATGCATGTACGGCTTGCGGATGAGAGCGTTTGTATCGGCCCGCCGCAGTCGCGCGAAAGCTATCTCAACATCCACCAGATCGTCGCTGCCTGCGAGATCACCGGCGCTGATGCCGTGCATCCCGGCTATGGTTTCCTTTCGGAAAACGCCAAGTTCGCCGACATTCTCGATGCGCATGGCATCACCTTCATCGGTCCGACGGCGGAGCATATCCGCATCATGGGCGACAAGATCACCGCGAAAACCACGGCGCAGCAGCTCGGTATTCCCGTCGTTCCGGGTTCGGACGGTGAGGTGAAGACCGAGGCGGATGCGCTGACGACGGCGCGCGAAATCGGTTATCCCGTGCTCATCAAGGCAACCGCCGGCGGCGGCGGCCGCGGCATGAAGGTCGCGCGCACGGAAGAGGACCTGATCGAGGCCTGGTCGACGGCGCGCACGGAAGCGGGTGCGGCGTTCGGCAACGATTCCGTCTATATGGAAAAGTACCTCGGCAAGCCGCGCCATATCGAAGTCCAGGTGTTCGGCGATGGCGAAGGCAATGCGATCCATCTCGGCGAACGCGACTGCTCGCTGCAGCGCCGCCATCAGAAGGTCTGGGAGGAAGCCAATTCCCCGGCCCTCAACGTCGAGCAGCGCATGAAGATCGGCAAGATATGCGCCGACGCCATGAAGAAGCTGAAATATCGCGGCGCCGGCACGATCGAGTTCCTCTATGAAAACGGCGAGTTCTATTTCATCGAGATGAACACCCGCCTGCAGGTGGAGCATCCGGTGACGGAAGCCATCACCGGCATCGATCTCGTGCACGAGCAGATCCGCGTCGCCTCCGGCGGCGGTCTTTCGGTCACGCAGGATGAGGTGCATTTCCAAGGCCATGCCATCGAATGCCGCATCAACGCCGAAGACGCGCGGACCTTCGTCCCCTCTCCCGGCACGATCACGCATTTCCATGCGCCGGGCGGCCTCGGCGTGCGCATCGATTCCGGCGCCTATCAAGGCTACAAGATCCCCCCTTATTACGACAGTCTGATCGGCAAGCTGATCGTGCACGGGCGCACCCGCGTCGAATGCATGATGCGCCTGCGCCGTGCGCTTGACGAATTCGTGGTGGATGGCATCAAGACCACCCTGCCGCTCTTCCAGGATCTGGTTTCCAATCAGGATATCGCCAACGGCGATTACGATATCCATTGGCTGGAAAACTACCTGGCGAAGACATCGGCCTAGCCTGTGCCCGGAGCGCGCGGCAAACGTCCCGGCATTACCCCGGAAATTTTGTTGCGCGCCTATTCCATCGGACTTTTCCCGATGGCTGAATCGGCAGACGACCCGGAAATCTTCTGGGTCGAGCCGGAATTGCGAGGCATCATTCCTCTCGATACGTTTCACGTCTCCAAGAGTCTCGCCAAGAAGATCCGCCAAAATCCTTTCCGCATCACCTTCGACACGGATTTCGAGGGGGTTATCGTAGCCTGCGCGGAGCAGACGAGCGATCGCCCGAGCACCTGGATCAACGAGACGATCCGCTCGCTCTATTCCAGTTTGCACCATATCGGTCATGCCCATTCCGTAGAGGCGTGGGAAGGCGATCACCTGGTCGGCGGTCTCTATGGTGTTTCACTGGGATCAGCCTTCTTCGGCGAAAGCATGTTTTCCCGCCGCACGGACGCCTCCAAGATCTGCCTCGTCTATCTGGTGGAGCGCTTGCGCGAACGCGGCTTCACCCTCCTCGACACGCAATTCACCACCGAGCACCTGAAGACATTCGGCGCGATCGACGTGCCGAAGGATGCCTACGCCAAAATGCTGGAAAAGGCGATGGAATCGCCAAATCTGAGCTTCTCCGGCGATCATCCCTGAGCGGTGGATTGGAACCACTTCAAATTCCGGTTGTGGTCTGCTATCCCGCCTGATGAAGAGCGTTGGTGCATAGAGGTTCCGCTTTGCCGTCGTAAATTCCGGTCTCATCCAAATCATCCAGTGCATTGGGGCGGCGAAGCGCCGTTCGATGCACGTTCATGTCCATGGGGTGATGGCCTGAGACCGGTTTGGCATTGTCAAAACGCGCCCAATTCAGCCACCGCTGTCTCAGCTCTTCAGCCGTCCCGCAACATCGCCATACCGTGCCCTGACGGGCTTGTCTCACCGCCAGCTTGGTGGACTTCCAGACGGAAGATCAAGACGGTATGTGCAATATTCTTCAGGTCCGTTGGGCCATCTCGCCGAAAGCATCTCCGCAGCCATGGATCGCCTGCAGCGGCTGCAAATCTCTGAAACCGTTCAAATCGAGCGGCAAGATCAGGCTCAATGCCAATGGCAAGCGGCTCGATGCCTGGCTTGTGTACAAATGCATCGATTGCGAGAAGACTTGGAATCGAACGCTCTTCGAGCGCCGGGCCGTTCACGACTTCAGCCCCTCCACCCTCGAGGCACTGCAGCGCAGCGATCCAGATTGGGTGCGCGTTCAGGAGTTCGATCTCGACGGGCTGAAGCGGAAAGCCAAGCGTATCGATGAGCCGCCCGATGTCATAATATGGAAAGAGGCAATGGGTGCGGCGAACGGCTGGACTTTGCTTGATATCGAGATATCGGCCGAGCTGCCGATAAGCCTGCGTCTTAACCGGTTGCTGGCGGCAGAACTGGCAATCTCGCGCTCGCGACTGCAGGCTCTCCGTGACGGCGGCAAATTGAAAGCCCATCCGGACCGTGGCGACTTTCTACGCTGCAGGCCCAAAGACGGGCTGAGGATCATCCTCGATCTGTCGGATGCCGCCGATCGTCAAGCGATAGGTGAAGCCGCTGTCAATACCAGGCAAAGCTAAACCATGCCCGCGGAGACAGACTTCTGCGGGCTGTCCGATTCTGCAATCTCTATCTTGAAGGCGTTTGCTTCGCGCCGGCGGTATCCGGCGGCGGAACGTCGGACTTCTGCTTGCACTCTTTCAGCCAGACGTCATAGATCGGATGCTCGACGGCGTTGAGGCCGGGGCTGTCGGCAAACATCCAGCCGGTAAAGATACGGCGGATGCGGCGATCGAGCGTGATTTCGTCCACCTCGACGAACCCGTCCACCTTCTGCTGCTCGGTATCGTCTCGTGAATAGCAGGCGCGCGGCGTCACCTGCAGTGCGCCGAACTGCACTGTTTCGTTGACGTAAACGTCGAAAGTGGTGATGCGACCGGTGATCTTGTCGAGGCCGGAAAAGACGGCAACCGGATTGGCGATGCGGGCAGCCTCGGCGGTGGAGGCTGCCATGATGCCGGCGAAGAGAGCAGTGCCCACCACGGCCGCCGCCCGCAAAGAAGCGCTCCGCTTAGAAAACGTCATATCCGCCAATCTCCGCTTGGTCTCGGTCAAGGCGCCGAGCAAAAGCCGGCATATGTCGCGCCTAACGGCCAATTGTGGCCAAAGGACGGGCCGGCTCCCCGCTCAGTTGCCCGGGGTCCAGGCGTCGTAGTCGCCGGTCACGCGCGGACGCTCGCCGGCAACGGCGAGAGAACCCGGCGGGCGGTATGCCTGAGGCGAGCCGGTCGGATTGGCGCGGTGTTCCTTTTGCCATTCCTTGGATACATAGTTTTCCTTGGTCGGCGGAACGTCGGTGCGATGATGCATCCAGCCGTGCCAGCCCGGAGGAATGGCCGAGGCTTCGGCATAGCCTTTGTAGATCACCCAGCGCTTCGGGAGGCCGTAAGAAGACGTGCCGCCTTCGTAATAGACGTTGCCGAATTCATCCTCGCCGACACGCTTGCCAAAACGCCAGGTCGCGAAGCGCGTTCCCATGGTCTGACTGTTCCACCAGGTGAAGGTCTGTACGATGAAATTCCACATGTCTTTTCCTCGATACCCGCTGAGGGGCGAGCGATACCAGAATTCGATAGTTTGCTTATGCCGCCACTGAACCTGCTTGTCCAGTGATTCCAGCAGGCAAACCGTCTCATTTCAATAGCATCTTGAAGCCCAGATGCGTCGGCTTGAAACCCAATCTCTCATAGAAGCGATGGGCGTCCTTGCGCACTGCATTCGAGGTCAGCTGCACCATCCGTATGCCGCGTTTCTTTGCCTCGTCGATACAGGAATTGATCATGGCGGCGCCGATCCCCTGCCCGCGCTTATCGGCTCGCGTCTGGACCGCTTCGATGATCGTGGCGGAACCGCCCCGCCCGGTCAGCGTCGTCGTGATCATCGTCTGGAACGTCCCGACCACTTCGCCTGCGAGCTCGACGACATACAGCGTCTGCTCCGGCGATGCCGCTATGGTGCGAAACGCACGGAGATAATCGTCATAAGCAGAGGGGTCGGTCGTATCGCCGTGGCCGCCCACGGCATCGGCGGCGAAGAGGCCGATCAGGGAAGGAAGGTCGGATTCTTTCGCTTCGCGGATCACCAGGCGAACGTCTTCCATGAACGGTCTCGTCTATTTTTTCAGTGGGCCGCCAAAGGCTTCTCTAAGATCAGCGCCGGAATGCCCGACTGCCCATTGCCACAGTTTTCCGTGCGGCCGACCTCGACAAAGCCATGGGCTTGGTAAAAGGCGATCGCGGACGCGTTCTGCGGTTCGACTTCGAGACGCATGATCTCCGCATCCGGAAAACAAGTCTCAAGCTCGGCGAAAATGTCGCGGCCGATACCCTGCCGCTGATGGCGGGGGCCGACATAGAGCATGTGGAGCATGACGGTCTTCGTCATCTCCTTGGACATGGCGGCATAGCCCATGCCGCCGATCGTCCTGCCGTCATCGGCGACCAGAAATTCGGAATTCTTGTTCGCCAGCCGCGCCTTCAGCGAAGCCGGCGAATGCCAGGAGGCATGCAGTTCGCTGACCTTTTCCGGCCCGTAGATCGGGTCGTAGGTCGCGTGCCAGGTTTCGCCGAGCAGAGCGCGAACCTTTTCCAGGTCCTGCTCGCTGGCGGTGCGGACGAAGAACACCGCTTATTCCTCTTCGATGCCGAGCTTGGCCTTGACCAGCGCCTGCACGGCCTGCGGATTGGCCTTGCCGCCGGTCGACTTC
>JBCNPI010000387.1:0-5213 GCA_039593415.1 Rhizobium sp. | reverse complement strand
TTCTGGGGCAATGGGTATACGCGCGTCTGTCCGATATTCCCGAGCCCGTGGATATGGTCGATGTTTTCCGCGCGCCCGAATATCTCCGGTCCGTGGTCGAGGAGGCCATCATGATCGAGCCGCGGCCGCCGGTCATCTGGGGCCAGCTCGGCGTGCGCGACGATGCGGCGGCGGCAAGAGCGGAGGCGGCCGGTGTACGGGTCGTCATGAACCGCTGTCCGGCCATCGAATATCCGCGTCTGGTCGCATGAGCGTCAAGCCGCTCGTTTATCGCGCAATATCGCCGAAAGAGGGCAAGTTTTTTCCGGCCAGCGAAAGGCGTTGCAAACTTCGCGGTTAACTTTGACGGGCCGACCGCTATGATCTTCCCACAACAGACAGAATCGGCGGGAGGGAAAGATCATGCCAACGAATAACCCTGGTTTCGACACGCTTGCGATCCATGCGGGCGCGCAGCCGGACCCGACGACGGGCGCCCGCGCGACCCCGATCTACCAGACGACATCTTTCGTTTTCCAGAATGCGGACCACGCCGCCGCGCTCTTCGGCCTGCAGCAGTTCGGCAATATATATACGCGCATCATGAACCCGACGCAGGCTGTGCTGGAGGAACGGGTAGCCGCCCTGGAAGGCGGAACCGCAGCTCTTGCTGTCGCCTCGGGCCACGCCGCGCAAATGCTGACCTTCCACACCATCATGCAGCCAGGCGACAATTTCGTTGCCGCCAGGCGGCTCTATGGCGGCTCGGTCAATCAGTTTGGCCACTCCTTCAAGAATTTCGACTGGCGGGTGCGTTGGGCCGATCCGGCCGACCCCACGACCTTCGAGGCGCAGATTGACGAGCGCACCCGCGCCATCTTCATCGAAAGCCTGGCCAATCCGGGCGGCACCTTCGTCGACATCGCGGCGATCGCCGCCGTCGCCCATAAGCATGGCCTGCCGCTGATCGTCGATAACACCATGGCAAGCCCTTACCTCATTCGTCCGCTCGAGCATGGCGCTGACATCGTCGTGCATTCACTGACGAAATTCCTCGGCGGTCACGGCAATTCCATGGGCGGAATCATTGTCGACGGCGGTACGTTCGATTGGTCGGCTTCGGGCAAATATCCCATGCTGTCTTCACCGCGGCCGGAATATAACGGCATCGTGCTGCATTCCACCTTCGGCAATTTCGCTTTCGCCATTGCCTGCCGTGTTCTCGGCCTGCGGGATCTCGGCCCAGCCATCTCGCCGTTCAATGCCTTCCTGATCCTGACGGGCATCGAAACGCTGCCGCTGCGCATGCAACGCCATTCCGACAATGCGCTTGCCGTCGCACGCTGGCTGAAGGCACAGGAGAAGGTGGCCTGGGTCAACTATGCCGGTCTCGAGGATGATCCGAACCATGCCCTGCAGCAGCGCTACTCGCCGAAGGGCGCCGGGTCGGTCTTTACCTTCGGATTGAAGGGTGGCTATGACGCCGGCAGAGGTCTGGTGGAGGGGCTGGAGCTCTTCTCGCATCTTGCAAACATCGGCGACACACGCTCGCTCGTCATTCATCCGGCATCGACGACGCACAAGCAGTTGACCGACGAGCAGCAAGCTTCCGCCGGTGCCGGCCCGGATGTGGTGCGCCTCTCCATCGGCATCGAGGATGTCAAGGATATCATCGCCGACCTGGAGCAGGCGCTGGCGAAAGTCTGAGGACGGCGTCTGCGAAAGGCCGGAAAAGCCTCCCGGTCATCTTTGATGACCAGAAGTTTCATCTGCCGGTCCGCGAACGCCTCGACGGCGCTCGCGGACTTTGCATTTCGATGTCGAGATACGATTGATGGGAGGCCAACGTGGCGACTTACCTGCGACTGAAGGAGGACGGCGTCGAACCGGAGACAGGTGCGCCTGCAGCGGATCGTCTGGTTTCGGGAGATCCGACCTTCCGCACCTGGAGCCTCGATGAGGCCGATGGCGGCCTCTATGCCGGCATATGGGAGGCGACGCCAGGAAAGTGGAAGATCGTCTATGATGAGTGGGAATATTTCAACGTCCTCGCAGGCTATTCCATCGTCACCGCCGACAATGGCGAGGCTTTTCATTTGCGCGCGGGCGACCGCATGATCCTGAAGCCGGGCTTCAAAGGGACCTGGGAAGTCGTTGAAACGACTCGCAAGGACTATGTGATACGCCTGTGAAAATGCTCTTGAGTCAAAACGTGAAGATTGATGTCCCTTGCCCGAGGATGCGAAGCTTTCCATGCGGTTCCGCAGCGGCCGCCATGCTTGCCGCAGGTTGTGTCACTGCCGCTTCGTTAAACTGTCATCAAACTGAAACAATGCGTCTTTAGAGGCATCTCTGTCGCCAGGAGATACAGGTGGGGAGGTTATTGACCGGATGCCTCGCGCCGCTCTTCTGCTCGCCATCCTTTTGTTCACTTGAGGAAGTGAGTCTACTATGCTTAACCTGAAACTCCGTTCCCTTTGCCTGACTGCTGGCCTGGTTGTCACCATGGCTGCTTCGGCTATGGCTGCCGACATCACGGGCGCCGGCTCAAGCTTTATCGCTCCTGTTTTGTCCAAATGGGCAGAAGGCTACAAGGCTGCGACGAACAATGTCGTCAACTACCAGTCGGTCGGCTCGGGCGCCGGCATCAAGCAGCTCCTCGACAAGACCATCGTATTCGGCGCTTCGGACAAGCCGATGAGCGACGCTGACCTCGAGAAGAACGGCATTGCCCAGTTCCCGATGATCTCCGGCGGCATCGTCGTTTCCTATAACGTCGAAGGCGTAAAGCCGGGCGAACTCGTTCTCGACGGCAAGACGCTGGCCGATATCTTCCTCGGCAAGATTGCCAAGTGGGACGATGCTGCCATCAAGGCTCTCAACCCGGGAGTAAAGCTGCCCTCCACGCCGATCTCCGTCGTTTATCGCGCCGACAGCTCGGGCACGACCTTCAACTTCACCGATTACCTGGCGAAGGTCTCGCCGGAGTGGAAGGAAAAGGTTGGTTCGAACACGGCGGTTGAATGGCCGGTCGGCTTCGGCGCCAAGGGTTCCGAAGGCGTTTCCACCACCGTCAACCAGACGGCTGGTTCGATCTCCTACGTTGAATATTCCTACGTCGTCGCCAACCACATCGGCTTCGCGAAGATGAAGAATGCCGCCGGCAAGGTCATCGAGCCGAGCCTCGAGACGTTCAAGGCTGCCGCTTCCAACGCCGACTGGGCCAAGGCCAAGAACTTCAACCTGATCATCACCAATCAGCCGGGCGAAAAGAGCTGGCCGATTGCCGCTTCGACCTGGGTTTTGCTCTACAAGAAGCCCGCCGATGCTGCTAAGAATGAAGAGGCACTGAAGTTCTTCAAGTGGTCCTATGAGCATGGCCAGAAGGACGCGGCCGCCCTGTCTTATCTTGCGATCCCGGACAATGTTGTCGAGATCGTCGAGAAGTCCTGGAAGACGGACTTCGGCACGAAGTAATTTGTGCTCGGTAAGAAAGTTGCGGCGGACAGGGCAATGCCCTGTCCGCCTTTCGTGACAGGACAAGGGGAAATCGATGGCTGATGCGACTCAGACGGCTGGCTTCCAGGCACTGGATACTACCGCCGCCACCAGAAAATTCCGGACGCAGGACAGGATTTTCTATTTGATGACGCTTGGCTCGGCTGTTCTTGTCGTGCTCCTCCTGCTGGCGATTCTTGCCGTTCTTGTCATCGATGCTTTGCCGACCTTCCAGACGTTCGGGCTTTCGTTCCTTTGGGGCACGAAGTGGAGCGCTCCAGTCGATATCTATGGTGCCGTGCCTGCAGTGGTCGGCACGCTGGTAAGTTCGTTCATCGCCATGCTGATCGCCGTTCCCCTGGGCATCGGCATCGCTATCTTCCTCACGGAGCTTTGCCCCGGCAGCCTGCGCCGTCCGATCAGTACGGCCATCGAGCTTCTGGCTGGCGTTCCCTCCATCATCTACGGCATCGTCGGTCTCTTCATTCTCGTGCCGCTGATGCAGAACTACATCCTGCCTTTTCTTATAGCGACTATCGGCCAGGTGCCTTTGATCGGCCTGCTGTTCCAGCCGCCGGCGCCAGGTGTCGGCCTGCTGACGGCAAGCCTCGTGCTGGCCGTCATGATCCTGCCGTTTATCACCGCGATCTCCCGTGACGTGTTCAGCACCGTGCCGCCGATGCTGCGTGAATCCGCCTACGGCATGGGCATGACCACATGGGAAGTGGCGCGCCACATCCTGATCCCCTACACGCGCCGCGGCCTTGTCGGCGGCATCATGCTCGGTCTGGGCCGTGCGCTTGGCGAAACCATGGCCGTCACCTTCGTTGTCGGCTCGGTGAGCCGCCTACAGTCGTCGATCATCTCGCCTTCCACCACCATTTCCGCCCAGATCGCGAACAACTTCGGCGATGCCGACGGTCTGCAATTGTCGAGCCTGATTGCGCTCGGCCTGCTCCTGTTCGTCCTTTCCTTCTGCGTGCTTGCGCTGGCAAGGTGGATGATCGGCCGCGGCGACTCGCTCTGAGGAAAAAACCATGGAAAATGCAGTTCGTCAGAATCTCGTGTCCAGGCGTTATACGAAGAACAAGGTGATGATGACCCTGTCCTTCCTTGCGGCCATTCTCGGCATATTCTTTCTGAGCGTGATCCTTGTAAGCCTGGTTTATCGCGGTGTGTCGGCGCTCAGCCTCGACGTGTTCACCATGTCGATCCCGGCCCAGGGCTCGCGGGGCGGTCTGATTAACGCGATCTACGGAACGGTACTGGTCACCGGCTGCGCCATCCTCATCGCCGCGCCGATCGGCATTCTGGCCGGCACCTATCTGGTGGAATATGCCAACGGTACCAAGCTTGCCGAGGCTGCCAAGTTCATCAACGACATTCTGCTGTCCGCACCCTCGATCATCGTCGGCGTGTTCGTCTACGGCGCCGTGGTCGTGCCCATGCACGGCAACTCCGCCATTGCGGGCATCCTCGCACTGGCGCTGATCGCTCTCCCGGTCGTCAATCGCACGACGCAGGATATGCTGTTGCTGGTGCCGAATGCGCTTCGTGAGGCGACGGCCGCGCTCGGCGCGCCCCGGTGGAAATCCATGACGCTGGTCATCTACCGTTCCGCGTGGACGGGCATCCTCACCGGCATCCTGCTGGCCATCGCCCGTATCAGCGGCGAAACCGCACCGCTTCTCTTCACTGCCGGCTACAGCAAATTCATGAATGCGGGCCTGACCGGT
>JBCNPI010000386.1:0-5226 GCA_039593415.1 Rhizobium sp. | reverse complement strand
TTGCCGCTCTTCTTGGCTGCAGCCTTGATTTCAGCCTTCGTGTTGGCGTCGATCGCCTGTGCGACGGCGACTTCGGAGGCGGCCGTGGATTCGGCCGGTGCGACCGCGCGGATGATCGGGCCAGCCTTCTGCTGCTGTGCAGCCATCGGCGGTTTTATGGCCGGCATATCCTCTTCGGCGAAGACGTCGCTTTCGAAGCTCGCTACGGGCATGACCGGCGTGGGCTTGCGATGTTCCATATGGTCGAGCCGGTCGGCGATCTGCAACAGCGTATCGTGCAGGGCCTCGAAGGTGCGGTGCGTGCGTTCGTCGCTGGCGCGGCTGAGATCTTCGAGATGGCGAAGGTCTTCGGCAAGCGCCGTCAGTGCGGACATGTCGGCCGCGTGTACGCCATTGCCCCTCACGCCTTCGCGCGAGTAAGCCTCGACGACGGTTTCCGCCGCATGGCGTGCCGCCTCGATGATATATTCGTCGTTGGTCGCCATATAATCTTCGATCGCGCTCATCCGGCGGTCGAAATCTGCCGGAAAATGATCGGCGGCAGCCCGTGGCTCGTTCGTCAGCAATGTCGAGAGATGGGCGATCTGCTCTTCGAGATTGCGCAGTGCCTGCGTATCCGTGGGCGGCGCGGCCGTGCTGGCCTCAAGCCGTGCGGCAATGTCGGAGAGGCGTCCTTCCAGGCGGCGCGCCACGCCGTCGTCAATGCTCGCAGCCGGGACCGGCGGGTGGAAATCCATCTCGTCGATGCGGCGGGCGAGATAATCCAGACGGTCCGCCAGCACATTGCCGACAGAGCCATGTTCGAGCGCATCGATCTTGTGGGAGATGTCGGCGAGATAGGTGACGAGTTCGGGCTGGGGCGCGGCCTTCTGCGAGCGCTCCATCAGGTGCGAGAGCTGGTCGAGGCGCTCCTCGAGACGGGCAACGGCCTTGGCGCTGCCGAGTTCGTCGATGCGCATGGCAAGCGCTTCGAGGCGGCCGGAAAGATCGTCGGCCGGCTGGCGCCGTGCAGCGTCGCGGCTCATCAGGTCGATCTGGTCGGCAAGACCGCTCAAGCGACCTTCCAGCCGCTGCATCGCCTGGTCCTGCGGCTGCATCATAGAGCCGAGGCTCTCCATCGCGGTTGCGATCGTCAGCAGCTTGTTTTCCAGCGCCCGCACGGCTGGGCTGTCGTTCATGCCACCGAGATGCTGCTTGATATCATCGAGGCGATAGGCGAGCGAGACGAGTTCGTCCTGCAGGCCTGTCGTATCGATCGCCTTAACCTGGCGCTCGACGTGATGCAGGGATTCCTCGCGGGCAAGGCCGTCCATCAGCGAGCGCAGCTCGTCGAACTCGGCTTTCAGGCCGGCGGTCTCTGGCTGGCCTGCGAGCTGGTTGATGCTGTCGGCAAGCCGCGCCATGTCCTCGCGGACATCGGCAACGAAATGCTTGTCCTGCGCGTTCTCGCGGATATCGCGGATTTCGGTGCGTAATGCGTTGACTTCGCGGGTCACACTCTCGGCGATGTCGCGCTTGAGATCCTGGCGGAGGTTCACGAGCGCTTGGGCGATGTCGACCGGTGCATCGGCGGCGGCCCGCACCGGCTGGCGCTGGGAGTAGCTGTCGATCGGGCGTCGTGCGGGCTGCGGCTCGGCATGCACGATTTCCTCGCGGCGCGGCTGCAGACGCTCGCGGTTTGCTTCAAGCGTGCGCTGGCGCTGGCGGATCTCGGCGAGCGGATCGGGACGGGGATCGATGTCCTGACGCTCGCCACGCAGGGGACGTTCGTAGGGGCGGCTGGCATATGACTCCCGTACCGGGCGGGGCGGCATGCGCTCCTGAGCGGCGGCCCGCTCGGGCGCGGGCGCATAGCCGCCGGCGACGCGTTGGTGCGTATCGCGCGAAGCGGCGGTACCCATCAGCCCCTCGATGCGCGCCTCCAGCCCCTCGATCGTGCGGCTCAAGGCATCCAGCGATGTCCAGTCGCCCGTGCCCGTAGAATTTGATCGCGATCCGCTCATATCTTTTGCTCGCCTCGAACTATCGACCGCTCCGGGCGGTCATGCAGACGAAAGGAGGACATTGCCGCATTGCCGCGCTGCCCGCATTCCGCCGTTCGGAAAGGGATAAATGTATTGGCTTTCCTCAAACCGAGCCGCAAAGACAGCGCGCAATCAAAGGATAAATTGAAGAAGCGCGAAGCACTGCTGCTCAACTCGTACAATTTACGAAACGTGGTAAACAACTCGTTAAGTTTAACGGAAGTCTTAACCTTTTATTTCGGTTCTGCTGTCCGAAGACCCGATATTCTTGCGAGCAAACGCTGCCGGGAAGATGCCGGAGAGAGGTTCATATCGCCTGCCTGCCCGGTGGTCCCTCGGCTGCCTCACCAAAATTTCATTCTGCCGCGCGAATTTGACGTTTACGCAAACGTCAATATTTTGTAAGACTAAGCCAGTGGCCGGAATCTGAGGTCCGGCGGCGAATTGGAGGGATTCGAGAAATGCCAGTCTACAAGGCCCCGGTGAATGATACGCTCTTCGTCCTGAATGACGTGCTCGGGCTGGAGCGCTACAACAATCTTCCGGGTTATGCCGATGCCACATCCGACATGATCGAGGCGATCCTCGGCGAGGCGGCCAAATTGTCGGAAGAGGTGCTCTTCCCGCTCAATTATTCCGGCGATCGGGAAGGCTGTGTGCGCCATGACGACGGCACCGTCTCGACACCGAAGGGCTTCAAGGAAGCCTATCGCGCCTATCGTGAAGGCGGCTGGCTGGGTCTCGCCGTGCCGGAGGAATTCGGCGGGCAGGGGCTTCCCTATGTGCTTCACTGCGCCGTCGGCGAATATACCTCCGCCGCCAACATGTCGCTGATGATGTATCCAGGCCTGACGCAGGGCGCGATCGCAGCCATCCTTGTGCACGGCTCCGACGCGCAGAAAAAGACCTACCTCCCGAAGATGGTCGAGGGCACCTGGTCGGGCACCATGAACCTCACTGAACCGCATTGCGGCACCGATCTCGGCCTATTGCGCACCAAGGCAGTGCCCCAGCCGGATGGCAGCTACAAGATATCAGGCCAGAAAATATTCATCTCGGCCGGCGAGCATGACATGACGGACAATATCGTCCATCTCGTCCTCGCCCGCATCGAAGGTGCGCCCGAAGGCACCAAGGGCATTTCGCTGTTCATTGTGCCGAAGTTCCTCGTCAAGGAGGATGGTTCGCTTGGTGATCGCAATCCGGTCTCCTGCGGCGCGATCGAGCAGAAGATGGGCATCCATGGCAATGCCACCTGCGTCATGAACTATGATGAGGCCACGGGCTTCCTGATCGGCGCCGAGAACAAGGGCCTCAACGCCATGTTCGTCATGATGAACGAGGCCCGCCTCGCCGTCGGCCTGCAGGGCGTGTCGATTGCCGAGATCGCCTATCAGAATGCCGCCAATTATGCCCGCGAGCGCATTCAGGGCCGCTCGCTCTCCGGCCCAAAGGCGCCGGACAGACAAGCCGACCCGATCATCGTCCATCCCGATATCCGCCGCGCGTTGATGACCATTCGCGCCTTCAACGAGGCCGGCCGCGCCTTTCTGCTCTGGACGGCGCTGAAATCCGATATCGCCCATCGCTCTCCGGACGAGAAGGACCGGCAGGCGGCCGACGATATCCTGGGTCTTGTGACGCCGATCCTCAAGGGCGTAATGTCCGACAAAGGCTTTGAACATGCCGTCATGGCGCAGCAGGTCTTCGGCGGCCACGGCTATATCGAAGAGCACGGCATGAGCCAGTATGTCCGCGATGCCCGCATTACCATGATCTATGAGGGTGCCAACGGCATCCAGGCGCTCGATCTCGTCGGCCGCAAGCTCGCGCTGAACGGCGGCCGCGCCGTCATGGCGCTCTTCAAGGAAATCGGCGATTTCTGCGAGGAGAACCGCAACGACGAGCAGATGGCCTTCTTCACCAAGCACCTGAAGAAGGGCTTGAACGACGTGCAGGCCGCGACCATGTGGTTCATGCAGAACGCCATGGCCAAGCCCGACAATGCCGGCGCCGGCTCGACCGATTACATGCACCTCTTCGGCCTCGTCGTCCTTGGTTATATGTGGGCGAAGATGGCCAAGGCGGCGCAGGCAGGTATTGCGGCCGGCGACAGCGCGCGCCAGGAATATCTGAAGAACAAGCTTGTCACGGCGCGGTTCTTTATGGAGCGCATCATGCCGGAAACGGCGCTGCGCAAGGCCCGCATCGAAACCGGCGCCGACACGATGATGGAACTGGCGGCGGAAGCCTTTTGAGCAAGGCGGCGTTAGCCGCTGCAGGGAGATGAGACATGACCGAGGTTTTCATTTACGACCACGTGCGCACGCCGCGCGGGCGCGGCAAGAAGGATGGAGCGCTGCATGAAGTGCCATCCGTGCGCCTTGCCGCCAAGACGCTCGAGGCGATCCGTGACCGCAACGGCCTCGACACGGCAACCGTGGACGACATCATCATGGGTTGCGTCGATCCGGTCATGGATGCCGGCGCCGTCATCCCGAAAGCAGCCGCCTTCGAGGCAGGCTATTCCAGCAAGGCACCGGGCATGCAGATTTCCCGCTTCTGCGCCTCGGGTCTCGATGCCGTGAACTTCGGTGCGGGCAAGATCGCTCAAGGCGCCGACGATATCGTCATTGCCGGCGGCGTCGAAAGCATGTCGCGCGTCGGCTTGGGCATGTCCGGCGGCGCCTGGTTCATGGACCCCTCGGTCAACTTTCCGGCCTATTTCATGCCGCAGGGCGTATCGGCCGATCTCATCGCCACCAAATACGGCTTTTCCCGCGATAATGTCGACGCCTACGCCGTTGAAAGCCAGAAGCGCGCCGCCCACGCCTGGGAGAAGGGCTATTTCAAGAATTCGGTCATTCCGGTGAAGGATATCAACGGCCTGACGATCCTCGACCGTGATGAGCACATGCGTCCCGGCACCGATATGCAAGCGCTCGCCTCGCTCAACCCGTCGTTCCAGCTGCCGGGCGAAATGGGCGGCTTCGAGGCCGTCGGTATTCAGGCGCATCCGGAAGTCGAGCGCATCAACTACGTCCATCATGCCGGTAACTCCTCCGGCATCGTCGATGGCGCCGCCGCCGTGCTGCTCGGCTCCAAGGCGGGCGGTGAGAGCATGGGCTTGAAGCCGCGCGGCCGCATCAAGGCCTTCGCCAATATCGGCTCCGACCCGGCGCTGATGCTGACCGGCCCGGTC
>JBCNPI010000385.1:0-5231 GCA_039593415.1 Rhizobium sp. | reverse complement strand
GTCACGGCCGATCTCGACGAGGGTCCGATCATCGAGCAGGACACGGCGCGCATCACGCATGCGCAGTCGGCCGAGGATTACGTGTCGATCGGCCGCGATGTCGAGAGCCAGGTTCTCGCCCGCGCCATCCATGCGCATATCCATCACCGCAACTTCATCAACGGCAACCGCACCGTCGTCTTCCCGGCAAGCCCAGGCTCCTATGCCTCAGAGCGCATGGGGTGAAGGGGCATCCGCGCGATTTCGGCTGACTCCCTTTTCTTTTCTCTCCGAAGCGCGATTTGATATGACCCGTATCGAATCCTTCGGAGATCAAGGAGAGTACATGTCATTCCACCGCCATGGAACGCTGCTGCTCGCGGCGCTCCTTCTCTGGGCGTCGGCATCCCATGCGGAGACCGCCGAACAGGACCCCTCCAAGATCGATCTCGCCAAGCTGATCGAATGCACGACCTACGACGTGCCGAGCTACAACAATTTCGCCCTGTGGCTGACCGGGCCGGAAAGCGCCAAGGCCATGAAACTCTTCGGCATCAGCGAGCTGCCATCGGCCAATCCCCTCCTGCGGGAATTCCAGCTTTCGGCGCCCGTGACCGTCTTCGGACGGCAGACGAGCCGGATCGCCTTTGCCTCCACGGGGCCGCTTGCGGTGCTCGACGAGGCGGACCCGCATCCGCTGGCCAAGCAGCTCGGCGTGGCAGCTTCGGTCGACCAGCCGGACAAGTTTCTCGGCGAGAAGGTAATCCTCTCACGCAAGGACCAGCAGGAAAATTCGGATACCGTGCTGGAGACCAGCATCTCGCTCAGCGTCTCCACCGTCGATACTCGTCCGGGCAAGACGCTGGCCGGTTGCAGCTATTCCATCGAGGTTGAATAGGCTGTTATGCCTAGCCGGCTGCATTCTGCGGCCTATCTTCCCCTTGCCGCTCGACTACCCTATCTGTTTTGAGTAATTTTCTTTAGGATGGAATGGTTTAGAGCATGATGCCGAAAAGTGTGATCGGTTTTCGGACGACATCATGCTCGACTTCTTTAATTCTGGAGCGGATTCAGATTTTAGGCCGTTTCGACCTAAAATCACCCGGCTCCAGTGTCGACATAAATGAACCATCCGGGGGGATGCCATGGCCGACGCCGCGCTCGTGAACCGCATGCAACTGCCAAGACCGGATGTAACGCCGGAGGAGGCAGCTGAAATCCTGCGGACGCATTACGGTCTTAGCGGGACGCTGACCGAGCTCGGCAGCCAGCAGGACCGCAACTACCGCATCGACGCCGGCGACAATGCCTATGTGCTAAAAATATGCCACGCCGAATACGAACTTGTCGAACTCGAGGCGCAGAATGCCGCCATCCGCCACCTGCATACCAAACCGGATGCACCGCGCGTGCCCGATGTCGTACCCTCGCTGAACGGCCGCGATATTCTCGCCATCACCGTCCGCGAACAGGATTATCTCGTCAGGCTGCTTGGTTTTCTCCCCGGCCAAACATTGACGCAACGCAAACATCTGCCGCCGGCGGCAGCCGCCGGTCTCGGCGCGCTTTCGGCCAGGCTCGCCCGCGATCTCGCCGATTTCGATCATCCCGGCCTGCACAGAAGCCTGCAATGGGATCTGCGCCGCGCAGGACCGGTCGCCGTACAGCTCCTGTCGGCCATAACTGACCATGAGGCACGCGACCGCATCGCCAAGGCGATGGTCGCTGCCGTCAAGCGCATCCAGCCGCTTGCAGGCGCCCTGCGCGTGCAGCCGGTGCATCACGACGTTACCGACGACAATGTCGTCAGCCATCCCGATGCGCATGGTCAGCTCGTGCCCGACGGCGTCATCGATTTCGGCGATATCATCCAGGGGTGGCTGGTGGGCGATCTCGCCGTCACCTGCGCATCGCTGCTGCATCATGCGGACGGCAATCCGTTTTACATCCTTCCGGCCATCAGGGCCTACCATGCAATCTATCCGCTGGAGGAAGCCGAAGCCAAGGCGTTATGGCCGCTGATCGTGGCGCGCGCCGTCATTCTTGCGGCCAGCACCGAACAGCAGCTCGCCGTCGATCCCGAGAACGACTATGTGCGCGGCAATCTCGATTTCGAACGCGAAATCTTCGATGTCGCAACCGAGGCACAGCCAGATGTGATGGAAGCGGCGATCCTGAGCGCGATCGGCTTCGATGCCGCTCCGATCGCGACCGAAAGCTGGTCGCCGCTGCTGCCCGACATCGATCCCTCACAAATCGCCGCAGTCGATCTTTCCGTTACCGGGCCTGATTTCATCGACGGCAACTGGCAGAAGCCCGACATGGACTGGCGGCTGCTTGCCCAGACGGCCATAGCATCCGGAGCTGCGGCTACCCGTTACGGCGAATTCCGCCTGTCACTCGCTGCGCCGCTCACCATGGCACCACCGCAGAATTTCGCCCTTCATTGCGATGTCTGCCTGCCGGCGGGAGCGACGGTTGCTGCTCCTTTTGCCAGCGTGCTGCAACGGCAGGGCCAGCATTTCGTGCTGGTCGGCGAGGAAACGAGCCTGCATCTCGACGGCGTTGAAAGCACTCTCGATGATGGAGCCGCCATCGAGCAGGGCGCAACGATAGGCACAATCGGCAGCGAAGGCTCGGCGATCGGAGGATTGCGCGTCCAGCTTTGCCGCGTACCCAATCTCGTGCCGCCGCTTTTTGCGACAGCAGATCAGGCGGAAGGCTGGTCGGCCGTTTCGCCCTCGCCTGCCGCCCTCCTGAATCCGGCATGCGAGGCGGCGCGACCGGATGCTGCCGCACTGCTTTCCCTGCGCAACGCGCGCTTCGCCAAGCCGCAGAAGCACTATTACGATGCCCCGCCACAGATCGAACGCGGCTGGCGCGAATTTCTATTTGACACGCAGGGGCGCTGCTATCTCGACATGGTCAACAACGTGACGACGCTCGGCCATGCCCATCCGCGTCTGACGGCGGCAATCGCCCAGCAATGGTCGCGGCTCAACACCAACTCCCGTTTCCATTACGCCGCTGTCGCCGAGTTTTCCGAGCGGCTGGCCGCGCTTGCGCCAGAAGGGCTCGATAGCGTCTTCCTGGTCAACAGCGGCTCGGAAGCCAATGACCTGGCAATCCGCCTCGCCTGGGCACATACGGGCAAGAAGAACATGCTTTGCCTGCTGGAGGCCTATCACGGCTGGACTGTCGCGAGCGATGCGGTCTCGACCTCGATTGCAGACAATCCGCAGGCGCTGACGACGCGACCCGGGTGGGTACATCCCGTCCTCTCCCCCAATACCTATCGCGGCCCGTTTCGAGGGCCCGATTCAGGCCCCGACTATCTCAGCGATGTCACGGCCAAATTGCAGGCTATCGATGAAAAGGGAGATGGGCCTGCCGGTTTCATCGCCGAACCGGTCTATGGCAATGCCGGCGGTATCGCGCTGCCGCATGGCTATCTTGCCGGCGCCTACGATGCCGTGAGGCAACGCGGCGGCCTCTGCATTGCCGACGAAGTGCAGGTGGGCTACGGCCGGCTCGGGGAGCATTTCTGGGGTTTCGAAACGCAAGGCGTCGTGCCCGACATCATCACCATCGCCAAGGGCATGGGCAACGGCCATCCGCTCGGTGCCGTCATCACTCGCCGCGAGATCGCCGAATCGCTGGAAAAGGAGGGTTATTTCTTCTCTTCCGCCGGCGGCAGCCCCGTAAGCTGCGTCATCGGCCTTACCGTTCTCGATATCCTCCGGGACGAAAATCTGCAGGAAAACGCCCATGCTGTCGGCGACCGGCTGAAGGCGGGGCTGATCGCATTGATGGACCGCTTCCCGCTCATCGGCGCCGTGCATGGCATGGGGCTCTATCTTGGCGTGGAATTCGTCCGTGACCGCGAAAACCTGACGCCGGCCACCGAAGAAACAGCTGCGATCTGCGAACGCCTGCTCGGTCTCGGGGTCATCATGCAGCCCACCGGCGATCACCTGAATGTGTTGAAGATCAAGCCGCCGCTCTGCCTTGCGCCGGAGAGCGCCGATTTCTTCATCAAAGCGTTGGAAAAGGCGCTTGAGGACGGATTTTGATGCGCCCGGACAAATCCGTTAACCATTAAGGTGTTTTAGCGGCGTGTGAATTTTAATGCCGCGCGGGCATTGTCGAATCTCCTGATCGTTCCTATCTGTGTGACGGTGATCGGCAAGCCGTTCCAAGGCGGAAGGTTGCGCGGAAGCTTAACACAACCTTTCCCGCAATTGGCCAGCTAAGGAATTTTATTTCTCCGATCGTCGACATTTTGACATCTTTCGGAATATGTTTCTTGAGATGAAATTGTTATTGTCTACTGATATGATAGACAATAACGCATTGGATCGCGGGGCTCCCTGATCGGGAGTTCTATCAAGTACAACACCAGCTTAGGGACGTGACATGCTGAATATTAAAGCCATCGCTTCGATCCCAGGGCGGTCCGTGCTTGGCAATGACCGCGCGGGCGTGCTCTCCAGCCCGCGCTGTCGAATGTGACGTTCGTCCCCTTATCGGATTCAAACAGTCAATTCGCCATGCCTGCACCGATGTCGGTGCGGAGGGAGTCTATTTATGAAGAAGCAAGTCATCGAATATGCCGGCGTTCCCGTCGGTATCGTCGTTCCAGATCAGGATCGGCTCAAGTTCATCGCTGTGAAATATCACGTCCATGATCTGGACGAGCAGCGTTTCAGAAACGCGGACGAAGTGAAGCTGGCGATCCGCGATCTCCTCTCTCGCCAACAGGCAAAGCCGATCCATGTCTGATGGATCGGTTCGCCTCTACTTTTACATTATAAAATCATCCGCCCTCGCCCTTCGACAAGCTCAGGGTGAGGGCTAGTTTTTTTCACGCCGGTTGACAAATGGACCCCGTCTCGGCTCTCGAAATCAAACTTTATTGTATTCGAACAAGGGCTATTCCGCCCGCATGGTGAGGCGCGCAGGCTGAAAGCCAGGACCTCGAACCACGAGAGTCGGTTCCGACAATACTCGCCTTCGACAAACCCATCTTGTCTTTTCACCCTCTTTACGGTCCTATCGCCATGACGACCTCGCGTTGCAAACGGCGAAGGATTTTTCATTGGCTGACCTCCTCAATCTCCTGACGGATATCGAAGGCGTCGCCGTCGGTCACTCCACTGACCTTACGCTCGGCTCCGGCGTCACTGCCATCGTCTTCGACGAACCGGCGGGTGCCTCCTGCCGCGTGCCCGGCCGTGCGGCGGGCGGACGGG
>JBCNPI010000384.1:0-5233 GCA_039593415.1 Rhizobium sp. | reverse complement strand
CTGGGCCATGGCCGCCGTGGCCATACCGATCGACAAGGCACAAACTGCGATCATCTTGGTCAACATGAGATATTTCCTTTCATCCGTTTGCCGCCTTCAAACTGGACAATCGAGCAGTTGTTTCCGAATTTTTGTCGTCGCGAACAAATCCATGCCGGCGCGCAACGGCTGGAACAAGCAGGTCCGGTGGAAGTTCGAGATATCTTTCCATGGGAGATCGGACCATGTCTTCCTTCAAAGACCGTCCTGTCATCACCGATTTTCAACATCCCGGCCAGGCTCCGGTCGGCGATCCCTTCATGGGGACGATCAATAACGAGCTCGCCGACAAGGGCTTCCTCGTCACCAGCACGGATGAGCTAGTCAGCTGGGCGCGAACGGGATCATTGATGTGGATGACATTCGGCCTTGCCTGCTGCGCCATCGAGATGATGCAGATGTCTATGCCGCGCTACGACGTGGAACGCACAGGCGCCGCACCCAGAGCCAGCCCCAGGGAATCGGATCTCATGATTGTCGCGGGCACCCTTTGCAACAAAATGGCGCCGGCCCTGCGCAAGGTGTACGACCAGATGCCCGAGCCGCGTTATGTCATCTCGATGGGTTCCTGCGCCAACGGCGGAGGCTATTATCACTATTCCTATTCGGTGGTGCGCGGCTGTGATCGGGTCGTTCCCATCGATATCTATGTGCCGGGCTGCCCGCCGACTGCGGAAGCCCTGCTTTACGGAATTCTGCTTCTCCAGCGCAAGATTCGCCGCAATGGAACCATCGAGCGATAGACGAAATCCGGCCGGCGCTGCTCCTTCCGGCCTTCGCGCCGTGACCCTCTGATGATTATTTGGATTTTCATGGAACAAGCGCAGGATGGGGCCGTTCCCTTGAAAGGTGCAGGGAGCTTGTGAGATCAGAAGGTCTCCCCGAAGCACCTTGAATATTCATCGCAGCGCATAGCGAATAGCAAGTCTGCTCACATCAAGATCACTGGTGGTTTTGTCCGACGTCCGAAAGGTGCCGGGCGCCGCGCCACGTCATTGGTGACAGCTGATGAAGCCGCGCGTTGTGAGCCAATGCCGGCAATGTGCCTTTATGCTGTTTTCCAAGGAGAAAAGCTGTGACCGATATGCCCCGAACAGCCGGTCTGAAAAATGAAATAGTAGAACTTATTCCGGCCCTTCGTGCGTTTGCGCGAACCTTTCACAGAAACGCAAACGACGCTGACGATCTGGTTCAGGAAACCTTGACGAAGGCGCTCGCCAATCTCAACCAGTTCGATCAGGGCACCCGACTGAAATCATGGCTGTTCACGATCATGCGCAATACGTTCTGCACGAAGTTCCGCATTGCCAAGCGCGAAGCTCCCGGCGACAAGAAATGCATTTCCGGCGACCGGATCATCCCGCCATCGCAAGAATGGACCATCCGGGCAAGGGAGCTTGAAAAGGCCTGCGATCTCTTGCCGGAGCCTTATCGCGTTATGCTTGAATATGTGGTCATAGAGGGACGGTCCTACGATGCCGCCGCCGAGAAATTCGGTTGTGCGGTCGGCACGGTTAAGAGCCGGATCAATCGCGCTCGGCAGCAACTGGCGGCCCGCCTCGACGAGAGGGAGCTTTGACGAGCGTTTCTTGCATCTCCATTGCGCAGCCTCGCGAATATGCTGCGCTAGACATGTCCTTTTTGCATCTTGAATATTCCCTCGGCGATGTGCTCGATCGCAACCGGTTTTTCGCATAGCACAAAGCCAGTGAACTGCTTGCCCCACGCTCGCCGGCAAAGGTTTCCAGGTCCAGCACAAAAACCTCGTGAAAACCTATCCGTCCTCGGACGATTTCAGGAACAAACGCACACATACATGGTTCGATGATGGAGGGTGGGGGCATCCCTGATATGGGAGGATCGGATGCACGAAGTCATTGATGTGGAATTCAAAATGCTTTGGGCCGCGCCAGTCCGCGTTTCGATCGTAGGCCTGGGCAGCCACATGGTCCAGGGGCCGGACGATGCGATTCATTTTCTGTCACGGCGATGGCCATGCGAAAGAGGTTCCGCCTATGCCGATGCGAGGGAGAAATGCTTCGCCGCCGTTTCGCACAGGATTCCGATTGAAGCGTCCCGAACCGCCTTCGTGAATGCCTGTCGAGATGCACGCTTGATGCCGGAGCGGGTATAACCATGAAGACACGCAACGACGACGGACTTTCCGAAAGCGATGCCTATGAGCTCGGCAGGAATGCCTTTGCCAAGGGGGCAAGCGGCGGCGACAATCCTTTTCGGGAAGAGGATTGTCGCAGAGATCGATGGGCGGATGGATTTATGGATGCGCAGAAGATCCGCAGCGATCGGCATAGACCCGGTCATCCGCCGAGCTGATCAGGCGTGATCGCGACCATGCGCCGATCTAAGATCACCTTGCTACGCGGCGGCGCCGTCGCCTTCCCACATCAGCAGGAATTTCCGCGTGACCGCCGGCAGATTGTCGTTCAGCCATTTGGCCATCGACTGCTCTTCGGTCAGAGTTTCCTGCAGCAAATCCTTCGCTGAGCCGAAGTTCCCGGCGTCGGCGATCGTCAGCAAAGATTTGTATGCGGCGATTTCGTAGTTTTCGAATGCGAAGTCGGTAAGCGCATCCTTTAGCACCTTGTCATCCACGCTTGCATGGCTCATGACCGTCGTCGGACCGGTAAACGACAGGATCATATCCCTGAGATTCAGATAATCCTCGTCCATGTCCTTGAGGATGCGCTCGAGGCGTTTGAGCAGATCTTCCGTTTCGCCGATATGCCGCTCAAGTTTGGCTTCTATCTCCGGATAATGTTCGAGGCGTGACAGCTGCGGCATCATCATGCCCAATGCCTGCTTTTCCATCGCGTAGGCATTTCGAAGCCCGATGATGAACATGTCGCGGATTTCGGTCTCTGCCATATCATCTTCCGTAGGCTGGCCGTAGCTGCTTAGCAGGTCTCGAACACCGGTGAATGCCGGTGTTCCCGCATCGGTGTCCCAGCATCGGCTTTCAGCCGGCGCCTTCCCGTTCATTGAGATCGATCTGACCTTTCTCGGTCAAAATCGGTAGGGCGATATTGTGTTGCGCCTCGTTCATCTCCTGCACTGTGAGGAGGGTTCCTCCTCTTTCGAGCGCGGCCGCATAGGCTGCGCGCTGCTCCTCATGAAAGAAGATGCCGGTCAACGCGTCAAGAAAACCCATATGATCGACGGGAGATGTATCGGGTCGATTGCCCGGGGTCATGGTGATTGCGTCCTTGGGGATGCCGGCCTTCATCAAGGCCTTGGCCGCGGCTTCCGCATCATATTCATCATCGAAGAATGCGCTGAGCGCAAAGGAGCCGAGTTTGCCGTCGCTGGTCATGGCTATTCCTCCGTTTCGATGTTTCTGTCTTTCTAACGAACCCGGGAGAGGCGAGTTCCCGTGCGAAGGGTTTGCCAGGCATCGAACCATGCATGGAACAAAGAGAACGGCTGTTAGTTGATCGTCCTAGTGTCTGAAACCATTGCGAGCCCCCAATGCTCGATCGAATTCCTTTGGCCGGCGCAGGCCCTTCGCTAGCGTATGAGCATGCAGACGCCGAAACACTCGACCAACTGCACGACGATGCGCAGGCATGTCAACGATGCGATCTTTATCGCAACGCCACTCATCTCGTCTTTGGCGAAGGGCCGGCAGCTGCCGAGATCGTGCTCGTCGGCGAACAGCCCGGCGACAAGGAGGATCTCGCTGCGCGGCCTTTCGTCGGTCCGGCAGGCCGGCTTCTGGACGAATGCCTTGAAGAGGCGGGCGTGGACCGGGACCGCTGCTATGTCACCAACGCCGTCAAGCATTTCAAACACCAGATGCGCGGCAAGAAGCGTCTGCATGCCAGGCCCAATGCCGGCGAGGTGCAGCGCTGCGCCTGGTGGCTCGGGGCGGAGCTTGACCTGCTAAAGCCGAAGCTGGTCGTCGCACTTGGCGCAACGGCCGTATCCTCGCTTCTCGGCTCCAAGGTCAAGGTCATGCGCGACCGCGGCCGTATCCTGCATCCGCCCGGAAAGCTCGATGTCCTCGTTACCATCCATCCCTCGGCTCTTTTGCGGATCAGGGAGCCCGCCGAGAAGGAAAGGAACCGGATCGCCTTCGTCCGGGATTTGAAAAGAATCGGGCGCTTTCTGCGGCATTGATCGCCGTTTCCGCCACCGCCCGGAATGAAACTTCGCAGGATAACAAGCAAAGATCAGGTCATGGCTGACGATCAACTCGATATCAGGGAAACCAAGCCGGAGCAGCGTATGCAGCCGGCAACTGACGGCAGCGACCGTGATACGGCCGCATCAAGGCAACGGAAGCGTCCGTCATTCATACGGCGCCATCCATTCTCGGTATTCTTGGCCATTGTGCTGTTGGCGGCTCTCATCGTTGCGGGATGGTTTGTCTGGAAAGTCTATTTCTATCCCTATGAGTCGACGGATGACGCTTTTGTGGACGCGCGCAGCTTCTCCGTCGCCGCAAAGGTCTCGGGCTATGTGGCCGACGTCCCGGTGACCGATAACCAGCACCTCAAGACCGGCGATGTCATCCTGAGGATCGCGCCGCGCGATTACCAGATCGCGCTCGATCAGGCCAATGGCCAGGTGGATGTCGCCAGGGCTTCCATCGACAGTGCAGGCGCGCAGGTCGAAGCCGCCAATGCTTCGGTCGATGTCGCTCGGGCGCAGCAGAATTCCGCCAATGCCGCCCTTCAATATGCGCAGGAAGAGGCCAATCGGCAGCAGCAGCTGGTCAAGAACGGTTCGGGCAGCGTGCAAGCCGTGCAGCAGGCAACCGCGACATTGGCGCAGGATCAAGCGAGTCTTGCGCAAATGCAGGCCAATGTCACATCGGCGCTGAAGAACAAAGCCGTCGCCGAAGCACAGAAATCGAGCGCGCTTGCGAGCCTCAAGCAGGCGCAGGCCCAGGCCGAGGAGGCGCAGCAGAATCTGAACTATACGACGATTACCGCCGCCCAGCCGGGGCGTATCGTTCGTCTGACCGGTGCCAAAGGTCAATTCATCGAAGCGGGGCAGGCGATCGCAACCTTCGTTCCCGATGAGGTCTGGATCACGGCAAACTTCAAGGAGACGCAACTGACCGACATGCGGCCTGGCCAGCCGGTCGATGTCACGATCGACGCCTATCCGGATCACACGCTTCACGGCAAAGTGGCATCCGTTCAGCCGGGTTCCGGCACGGCCTTTTCCT
>JBCNPI010000383.1:0-5244 GCA_039593415.1 Rhizobium sp. | reverse complement strand
GTCGGGCAATTCGAGATCGTCGAGAAAGAGATCGAGGAATTCGTCTCGCGTCAGGATGAAGCGGAAGGCATCCTCGCCGGAGCCCTCCCCGCCGGCGCGCGGGCGGCCGCCGCTGCCTTCCGGCCGCGGAAGAATGTCGCCTTCGATGAAGTCCTTATTGCCAGGAAGAATATGTTCCTTCAGCCCTTCCGGGCCACGATGAAACCGAGGCTCCTCGGTTCCATCCAGGGGAATGCTGACTTCGCCACCCTTCAAAATATCTTGAATGTCGCGATTTTGAGAGGATTCATAGACCGCTCTCTGCACCAGCGCTTTTGCTCTCCGCAAAAACCGTTGACGATTTTCTAAACTTTTTCCGCCTGGGTTCAGGCGTCTGTCAACAATGTGCATTCCTTCTTCCTTGGTGGCTCATCCCGCCTGTTTCACACGCATGTACCATTCCACAAGCCGCCGAACCTGACGTTCGGTATAGCCCCGCGCGACCATACGCTCGACGAATTCGCCATGTTTCTTTTCCGTATCGCCGTCCTTTTTGGACCCGAACGAGATGACGGGGAGAAGATCCTCGACCTGAGAGAACATCCGCTTTTCGATGACTTCGCGGATCTTCTCGTAACTGGTCCAGGACGGATTCTTGCCGCCATGGCTTGCGCGTGCCCGCAGGCAGAACTTGACCACCTCATTGCGGAAGTCCTTCGGATTGGCGATGCCTGCCGGCTTTTCGATCTTGGTGAGCTCCTGGTTCAGCAGCTCACGATCAAGAAGCTGGCCGGTATCCGGATCCTTGAAATCGACATCCTCGATCCAGGCGTCGGCATAGTCGACATAGCGATCGAAAAGGTTCTGGCCGTAATCCGCGTAGGATTCCAGATAGGCCTTCTGGATCTCGTTGCCGATGAACTCCGCATAGCGTGGTGCCAGTTCACTCTTGATAAACTCGATATAGAGTTTTTCCGTTTCAAGCGGCAGCTGTTCGCGGCGGATCGCCTGCTCCAGCATGTACATCAGATGCACCGGATCGGCAGCGACTTCTGTCGTATCGTAGTTGAAGGTCGCCGCCAGCACCTTGAAGGCGAAGCGGGTAGAAGCCCCGTCCATACCTTCGTCGACACCGGCTGCATCGCGATATTCCTGCACGCTGCGCGCTCGCGGATCGGTCTCCTTCAGGCTTTCGCCGTCATAGACCCGAAGCTTTGAGAAGGCGGTCGAATTCTCGTGCTTGGAAAGCCGCGTCAGAACCGTGAAGCGGGCGAGCGTCTCCAATGTCGATGGCGCGCAGGGCGCATCGCTGAGCTCGGATTCCTCGATCAGCTTCTCATAGATCTTCTGCTCTTCGGTGACCCTGAGGCAATAAGGCACCTTAACCACGCAGATGCGGTCGATGAAGGCCTCATTGTTCTTGTTGGACTTGAAGCTCTGCCATTCGGACTCGTTCGAATGCGCGAGAATGATGCCGGAAAAAGGTATCGCGCCGATATTTTCGGTGCCGATATAATTGCCTTCCTGCGTCGCCGTCAGCAGCGGGTGCAACATTTTGATCGGCGCCTTGAACATTTCGACGAATTCGAGAATGCCCTGATTGGCGCGGTTCAATGCGCCGGAATAGCTGTAGGCGTCGGGATCGTTCTGCGCGAGGCTCTCGAGCTTGCGGATATCCACCTTGCCGACCAGCGAGGAGATGTCCTGGTTATTCTCATCTCCCGGCTCCGTCTTGGCAACGGCGATTTGCCGCAGCCTGGATGGCTGGATGCGAACCACCTTGAAGCGGGAAATATCGCCCCCGAATTCCTCGAGCCGCTTCAGGCACCAGGGACTCATGAGACCGGTCAAACGCCGGCGCGGAATACCGTAGCGCTCCTCGATCATCGGTCCCATTGTGACCGGATCGAACAGGCTGAGCGGGCTTTCAAAGACCGGGCTCAGCTCATCGCCCGCCTTGAGCACGTAGATCGGGTGGACTTCCATCAGCGACTTCAGCCGCTCGGCGAGCGAGGATTTGCCGCCGCCGACGGGACCCAGAAGATAGAGGATCTGCTTGCGCTCCTCCAATCCCTGCGCTGCATGCCGGAAGAAGGCGACGATGCGTTCGATCGTCTCTTCCATGCCGAAAAAGCCCGAAAAAGCCGGATAGGTCCGGATCGTCCGGTTCATGAAGATGCGCCCAAGTCTCGTATCCTTGGCCGTATCGATCAGCAGGGGCTCGCCCATCGCTGCAAGCAGCCGCTCTGCCGCGTTCGCGTACATGAGTGAGTCATCCCGGCACCCTTCCAGGTATTCGGAAAATGACATCTCGACTTCGCGCCGTGCTTCGAAAGAACGGGCGAACGTGTTGAATAGCACATCGTTGTTTAACATGGCGCCTCGATAGCTTGCTATTGCAATAAACGCCGGACTTAACGGGATCGCTTATCCCGCTAGTATCTAAGGTGCGGTATCAGTCGCTTCGAATCAATAGGTGATCTGTCAATAATTCGTACGCTTGATTCCAAATGTCATCAATATCTTGATGGGACCATGCACCGAATTAATGAAACACAACCTTATGTTGCCTAAATCCGTCGCGACGCGCGCTGCGAAGCGCAACCTCCACCTGCATCGGGCAGGCATTCATGCAAATGCCCGAGCTCAGCGAAGAATTGGTCGAAGCCAGCGTCAGGATTCATTGTCCGCACGATTTGGGAGAAAAGATGGTGCCCAGAGCCGGAATCGAACCAGCGACACGCGGATTTTCAATCCGCTGCTCTACCAACTGAGCTATCTGGGCATCCGAGCTTCGCGTCGAAGGAAGAGCCCTGAAGGGCGCTGGGCGGTTGGTTCGCCCCGGAAGCGAGCGGGGTTATAGCATCTTGTTCGGCCATGTCCAGCCGCAAATGACTCTTTTTTGACAGGAAATCCAATTTTGCCAATTCACGAACAAAATTAAGGGGTTCGCAAGATCGAGCTATCCAGGGAGAACCCGCTCAGTCCTGATCGGAACCGTCAGCCTTGGTCTCATCCTCGGTCACAGGGATGGCATAGGAGCCGTTGAGCCAGCGGGAAAGATCGACGGAGCGGCAGCGATCCGAACAGAAAGGATAGTGTTCGCGCACCGAAGGGCGGCCGCATTCCGGACAGGGACGCGTTTTTCGCAGCGGCTCGACCTTCGAACCGACCTTGATATCCTCACCCTTCGTCATGATCGCTATCCTTCCTGCCACTCGGCATGGACATCGAAGCCCTCGCCCGCAAGCAGCAGCACGGTTTCATAAAGCGGCAATCCGACGACATTGGTGTAGGACCCCACAAGTTTCTGCACGAAGGAGCCGGCAAGGCCCTGAATGCCATAAGCACCGGCCTTGCCGCGCCACTGGCCGGAGGCGAGATACATCTCGATGTCGCGGCTCGACAGGCGCTTGAAGCGTACCTTGGTTTCCACGACCTTCTGGCGCGCCTTGCGGTCCGGCGTGATCAGGCAGATGCCGGTATAGACGACATGGCCGCGGCCGGAGAGCAGATGCAGGGCCGCAGCCGCTTCATCGACGAACTCTGCCTTTGGCAGAATGCGGCGCCCAACGGCAACCACCGTATCGGCAGAGAGAATATAGCTCCCCAGCCAGGCGGCATCACTCTTGATGGCAGCAAAGGCGGCATCGCCCTTTTCAGCCGAAAGCCGCCGCGCCAGCGAGCGCGGATGCTCCGATTTCTTCGGCGTTTCGTCGATATCCATCGGCATGAGACGCGCCGGCTCGATGCCTGACTGATGCAGGAGTTCGACACGACGCGGTGATCCGGAGGCCAGTATCAGCTTGTGTTTCAACGCCATCAGACCTCGACCTGTCATGCGGGAATGAGAGCCGGTTCTGGAGCATGACCGAAGATCGGCAGCTCCAACAAGCGGCTGATTACTTGAAACGGTAGGTGATCCGGCCCTTGGTCAGGTCGTAAGGGGTCATTTCCACCAGCACCTTGTCGCCCGCCAGAACGCGGATGCGGTTCTTGCGCATGCGGCCAGCGGTATGGGCGATGATCTCGTGCTCGTTTTCCAGCTTTACGCGAAAGGTCGCGTTCGGCAGGAGTTCGGTGACGACACCGGGAAATTCGAGGACTTCTTCTTTCGGCATTAAAGCTTCTTTTCCTGTCGGTTGGGGTCGGCGCCCATGCCAAAAAGCGGGGGTCGCCAGAAATTTGCGCGGAAACTACACAATCGCCGCGGTTTTGTGAACCTCGTTGATAAGGGTTTCTGCATTTGTTTCATGCGCAGTCTTAAAGCGAGCCGCGATGTTCCACCAGCCTGCTCTCGATCAGGCCGAGAAGATAGTCCCTCACGCCGCGATAGGCATCCAGAACCTGCTCGCGCGTTCCGTCCGTCGCGGATGGGTCCATCGTCGGCCAATAGATCACATCGACGGCATTGGCACGCGTCAATTCCAGCGCGGCGTGATGCGCCTCGGGAGACAGCGTGATGATAACATCGAAGAAATCATCCTCCAGCTCCTCCATGGTCTGCGGCTGGCGGCGGCCGAGCGAAAGGCCGATTTCACCCAGCACGATATCGACGAAGGGATTGCGTTCGCCGGCACGAACCCCCGCCGAGGCGATATAGGTGCCCTGCGGCAGCATGCTGCGCGCAATGGCTTCAGCCATGGGCGAACGGATGGCATTGAGGCCGCACATGAAGAGGATGGCGCGGGGGGATTTGCCCCCGGACGACCTGCCATTGTGCTCGATCGCCTGCGGCTCGTCCATGTCGGTCACCCGCGCCAATAGAGCACGCAGACGAGCGTGAAAAGCCGGCGCGCCGTGTCGAAATCCACGGTGATCTTGCCGTTCAGCCGGTCCATCAACGTCTGCGAGCCTTCGTTGTGGATGCCGCGCCGGCCCATGTCGATCGCCTCGATGCGGCTCGGCGTGGCCGAGCGGATCGCCTCGTAATAGCTCTCGCAGATCATGAAATAATCCTTCACGATGCGGCGGAACGGCGTCAGCGACAGGATATGGGTTGCGACAACGCCGCCATCCTCCATGCGGATGTCGAAGACAAGCTTCTGGTCGACCAGGGACAGGTGCAAGACATAAGGCCCGCCCTCATGTCCGACAGGCGCGAAGCTGTTCTCCTCGATCAGGTCGAAAATGGCGACAGCGCGCTCGTGCTCGACATCGGGCGTCGAGCGGCCGATCGTGTCGTCCAGGACCACATCGCTCAGCCGGAAGACGCCCTTGGCCATGCCTTACCCCTCGAGATTGAGGCGGATCGCGACCGACCGC
>JBCNPI010000382.1:0-5278 GCA_039593415.1 Rhizobium sp. | reverse complement strand
CGGCATTTGGGAAGCAGACGGGCTCCTCGAGCGCCTTGAACGAGGTCTGGCGCAGCAGGATCGGACAGGCGCGGGTCGGCGGGCCTTCGACGACGGCTTTCGGCGCGATGTCGTAATCGGGCATCAGCGCCTGGACGCGGTCGATATCGAGCGTGCGCGGCGTCAGATGGTTGATATGCGGTCCCTTGAATGAGACGACATCGGCGATCAGCCGATGGGCATCGTGGAGGCGGTGGTACATGCCGGCATCGACATTTGCTTCGTCATGCCAGCGGAAGGTTTCCAGCACTTCATCGACGAATCGGTCGGCGTCAGCCTTGGTCAAGCCGCCTTCGCGTTCGGCCTTCTCGGTGAGCGTAACCGCAACCTCCGTGAATATCCGGCGCTTTGCGAGAATATCCGCAGCTGCCTTGCGAAGATCTTCATCAGCTATGAGGTCGAGCCGCAGCAAGGAGGTGAAGACGCGGAAGGGATTGCGCTTCAGTTCCGCATCGCCGATTGGGCGAAACGCCGTCGAATGAACCGGCACGCCGGCGGTCGAAAGATCGTAATAGCCGACAGGGTACATGCCCATGACGGCAAAAACGCGCGCCATCATCGCAAGCTCAGCCGCCGTGCCGAGCCGGATAGCGCCATGGCGTTCCTCGGAGATACGATCGAGATAATCGGTCGCCTCCAGCCGTTCCTTCAGCTTGGGCTGTGCGATGAGCGTTTCATCGTTGACGCGGGCAACCAGCTCCATGAGCGTGCCGTAGGCGGGAACTTCCTCGCGATACATCGCCGACATGGCGGCTGAAAAAGCGCTGCGAATATCGCTGGTCGAGACGTGATCGGGTTTCATGTGCGATCTCTTCCTGAAAAGACTATATCATTCCTGTTTGGCAGAATATCTCTTGTTCGGCGGCTGATGTTGTGAGAGAGAATTCTAACTTGATGCGAAAATGGAATGACCATGCGCCGGCGCCTCATCCCCGATATCGTCAATCTGCAGGCATTCGAATGCGCGGCGCGCCATCAGAATTTTTCGCGCGCGGCCGAAGAACTCAATCTCACGCAAAGCGCTGTCAGCCGTCAGATCAGCGATCTCGAGCAGCAGACGGGCTTGAAACTGTTCGAGCGCGTTCGCCAGCGCGTCGTGCTCTCCGAGGCCGGTCTTCGGCTGTTGCCGGAGGTGAAAGACCTGCTCCTGCGTTCCGAGCGGCTGATGATCGGCGCCGTCGCCGCCGGCCAGATGAAATTATCATTGAAGGTTGCGACTTTGCCGACCTTCGGCACGCGATGGCTGGTGCCGCGCCTCGGCCGGTTTCTCGACGAGCATCGCGATATCGCCATCACGGTGGAATCGCGCTCGAAGCCCTTCAGCTTCGATGAGGATAATTTCGACCTTGCCATTCACTATGGCCTGCCGGCCTGGGCAGGCGCCGTCGCGACCTTTCTTTGTAATGAGACCGTGCTGCCCGTCGCCAGCCGCGAGCTTGCCGGACGTCTGGCTCTGGGGTCGCCGGAGGAACTGTCGGGAGCGCCGCTACTGCATCTGACGACGCGTCCGAAGCTCTGGGCGCAATGGTTCGACCTGCAGGGACTGCCAAGCGAGAACGCCTATCCCGGAGCGCGTTTCGACCAGTTCTCCATGATCATCGCAGCCGCCATCGCCGGGCTCGGCGTGGCGCTTCTGCCGACCTATCTCATCGAGGAGGAGCTCAAGGCCGGCACGCTTCTGCCGCTGTTTGATTTGCCGATGTCGACAGAGAATAGCTATTATGTCGTCATGCCGGAGAGGAAACAGACCAATGAGACGGCGACATTGTTTCAGAACTGGCTATTGAGCGAGGTCGCGCCGGGGTCGCGAAGCGCGGTCAATGTTGCGGTTCCCAATCTTGATGCTGGCCTATAAATTTTAAGCTTGAAATTCTCGCGAACGTCACACATTCTCGTATCGTGTCGCTGCATATCTCCAGCAGCACAGGCACTCGGTTCTATCTTTTCACCACCTTTACTGAGATCAATGAAGCCGGAAGGCATGTCGCCGACATCGCCGCACGCGCTGAAGAAAAGGGCCGGCAGGTCGGCGTCTACACGGTCTGCCATGTCGTCTGCCGCGAAACGCAGGCAGAGGCGCAGGACTATTACACCCGCTACGCCATCACCATGGCCGACCACGCCGCCGTCGATCAACATATGGCTGGTAAGAAGGAATTCTCCCAATCGCACGATCGCGACGCCTATGACCGGTACCGCCAGCGCTTCGCCGGCGGCGCCGGCAGCTATCCGCTGATCGGTACGCCGGAAAAGATCGCCGGAGACATGATCGCGATATCAAATCAAGGCTATGCCGGCATTGCCTTGTCCTTTGTCAATTACACGCAGGAGCTTGCCTATTTCTGTGATCGGGTGCTGCCGATTCTGAAAAAAGGCCGGGCTGTGGGTGGAGTAAGCCGCCGCTTGATGACTTGATACGAGGCGGCTCGCGGGAATGTGATTGCCTGTCATTGACGCCGTCGCTGGCTGGTGAAGCCCAGTTTTCGAGGCTCTTTGCGGAGTTGTCGCTTTCACGCTGCCCTGTCGTGACTGCGACATGTGTGCAACGCAGCAAAAAACATCGATCCAAGGGGTTTACAAGTACGGCGTCGAATGGGAGTCTTTCAAGCGAAGGGCGCCGCTCGATTGGCAGTGGCGCTATTGCCTTCGACCGGATGCCGTCAACCTTGGCTCCGATGCGCTGCGATTTGCCGGCGCTTAACCGAACAAATCAATCCGAAGCCAGCATGCGGCATTGTTCCGTGTCTGGCCGTTGCATTGGTGCGCCCTGAATGTTGTGAGATCGGGGTCGAGAGAATGCGGGCTTTAACATGGGATTTAAATCAAAACGCGCCCTCCATAGCGTTCTTGGTCTTCTTGCGAGTGTCAGCTTGCCGCAGATTACCAAAGCCAGCGACCTGATGATCTGGTCGCCGATCAAAGTGGCGCCGCGAACATATAAGACGACGCTTGGCTTTCGGTTGCCGATGGCTTGGGAAGTCAGTGCGGGTATGGATCTGGGGCTGGGCGGGGCGGCCACTGGTGCGATCCTCCGCAGCGATAGCCTGGCGACGCTTTGGGGCACGGCGATCGACGATCACAAGCGGTTTTCGACCGCGTGGCGGCGGGAAGTCGCATTGAGGGTCGATGCGCTCAACAGCACGGGGACGCTTTGTCTCGAGCGCTCGCGGAGCTGGACGCTATCGGAAAATCTGGACATGAGCACGTCGCGGTCGCTGAACGTCAATTACGCAGGGCCGCGGAAGGCGGCAAACTCCATCACTGCGACGCAGGCTGTGACCCTCGCCGTTCCGTGGACGGGAACCTCCATATCCGCGATCGGTAATCTGAAGGATATTGGCAATAGCTTTTCCAGCACGGTCTCGTTTCAGCAGCCTCTGGCGCCGCACCTCAATTTCTCAGCGTCCTTTGCCGATCCGCAGAGTTTGACGCCGGCCGGCAACGTGCGCCTGGACTACCGCATCAAATGGTAGCCAAGGCCAGCCGTTCGTCGTGACCTTGTTTTGGCCGGAGCGCATCGAGGCAGGGAACAAATGCCGCTCGCGAAAGTTTAAAGCCGGCAAGATATCGATCTTGCTTGAGGCGCTGCGGCCTCGCGAAGCCTGCCGCTGGTTCAACTCCCTGCCGGCGGCAGGCTTAGCAAGTGCCCGAAAAGGGCTATTCGCCCGCGGCCGCGGCATCATTCGGCGATTTGACCGTGATGTCTGGCGCGGCAAGCCGGGTTTTCAGTTTTGACACCACGTCGTGTCGGACATCCGACCAAGACGAGGTGATTGCCCAATATTCGATATTCAGCACGGCTTGGTCGACCGCCAGATCGTCGAGGAAAACCTTTGGCTCGGGCATGGTCTTGATGCGTTGATCCGCCTTCAGTATGCCGAGGATCGTTTTGCGGGCAAGGTCGATATCGACGTTTTCACCCAGGGTGAGGGACAATTGCTGGCGGCGATCCGGCTCGCGGCTGTGGTTGGTGATGGGCGTGTTCCAGAGCGTCGAATTCGGTGCCATGAGGTAGAGGCCGTCGCCAGTCCTCATCTCCGTCGCAAAGAGCCCGATCTCCTTGATGTAGCCTTTGACGTTGGTCGTCTCGATATATTCGCCGACCCTGAACGGCCGCAGGATCAAAAGCATGATGCCGGCCGCGATGTTTTGAAGCGTGCCCTGCAGCGCCAGGCCGATCGCCAGGCCGGCAGCGCCGAGAGCGGCGATGATGGAGGCGGTCTGAACACCGAATTGTCCAAGGACGGTGATGAAGACCAGGATCAGCAAGCTGTAATGCAGGAGGTTCTGGAAGAACCTTGCGAGCGTTTCGTCGATGCCGCGAATGCGCGAGATGACACGATAGGCCGAACGGCTGATAATACCGGCAAAAATCCAGCCGCCGATCAGCAGAATGATCGCGCCGAGAAGCGAGAAACCATATTGAACAGCGAGTGCCGAGGCTTGATCGAGCGCCGTGCGGGTGGCGACGACGATATGAGCCGTTTGATCTTCCATTTTAAAACTCCATCTTTCCCACAGGGCCAAATGAGACGCCGCGATCTTTGTTCCCGATCGCGAGACCCCCGAAAATGAGTGGTTTCAATTGAACAGAGAGGCCGGATTTCGATCCGGGACCTCAAGCCCCATGCTTTGCCTGATGTACGCCCATCGTAGCAGTCGCGGCATAATGAGCCTTCTTCTGTTCGTACATGCCGAGATCAGCCCGTTTGATCATCGCCTCCATGGTCTCGCCGGGCTGGCTCGTGGCGACGCCCATGGCAACGCTGAGCGGTGCGCTGGAATAGAACTGATTGTTGATCTTCAGCAGTTCGTTGATCGTTTCGACCATTGCGCTCGCCGTCATTTCATCGGCACCTGGCATGAGAAGCGCAAATTCGTCGCCGCCGATGCGGGCGGCGTGGTTCGGCAGGGAGACGACGCTGGTCAGCACCTCGCCCATGCGGCGCAGCAGCGCGTCGCCGGCATCGTGGCCGCTCTCGTCATTGGCTTCCTTCAGGCCGTTGAGATCGATGATGATAGCCGACACCGGCCGAAGGGACTTGCGCTCCAGCCTGTTGATTTCGTCCATATAGAAGGCGCGGTTGTAAAGTCTCGTGAGCACATCGTGCTTGCCGAGATATTCAAGATAGGCTTCCGCCTTCTTGCGGGCGGTGATGTCGGTCAATGACACCTGCACCAGCGACCAATCGTGTTCATGGCCGGGGAAGACGGAAAATTGCAGCAGCACATGGCGTTC
>JBCNPI010000381.1:0-5425 GCA_039593415.1 Rhizobium sp. | reverse complement strand
CTCGACCACGGGCTCGCCCCAGCCGACAATGCCTTCGTCGGTCTCGATCTTCAGGAACAGCCAGCGCGGGGGAACGATATAGGTCGTCAGCTTGGTGATTTTCATGGGAATGATTCCGTTTGGCTTTGGGTTATGTCAGCGGCGCGAGGCCGCGGATCTTCTGGTCTCGGGATTTGTTTTCCGGCCTTTGTCCGGCCGTCGTTCAACGGCGAGATCGCGGGCTGCGAGATCAAGCATGCGATGGGCGCAGGTGCGGGCGGCATCGCGGTCGCGCAGGCGCAGCGCCTCGACAAGTTCGCCATGAACGGCGATTGCTTCGTCGCGGCTATAGGCTGCGACGTTGGAGGCGTGGAGCGCATATTTGAGGCCGGCATGCATGGCGCTGGAAAGGCGCCGGAACACTTGATTGTGGCTGGCGCCGAGCAGCACCTTGTGAAAGGTCACGTCGGCCTCGGTAAAGCTTTCCGGGTCATCGCCGCTGTCGCGCATCTGCTGCCATGCGTTCTCCAGATCGGCAATCTCGCGGGCCGTGGCGCGCTCCGCTGCATATTCTGCGGCAGCAGGTTCTATGGTGCGGCGAGCCTCGAGAATGGAGCCGAGAATATCGAAATCGGCGATATGCGGACCCATCCATTCCAGCACATCCTGGTCGAGAATGTTCCAGTCGTCCTTGTCGCAGACGCTGGTGCCGATACGCGGCTTGCCGCGCACCAGCCCTTTCGATTCCAGCACTTTGAGGGATTCGCGGATAACCGTGCGGCTGACGCCATAAATTTCGCAGAGATCGTTTTCGCGCGGTAGGGTCGAGCCGGAGGCATAGCGTTCGGCGCAGATGTCTTCGGCGATCGCCGCCGTTACATTCTTGCGCACGCGCGGACGGCGCGCGGGCTGAGCCGATGAGTCGTGCCTCTGTCTTTCGAGCGATTCCACCCTATCTCCTCCACACCGTTTCGCATGCTTTTCCCAGTGCCTCTTTCCATGAGAGTGGGGCGGGTCTTCCATGCGGGCGATGTCTTGTCGCGTTTCGCGACTGGATGGATATAATGATACGGCAATCATCATACATTGGCAACATAATTGTATGATGATTTAAGGCGCTGTTCTGGAACAATCCGCGGCGTAACGCTTTCAGGATCGACGCTGCATCTGTTATGGCGGCGTCGTCTTCGGCGGATAGAAGAACTACGATGTCCGTGCGGGGTGGCGCCAATGCCGCCTGCGATCGGTAATCGCGGGGAGGGGACGATTCTGCTCCCATATTTCAGTCAACCACAAGGAGGACGACATGCAGATCAATCGTACAGGTTCGGCTCAATGGTCCGGCGGCTTGAAGGACGGCAAGGGTCAAATCTCGACGCAAAGCGGCGCGCTCAATCACTATCCTTACGGTTTTGCCAGCCGTTTCGAAGGCGTTCCCGGCACCAATCCGGAGGAGCTGATTGGCGCGGCGCATGCGGGTTGCTTCACCATGGCCTTGTCGCTGATCCTCAATGAGGCCGGTTTCACTGCCGAAAGCATGGAGACGACGGCCAAGGTGACGCTTGAAAGCGTCGAAGGTGGCTTTGCCATCACCGCGATCCATCTGACGCTGACGGGCAAGGTCCCAGGGGCTGACGAGGCCACCTTTACCGAGCTTGCCAACAAGGCGAAGGCTGGCTGCCCGGTTTCAAAGGCGCTTGCTTCCGTTCCGATTTCTCTAGAAGTTCACGCCGCCTAAGCGACCCTTCTAGGCCTTTCGCGTCGCGCTGGCTGGCGCGACGCGTTTCGTATATATTCCGCGTTCGGGGCATTGGGCTGTCATTTCCATCGGAATGCAATGCTCATTTGGAGGGGCGAATGTCTGGAATTCTCTTGATTCACGTCGTCATCAGCTTGGTCGCCATCATCAGCGGCATCGTAGTGGCCTACGGCTTTCTCATGGCCGACCGTCATAACCGCTCGACGCTCGTCTATATGCTGATGACGGCTCTCACCAGCCTCACGGGTTTTCTGTTCCCGTTTCATGGTGTGACGCCGGCGATCATCGTTGGCATCATCTGTCTTCTGATCTTTATTCCGACGGCGCTGGCACGTTACACATTCCACCTTGCCGGCATATGGCGTGCCGTCTTCGTCATCGGTGCGCTCGTGCTGTTGTTCTTCAACTGTCTGGTGCTCATCATTCAATCGTTCCAGAAGATCCCGGCGCTGAATGTGCTCGCGCCTACCGGTAACGAGCCGCCGATCCTGGTCGCGCAAGTAGCGCTTTTGGTGGCTTGTGTGCTTATTGGATATTTCAGCATTCGCCGTTTTCATCCGACGCTTGTGGGCGCCTGATCACTCGGCGACGGGCCTGCGGCAAAATGCCGGACACTTTCAGCCCGTTCCGCCGGGCGTTGTCGATCGCTTAACTCTTGTTTCAAGTTGTTCGGCGCAATCTCGGTTTATTCAATAGCATCTGAAAACCGCCTACAGTTGCAGGCGGTTTTCTTGACATCGGCGCTCTGATGGTTTACGAGTGACGAAAATTGAAAATCGTCACTCGTAAACCATCAGGTTCTGTTCATGCTCGATCTTCCCGATGTCAGCGCCGATCCTGCGCGTCAGGAAAACGTCACGCGCATTCTCGACGCTGCTGAAAAGCTGTTTCGTCATTATGGATACAGCAAGACGACCGTGGCCGACATCGCGCGCGATCTCGGCATGTCAACGGCGAATATCTATCGCTTCTTCAGCTCGAAGGTTGAAATTCACCAGGCTCTTTGCGGACGCATGCTGGAGCAGGGCTATCAGATGGCGCTTGCCATCCGCAACCAGCCGATCAGCGCGACCGAGCGGCTGCGGACCTACGCGCTATCCCAATACAAGATGATATTGGAGACCATGCTCGATGAGCAGAAGGTTCACGAGATGGTCATCGTCGCCATCGAGCGCGACTGGCATGTCATCGAAAAGCATATCGAGCGTACGCAGGCGCTGGTCGCCGAGATCATCGCCGAGGGGATCGCTGCTGGCGAATTCGTCGAACAGGACCCGCATCTTGCAGCCAAATGCTTCGCTGCGGCGACCGTCGACCTCTGTCATCCGCAGATGGTGGCACAGTGCCTTGCCAAATCCTATCAGGCGGATCCCGAAGATATTATCGCATTCGTCATCAGGGCTTTGAAGAAATAACAATGCGCACCCGGATGCCCGGCGTGCTCGTATTCTTTGTTCGACTTTAGGAGAGCGACATGGTTTCGCTGACGACCCACACTTTACGGACCATTGCCGGCGCGGCTCTCTTTGCCGCTTTCGGGCTTGGGCTCACAGGCTGCAATGAGAAGAAAGAGGAAACGGCGGAGGTGGTCCGGCCGGTCAAGGTCGTCGAAATCGCCCAGGCAGATACGACGCGCAAGCTTGATTATTCCGGCGCCGTCCGCGCGCGGACGGAGATGAACCTGGGCTTTCGTGTCAACGGCAAGATTGTCGAGCGCAAGGTGGATATCGGCCAGAGGGTAAAGCCCGGTGATGTCATCGCCCGCATGGATGCTACCGACTATATCCTCGCCGTGCGCCGTTCGCAGGCCGATCTGGATTCGGCGGAAAAGCAGGTGCAGACGACCGAGCTTGCCCGCAATCGCGCGCAGACATTGTTCGCCAAGAACGTCACCTCCAAGTCGCAGCTCGAACAGGCCGAGCTCTCTTATGAGCAAGCCGTTTCGACGCGGGATTCTGCGGCCTCGGCGCTGACCGAAGCCAAGAACCAGGTCGCCTATGCCGCTCTGACGTCGGATATGAACGGTATCGTCACGACCATCAACGCCGATGTCGGCCAGGTGGTCAGTTCCGGCACGCCTGTCATTACCGTTGCCGTCGATGGCGAAAAGGAAGTGCAGGTCGCCGTGCCGGAAATGGACATCGCCCAATTCAAGGTCGGCAAGGATGTCAAGGCGCGCTTCTGGTCCGACTCGGCGCTGGTGCTCGACGGCAAGGTGCGGGAAGTCTCAGGCAGCGCCGATCAGTCACGCACCTTTGCGGTGCGCGTGAGCTTGCCGAATGATCCGCGCGTGCTGCTCGGTATGACGGCGACGATCGAGGCGCTTGCCGACAATACCCAGCCCTATGTTTCCATTCCGCTGAGCGCGCTTGCGCAGAAGGACGGAAAGCAGATCGTTTGGCTCGTCGATCGCACTGCAGACACTGTGCATTCCCGCGCCATCAAGGTTGCCGATTTCGCCGATGACGGTGTGCGCGTGGCCGATGGTCTCAAAGCCGGCGATGTCGTGGTCGCAGCCGGCACGCAGTTCATGACCGAGAACATGAAGGTCAAGCTTCCGGCTGCATCAGCCCAGCAGGCCTCCGCTGAAACCAACGCCGCTTCGGCGGATATCGTACGCTGACCCGGATCGAGGGGACGACACCATGTCCATCAACAGCACCTCCGGCGAGAGGAAGCGTTTTAACCTGTCGCGCTGGGCGATCGCCCATCCAAGCATTGCTCGTTTTCTGTTCGGGCTCATCATCATCGCCGGCGCGCTCGGCCTGACCCATATGGGTCAGAAGGAAGATCCGGATTTCACCTTCCGCGTCATGGTCGTGCAGACCGTTTGGCCCGGCGCCTCGCTCCAGGATATGGAAGATCAGGTGGTCAACAAGATCGAGCGCAAGCTGCAGGAAACGCCGCATCTCGATTGGGTCAAATCCTATACCCGCGCCGGCTTTGCCATCACCACCGTGCAGATCAAGGGTGACACCAACACCGCCGAGGTGAAGGACGCTTTCTACCAGATCCGCAAGAAGGTCGGCGATATCGGCAACGAGCTGCCGTCCGGCCTGCTCGGCCCCTATTTCAACGATGAATTCGGCGATACCTTCATCACGCTGCATTCGATCAGCGGCGACGGCTACACCTATCCGGAGCTGAAGAAATTCGCCATCCAGGCACGCGACATGCTGCTTTCGACCCCCGGCGTCGAGAAGGCGACCATCATCGGTGACCAGGCGGAGCAGATCTATATCGACGTCTCCTCCAAGGTTCTGGCAGAGCGTGGGTTGACGCTCAACGACCTGAAGAATGCCATTATCGGCCAGAACAATGTCGATCCGGCCGGCACCGTCGATACCAGCACGCGCTCGGTGCGCATCTCGGTCGGGGGAGATGTCAACAAGATCGAGGATATCAAGAACCTGCGGCTCAACGCCGGCGGCCAGGTGACCCGCCTCGGCGATATCGCCACCGTCACCGCCGGGCTGCAGGACCCCTATACCGCCAAGTTCCTTTATAACGGCCATCCGAGCGTGCAGCTCGGCGTCGTCATGGCCAATGGTTTCAAGGTGACCGATGTCGGCAAGTCGGTGGAGGAAACCTACAAGCGCTTCGAGGCTTCCCTGCCGATCGGCGTTCAAGTTGACCAGATCTCCAACCAGCCCGATGTCGTGACCGACGCGATCAGCGAGTTCATGC
>JBCNPI010000380.1:0-5427 GCA_039593415.1 Rhizobium sp. | reverse complement strand
GGCGTAACGGTCACGGCCGGAAAGACCTTCGATCGAGCGGATGAGCCAACGCTTGATGCGCGGGTCCCGTTCATTGGCGTAGGATAATTCTTTGAATTCCAAGTGCGCGACGGGGCTGCCCCGCTCCTATGGTTCAGTCGCGTCCCATGTTGCAGCCACAGCAACGCGTTGATTCATCAAATATATGAAAGCTGTATGTCAGTTCTCTGACGGCACCCCGAGGGTGCCGTCAGATATCAGGGCCGTTAAGCGACTTTGGACCGACGCGCTGCGCGCTTGCGCAGGACATCCGGCGGAGTGGCTTCGAGGGCGAGTGATGCGATCGCCTCGTCGAGCGACATGGATGTCTGCGATTGACTGCCGAGGCGGCGGATATTGACCGAGCGCTCCTCGGCTTCCTTCTTGCCGCAGACGATGATCACCGGAACCTTGGTAACGGAATGCTCGCGGATCTTGTAGTTGATCTTCTCATTGCGGAAATCGGTCTCCACCGTGAGACCAGCATCGCGCAGCGCTTCGGCAACCTCTTCGCCATAGGCGTCGGCTTCGGAGGTGATGGTGGCGACGACGACCTGCAACGGCGAAACCCACAGCGGCATATGGCCCGCGAAGTTCTCGATCAGGATACCGAGGAAACGCTCCATCGAGCCGCAGATGGCGCGGTGGATCATGACCGGTTGCGTCTTTTCCGAATGCTGGTCGATGTAGAAGGCACCGAAGCGCTCCGGCAGGTTGAAGTCGACCTGCGTCGTGCCGCACTGCCATTCGCGACCGATGGCGTCCTTGAGCGTATATTCGAACTTCGGGCCGTAGAATGCACCCTCGCCCGGCAGAATGCCGGTCTTGATGCGTCCTTCCGACTGCGCCTCGATCGTCTTCAGGACGTCCATCATCACGCTTTCGGCGCGATCCCAGAGTTCGTCCGAACCGACGCGCTTTTCCGGGCGGGTCGAGAGCTTGACGACGATCTCCTTGAAGCCGAAGTCCTCGTAGACCGACAGGATGAGATCGTTGATCTTCAGGCATTCGGCCGCCATCTGCTCGTCGGTGCAGAAGATGTGCGCATCGTCCTGCGTGAAGCCGCGCACGCGCATCAGACCATGCAGCGCGCCCGAGGGTTCGTAGCGATGCACGGCACCAAATTCCGCAAGGCGGATCGGCAGTTCGCGGTAAGACTTCAAGCCATGCTTGAAGATCTGGATATGGCCCGGGCAGTTCATCGGCTTCAGCGCGAAGACGCGATCGTCGTCGGTATCGTCGCCGGCGACGGTGACCTTGAACATGTTGTCGCGATACCAGCCCCAGTGCCCCGAGGTCTCCCAAAGCGACTTGTCGAGCACCTGCGGTGCGTTGACCTCCTGGTAGTCGCCCTGCAGTCGCCGGCGCATGTAGGACACCAGCGTCTGGAACATGCGCCAGCCCTTGCCATGCCAGAAGACGACGCCGGGGCCTTCTTCCTGGAAATGGAACAGGTCCATTTCGCGGCCGAGACGGCGGTGGTCGCGCTTTTCGGCTTCGGCAAGGACGTGCAGATAGTTGTCGAGATCCGCCTGCTCGGCGAATGCCGTGCCGTAGATGCGGGTCAGCATGGGATTGTTGCTGTCGCCACGCCAATAGGCGCCGGCAACCTTCATCAGCTTGAAGGCGTTGCCGATCTGGCCCGTCGAGGCCATATGCGGGCCGCGGCAGAGGTCGAACCAATCGCCCTGAAAGTAGATCTTCAGATCCTGGCCTTCGGGGATCGCATCGACTAGCTCCACCTTGTAGCGCTCGCCCTTGGCGGCAAACACTTCCTTCGCCTTTTCGCGCGACCAGACTTCCTTGGTGAACGGCTTGTTGCGCTGAATGATCTCGCGCATCCGTTTTTCGATGACAGGAAGATCATCGGGCGTGAAGGGCTCGTTCTTGGCGAAGTCGTAATAGAAGCCGTTTTCGATGACCGGACCGATCGTCACCTGCGTTCCGGGCCAAAGTTCCTGTACGGCTTCGGCGAGAACGTGCGCGGTATCGTGGCGGATGAGCTCCAGCGCGCGGTCGTCCGAGCGGGTAATGATCTCGATCCTGCCGTCGGTCACCGGGTCCGAAAGGTCGCGCACCGTGCCGTCGATGGCAATGGCGACAGCTTTCTTGGCCAGCGACTTGGATATGGATTCGGCGACATCGCGACCGGTCGTGCCGGCAGCGAAGCTGCGCACGGAATCATCGGGAAATGTCAGGGAAACGGATTGGGACATCGATATTCTCCTTGTCCAGTCCCGCCAACGAATGCGGGTGGTTTCGAAAGATATGGACTAAGCAAATGCGTACTTATGTCCGCGCGCCTGATAGCGGTATTTCGCATTCTAGTAAAGGAAAAGCGGGGTTAGGCCCGGATCATCTCGGCCAAACCGCGCACGGTGTTCCAATTCCGCATCGTTCCGACGCCGAGGCGTTTCGTCGTCAGAGCCGGCAGCAGTTTCGTCTCGCTGGCCTTGAGGCCGAAATCGATCCAGAGGTCGCCATCGACGACCGCCATACGCTCGCCTTGACGGTAGTTCGCAAGCATATCGAGAACATCCGGCTCAAGCGGCTGCCTCATCACCCGAACGATGACTTCGCTGCCGATCCCGTCGGGAAAGGGATTGCCCTCGGCAAGCCTCAACCATGCGTCGGCATCACGCGCGATGATGTCGACATGCTTGCCGAAAGCCGAGGCAAAACCGGCTTCAAACTGTGCTTCGACGGATGCGATCGGCTGTGGCTCGGCTTCGAAAACGAGATTGCCGGTCGCCACCAGAGTGCGAGCATTGCGAAAGCCCAAACTCTCCGCCATCGACTTGAGATCGGCCATAACGACCCTGCGCCCCGGGCCGAGAACAATGCTGTAGAGCAGAGCGACATACACCGCCATGCAGTCAGGCAGCCTTTTTCCCGAGACGGAAATAGCGCCAGGGCGTCCACCAATGATAGCCCGTCTCCAGCTCGCCGGGCACCGGATCGAGCCCGCTCGTACCTCCCGGTCCGCAGCGTCCGACGCGAAACAGCGTCATCCAGCCACCGGCCCAAAGGCCGTGGCGAGCGACAGCTTCATAGCCATATTCCGAGCAGGTCGGGATATGGCGGCAGGAATTGCCGATAAAACCGGAAAGGGTGAGCTGATAAAAGCGAATGAGGCCCATGCCCAGAAGCCGGTCCGGCGTCTTGCGGAAAGGGCCGGAGTAATTGCGTGACTTTATGGCCTTGCCTCCGCTTGGTGACATGTCGCGCCGTGCCTGCTTAGGAGGAGCCGCCCCGCCCTCATCCTCATCGTTATCCTGCATCAGACAGAATTGGCACATCGTCAGCGCCCGCTCAGACGGCTTCAGCGGTTTTGGCAATTCTGCCTTCGCGCGCCGCTTCGATCTGCCCGATCGCATCCACAACGGCATCGAAGGTCAGCATGGTGGAGGCGTGCCGGGCCTTGTAATCCTTGACGGGACGCAGATAGCGCATATCCTCGAAGCGGCCGATTGGTCCGTCGCCGTCAGCCTTGAGCATGGCGAGCATATCCTCGCGGGCCTTGCGCACCTCATCCGCCGAAGCGCCGACGACGTGGAGCGCCATGATCGATGACGATGCCTGACCGAGCGCGCAGGCCTTGACGTCATGGGCAAAATCGGTCACGACATCGCCGTCCATTTTCAGCCAGATTTTTACGCGAGAACCGCATAGCCTGGAGTGGGCCTGGGCACTGGCATCGGCGTCAGGAAGACTACCGATACGGCCGATATTGCCGGCAAACTCTAGAATTTTGCTGTTGTAGATGTCGTCCATCACAGATTTGCTCCGATGCACCTTTTAGAGCATAATGCCGAAAGTGTAGGCGGTATTTGGGCGACATGATGCTCTACTTATTCAATCTAGAGCGAATTCAGATTTCAGGTCGAGCAGACCTAAAATCATCCGGCTCTAGTGTTTCGTAACAAAAAACACAGCGTGTCCGTTCACGACACTTTCACAGGGACAATGCCATACTATATGTATGTCGTTCGAAGACCATTGAAATGCAATGGTCTTATGTAAGTTTGATGGGAAACCGTGCAGGACGGCAGGCTTGTCCGCCAGCCAGAACGCCCCGGAGCCCGCCAAAGGTACACAACTCCGTACCCTCGGGGAATGCCAGTGGCGAGTCCGACAAGATGATATCCGCAGAGCGGGTCAGGAGAACCACAGGTAATGGACGCAATTATTAAGAATTTTCCACAAACCGTTGATTCTGAACGCCCAACCCAGAAGGAAGCCGAAGACGCAGTCCGCGTCCTGCTTCGCTGGGCCGGCGACGATCCGCAGCGCGAGGGCCTGCTCGATACGCCGACGCGCGTCGCGAAGGCCTATCGTGAGCTTTTTTCCGGCTACGACTTGAACCCCGAGGACGTGCTCGGCCGTACCTTCGAAGAGGTTTCCGGCTATGATGACATGGTCCTCGTGCGCGATATTCCGTTTTTCTCTCATTGCGAACACCACATGGTGCCGATCATCGGCAAGGCCCATGTCGCCTACCTGCCGAAGGGCCGTGTCCTTGGCCTCTCCAAGATCGCCCGCGTCGTCGAGATTTTCGGCCGTCGCCTGCAGACGCAGGAGGCCATGACGGCGCAGATCGCCAATTCGATCGACGAGACGCTGCGGCCGCGCGGTGTTGCCGTCTTGCTCGACGCCGAGCATATGTGCATGGCGATGCGCGGCGTGCAGAAGCAGGGCTCCTCGACGCTGACTACCACCTTCACGGGCGCCTTCAAGGCCGATCCCGCCGAGCAGGTACGCTTTATGTCGATGGTCCGGGGTCGCTAGAACCGGATGATTTTAGATCTGTTCGACCAGAAATCTGAATTCGTTCTGGAATAAGAGAAGCGGAGCATGATGCCGTCCGAAAACCCCTCACACTTTTCGGCATCATGCTCTAGCGCAATTCCAGGAAAAGTGCGTAGCGGTTTTCCCTCCGGAACTGCGTAAAAGCAAAGGGTGGAGCGTTTTCGCGGTGCGAAGAAAAGCGGAAAGGCTCTAGTCAGGATTCAACGAAAGAACTGGGATGAATCTGATTTTCAATGCTCCTTCCGAAGACAAGTCCGAGCTGGAGGATGCAGGCGATTTCACGCCTCGTTTCGACGATCGCGGCCTGATCACGGCGATCGTGACGGATGTGCATGATGGCGAGCTGCTGATGGTCGCGCATATGAATGCCGAGGCGCTCGCGCTGACGATCAAGACCGGCATAGCACATTATTTCAGCCGTTCCCGCGGAAAGATCTGGAGGAAGGGCGAGACCTCCGGAAACCTGCAGTCGGTGAAGGAAATTCGCACGGACTGCGATCAGGATGCGATTTGGCTGAAGGTGGCAGTCGCCGGACACGACGCAACATGTCATACTGGGCGCCGTTCCTGCTTTTATCGTACGGTTGCGCTGGAAGACGG
>JBCNPI010000038.1:0-27773 GCA_039593415.1 Rhizobium sp. | reverse complement strand
CGTCAATACGATCGGCTGGCATGTCACTATTCCGAAGGATGCGGTTCAGGTGAAGGTCCAGAATGGCTGGGTGACGCTCAATGGGCGAGTGGAGTGGCAATATCAGAAGAACGCCGCGGCAGACGCTGTGCGGGATCTGTCCGGCGTCGTCGGCGTTTCCAACCTGATCGAGGTGGCTCCCCGCATCAGCTCGTTTGATGTCAAGAAGCGCATCGAAGACGCCTTCCGAAGGGACGCGGAAATCGAAGCTCATGCCATCAACGTCAACGTGGCCGATGGCAAGGTGACGCTGCACGGCAAAGTCAAGACCTGGTCGGAACGTCAAGCGGCGGAGCACGCCGCCTGGTCGGCTCCGGGCGTGCGGACAGTAGAAGACCACCTTTCGATCGGCTGAGCCCGGTCGCCGGGCAGCCGATACGAGGCTGCCCGGCATTGATTGATAGGCCCGATATCATTTCGGCCTCTTGGAGTGCGATTATGAAAAAGATTGACGACGACTTGCCAGCGTGGCCACTGACCATACCACCGGAGAAAGTGTGCTTTTTCATAATGAAGGCTCGCCAATTCGATGGCAAGGACGCCTGGAGCAACGAAGGTTCCTCTTCCAATCCGTCGGATGATGCCATGATCGATGTCCTGGAAGATGGAGCGGACGATCCCGTTCAAGAGGAGATCCGCAGCGCGATTTGGGCACTCAGCATCGACGAGCAAATCGACCTTGTCACGCTGGTCTGGCTCGGCCGCGGTGACGGGACTGCGCTTGACTGGCAGGAAGTGCGCGACACGGCGATGGAGGCGCATAATGGCCGCACGGCCGCCTATCTCATAGGTACGCCGTTGCTTGGCGACTATCTTGAAGAAGCGCTATCAATGTTCGGCCAGTCCTGCCAGACGCTCGAAAGCAGCCATTTGTAAGGCAAGCGCTCCGCGATAAACATTGGAGCGCCCGGAGCTTCCTTCCTGCGGCAAACATTGCAAGCATCTCAATGCACCGTTACGCAGGTCACAGGGCATGAATGCGCGACCTTTGCGGATACGCTCCCGAGAGTTAGCTGGGACAGGCCTGAAAGACCTCTGGCGCCACAGACGACAAGATCGGGATCTTCACTACGGACGAGCTTCGTGATTTCCTCGGCCGCGTCACCGTCCACGAGATGCGTCAGGACGCGATCGATACCATGAGCGTTGACTGCGGACGTCGCCCGCTTGAGGATTTCCTCGCCGAGCGCCTGCAGGGCGCGATAGGAAGCCATGGGTTCCGTTATCGGAAAAGCCATTGGATAGCCCGGCGCAAGGACAAGCGGCACGGCGGGATTCTCCGCGATCTTCAGCGCATGATCGAGATGCTCGATCTCCATCATGCGCTGAAGATCTGCATCAAGCTCACTCGAAAGAACGACATGAACCAAGTGAACTTCGGCGCCCGCGCGAATGGCGAGACATGAGCCGATTTCAACGGCCTTCTGTGCGTGTGATGAGCCATCCGTGGCAATCAAGACCTTCTTGAACATCTTCGTCCTACCTTGCACCATAGTTTCGATGAATGGTTGAAATGTGCGTTTCAATCTACATGAAGCGATGGAGGACACATTGAGCCCGATCAAACGCTTCATATCGCCATCCAAGCCGGCGAGCGCCAAATCTGGCTTCCAGGAACGAATGAACAAAATCGCAGCTGTTGCGTGCACACAGGTGGCGCATACCAAGCCGGATGTCAGCCCGGCTCGCAAATCCCGCTTCGAACAGCACGGCGGGACGCCTGCATGGCTCTCGTCCCCTCTTTGCTTCTAGTCAATGCAGCGCCCTTTCCTCGCCGATATCCTGCCTCTTCTTCGAAGGAGGACGATGGAAATGCCTATAATCCCGATCATATGGATTCACGATATTCCTGGCGGAACAAACGGCTTGCGTCATCTCCCCATGAGGCATCTGGCAAGCATCGTGCTATCGGCGACTCTGATCATCCTCGCTGATTGCTATCCGACACATGCAACATCACTGGTGCTGCCTTCCCTGGCGCCTATGTTGGAAAAAGTCATTCCAACCGTCGTCAGCATTTCCGTTCGCGCACCAGCGACACCCGGCGATGCCGCTGGTGCGACGTTGCCTCAGGCGGATGGATCACAGGACTCCTCCGTCAACGCGGTGCCTTTCACGCGGATTTCCCAAGCCGTTGGCGCTGGCGTCATCGTCGACGCCAGCAATGGTTATGTCCTCACAAACAACCACGTCATTGCAGGAGCAACCGACATCAAGGTCGCGGTTGCCGACGGTTCTGCCTATGAGGGTTCCGTCATCGGCTCGGACGCGGAAACGGACATCGCCGTCGTTCAGATCAAGGCGTCGGGCCTGATCGCTGCGCGGCTTGGCGATTCGAGCAAGCTGCGCGTCGGTGACTATGTGGCAGCGATCGGAAATCCGTTTGGTCTCGGACGAACAGCCACTTTTGGCATAATCAGCGCGCTCGGTCGGGCCGAACTCGGAGTGGAAGGGTATCAGGACATCATTCAAACCGATGCCTCGCTCAATCCCGGCAATTCCGGAGGCGCCCTGGTCAATCTCAATGGCGAGCTCGTTGGTATCAACTGTGCCATTATCGGCGCCTCGGGCGGCAATGTCGGCATCGGCTTTGCCATCCCCATCAATGCTGCGCGAGATATCATGCGGCAGCTGATAGCCAACGGCGAAATTCGCCGCGGGCAGCTCGGCGTTGAGGTCCAAAACAACGATCCGGAGATCGAAAGAGCCATTGGGATCAATACATCCGCCGGAGCGCTGATCAGCGATGTTATATCCGGCTCCCCCGCAGCAAGTGCCGGGATGAAAGCCGGGGATGTTATTGTCGCCGTCAATGAAGTCCCGATCAAAAATGCCACCGATCTGCACGCAAGAATAGCATCCTTCCCTCCCGGCGCATCCGTGCGGATCTCGCTTGTGCGTCCTTCAGGAAGGGTCGATCTCCATGCGACACTGAGTACGGAATTTAAGGACGACCAGACGGCAACCACAACAGAAGTCGAGGGTCACGGATTACTCGACGGCATTACTCTCGAAAAGCTCAGCCCGGACTCCGATGCATTTGGCAAGATCGAAGGCGCGCTCGTATCATCCGTGATCGACAGCAGCAAGGCAGCCAGTGCCGGCTTGGTACCTGGTGACGTGATCATCAGCGTCAACCAGCATCCGAGCCCAACGCTTCACCTTGTTGACGAACTCTCGCAAGGTCCGGGTGAATTCGTGCTCCTGGGCATCTTCCGCGACGGCCATAAGCGCTTCCTCGTTGTGAAATAGTGCTGTGCTCCATGTAAATGCCAAAGAGAGCCTGCCGAAAGACCTACGGTGCTTCCCGGCAAGATCGGGCTTCATTTCCCACCATGTTCTTTAACGGCGCCGACGCCATCAGCGATAAATGAGAACGGCAACGCTGGAATGGCTCAGCAACGTCGTTGTCACGCTGCCAAGCCACAGGCTCTTGTACGCTTTGCGACCGTGTGACGCGGCGAACCATCGGTCAGTACAAGAATATTTGAAAACATATCGCGCCCTCCTTTTCGGTAAAAAGCCCCGGCCGCCATATTCCTTGATCGGGCTCAAACAGTTGCGCGCCGACCGGCAATCGCCTTCCCTAAGACGTCTCCTTTCAAAACTTGAACCGCCAAGATGGACATGACTTCATGCGCACCGGCCGCTGATCATCGACACTCTCGATGAAAACTCCCATATAACTTCGTCACAACTGCACGGAAGGTGCCGCGATTATTCCTCCGCTTTACCGAAGCTTCGCGTCTTCAATGTTGATCCGCGAAAGTTGCAAATTTTCAACCTAATTAATCCGATGAACAATGAAATTTCCCCCGAAACGAAAGAAATAAACAGACGACAAGCTTTACCACTTGTGCAGAAATTGTATTTTTTCGAAAAGAAAATTAGAGTATTATTTCGTGCCTGCTCTTTCAATTCTCGGAGCTAGATCATGCAAAATGAGGCCCTTCGGGTAAACAGGGAAGTCGTCGCTGAACGCCGAGAGCGGTTCAAGGCGCGGGTCGAAGCCATCAAAGGTGGCGAGCGCACCTTCTCACTCCATCTTCCAGCAGGAGAGTACGTTGAGATAACACCAAATGATGTCGTCCGTTATCAATGGATGATTGAACTATGTGATTTTACCATCCAACTTCTCGATGCCTTTGTGTTGGCCGAACTGGAGATGGGATCCAGCTTCACCGATCTGCGCGAAAAGAAACACTGAACCGGCAGGGTTCAGACGCCATCTGGGCGTTGCGCTCACCGACAGAAAAATAAATTTGAGCACAGTACGAGTGCGCTAATCGAATCTCCTGCATCCGAAGCGCTCCATCAAACTGATGGAAGCTACGAGAGCGGCTATTTGGGTTTGGTTTTTGACATTCCTCAAAGCGCGCTGCTTGTTGTTTGGCCCATACTGACCACAAGTTCGTCGCCAATATTAGCAATGGATGCAATTCGGAGGAATAAAATGCCGCTCAAACTCGTTACGGGCATGATGAAGTCATCCGGCAACGAAGCCCTATTGCTCATGGACTCCGGTTCCATGAACAAAATCGTTCTTGTCACGAAGCAGGCACTTCTCGATATGGCAAGTCCGCCGCGGTGTGATGAGAGCCGTCTGCAGGAGTATATCGGCGTGCTCGGCGAAATTGCCAGCTCGAAGTATGATCTCGGTGAGATCAGGCCGGACGGGCGTGTCTGGATCACCTCCAATGACGTAGCGAAATGGCGAGAGCTTCATTGAAGGCGCGCGATTGCTTCTCCCAAACACGGTTTGGTGCAGCGGCACTATCAAATCGCTAGTTTTTTGCGAAGCTCGAACTGATCAACCAAAGTGAGATGCATCATGGCTGCTCCTCTCTTGCACTTTCATGGCGCGGCTGGCTCGGTAACCGGATCTTGCTTTCTGCTCGAACATTCCGGCACCAGCATCTTGATCGATTGCGGAATGTTCCAAGGGTCGAAGACCGAAAAAGAACTGAACTATCGCGCCTTCCCTTTCGATGCTCCCGCGATACATTCGGTCATCCTGACCCATGCCCATATCGATCATTCGGGCCTTCTGCCAAAGTTGACCAAAGCGGGATTCCAGGGGCCGATCTACTGCACAGCTCCGACTTTGGATCTTTGCGCAATCATGCTGCAAGACTCCGCCCACATCCAGGAAGCAGAAGTCGAACAGTTGAACCGCCGACACAAATCGCGATCTGATCAGCCTGTCGAGCCGATCTATACGGTCGCCGATGCACAGGCTGCAATGACACAGTTCCATTCGGTGCCCTACAAAGAATGGCACGAGATCGAGGGGGGCATCAGGTTTCGCCTTTGGGATGCAGGCCATCTCCTCGGCTCGGCATCCGTTGAAATCGAAATGACCGCCGACGATGGGACAATGCGCATTCTGTTTTCCGGCGACATCGGACCGCAGCACAAATTGTTCGAAGGGGTTCCGGATGCCCCAAGTGACATTGACTATCTTATTTGCGAAACGACTTACGGCGACCGAGAAAGAGAAAGCGTATCGCAGCAGGCTCGGCGCCATCAACTTCGCCAGATCGTGAAAGAGGCTAGCCGTCCGAACGGTGCGCTGCTTATTCCGTCATTCGCCGTCGAACGCACCCAGGAGTTGTTGGCCGATCTCAATACGCTGATGGATGCCAACGATCTGCCGCGCATTCCGATCATCATAGATTCTCCGCTCGCATCGCGCGCCACTGCCGTTTTCAAACGGAATGCGCGCAACATGCTGAACGGCGACCTTCTCATTCGCGCACTCGATGGAAAAAACGTGCGCTTTACCGAGACGGTCGAGCAGTCGAAAGCACTCGATCTCATTCGCGAATTCCATATCATTATCGCAGCAAGTGGAATGTGCGAGGCTGGGCGTATAAGACACCGCCTCAAGAACTGGCTCTGGCGTGAGGAGGCCACAATTTTATTGGTAGGCTTCCAGGCCGCCGGCACATTGGGCCGTATCCTGCAGGACGGTGCCCATACCGTGAAGATTCAGGGCGAGCAGATTGCGGTTCGAGCAACGATAAAATCACTCGACGCTTACAGCGGTCACGCAGACGCTACGGAACTCGACGACTGGATTGCTGCGCGAATGCCGATTCGAAACGGGCTCTTCCTCGTGCACGGCGAACCGAAGGCAACCGATCAATTCATGCGCAGAGAGGCCGAGCGCAATTCCATGCCGCTCATCTTGCAACCGAAGCTCGACGACATCTATCGCCTGTCCAAGGATCGCGCTGTTGCCATTTCGACCGCGGCTGCGCCCCCAAGGTTGAAAGCCGATGAGGTCGGACATTTCGATTGGCACAACGACTATCAATCACTCGTCCTGGATTTAGACGAAAAACTACGTGAGGCGGCAGACCAGAAACGGCGGGCCGTTATATTGCGGCGCGTTAGAGAGGCTCTTCACAGCGACGAACGCTAAGCTGGAATGTACATCAGGTTCGCCATGAAAACTTTCAGGTAATTGCCGCATGTGACCGTCAAGCATCGCCCCTTTCGCGAGAAACTGCGGCAGGCGACAGTTCTTTAGCTGACCGCAGCCATTGAGATCTCTCCCGCAACAGCGCTCTGAGCTTAGCGGTGATGTGCGAATTCAAACGGAATTCAAGCGTCTTCAAGACCTCTGCCACCAGCCGGCGGCTTTCAGCCTCACCACAATTCAGGCGTGTTCCGAACCCGGCAAGGACGTGATCGGCGGCATGCAGGCCGGATCCAACAGATGCCGGATGCCAGTTCTCGTAGAAAATCCCACGAAGAAGCACCGGCAGATGGTTCGCCAGCTCGCTGTGATCCTCGACAGCCATCGAATCGCGCAAGGCATGCAACCCGGCCCTTAGAATCTCGTAGGCTTCGCGCTGCTCGCAACCGAGACGGTCGGCCAGTTCGCAGACCCAGATACTTGCCTGCTGCGCCGCATCAGGGAAAGTGCGTGAAGGGATATAGCTCATTGAAGCCTCCATTCCTCGAGGATTATGAAAACGTCCGTTTTGTAACGCAACGTCGATGTGACTCAGGCCCGAGCGATCCAATCCTCGCCTCCTTTGACATAGTGTTTCTTGACTGCTGCCCAAGCAACCTGATGAGCAATTCGTTCCCGCTGGCCACCTTGATCGGCATAGCCGATCCAAGCATTGTTAACGGCAGCCCGGTAGATCTCCTGGGCATGGTGCGGCAAATGTCGGCGAACGGCGAGAGGTAATTGAACAAGGGATGTGTAAGGCAAGACCTCACTTCCTCCATCATATTTTCCGCTTGCTCATCGAAGGATGTTTGACCAGCTATCGACGCTTCTCTGCGAGAAATGGAGACGACTGCATGCTTGAACTAGGCGAGAATCCATTGGTTACCGCGCTCCTGTACGGCTCGCCTTGCTCAAGGCCCACATCGTCGTAAGGAATACAATACCTCCACTCAAAAGGAGGTTGAGTACCGCGGTAGTTTCGATCTGAAAGCCCAGCAACCAAGGCGATATTACCAGCCATCCAGCGAGCAGGATTTCAATCCAAACTTCCCATCGCTGCGATGTCAGCATTGTCATGACACTTAGAATCATCAGAACCGCGCCACTGATCAACAGGTTCCAGACCTGTGCCCCAGCCGTAAATGTGCCATTGGTAAAGTAGCCTAGTAGCCACGGCGAGGCGAAAAGCCATACCCCTATCATAAGCGTGATGACGTTCTGCCAGTGAATATTCTTCATGGTCGCTACTCTCGGCTTAAAGCAATACAGTGCTGACAAAATCCGGCCGGCGCATTGCGCAGGATCAAAATTTCGTGCGATGCACCATTCACTATGATGGAATGCCTGCCGCGAAGTTCGTGCAAATTACCCGACCGCACCGTTTCGGCGCATGCCGGAAGGGTTCACTGCCGATCGCTATCCGCAACGAAAGCTTCAAGCCGATCTAGAAGTGGCCGTTGGGCTGGAATGATCTTTGCGCGGGCTTGCGCAAGGGTGAACCATTCGGCGCAATCGATCTCGGGGAAAAATTGCCTGCGATGAGTATGTGGCGGCCATTCCATTTCAAATGGCTGGCTCACCAGGCTCGCGACGGAAAAGTCGCCTTTCATGGCGAAAGCGGTGACGAATTTGCCGCTGCGTTGATGGATCTGACCGAGTGGGTGAAGCTCAGGCGCTGGCAGCCATCCCGTCTCTTCCATAAACTCTCGTCTGGCAGCCGCATCGGGGGCCTCCTTGCTGGAATGCTCGCCCTTCGGAATAGACCATGCGCCAAGGTCGCGGCTCTGCCAAAAAGGCCCTCCGGGGTGAACCAGAAGAACCTCGATTTGGCCATGGTCGAGGCGATAGGCCAGGATACCTGCGCTCTGTCTCCCCATTCTGTACTCCTTCGACGGCCTTGCCGCATCGAGCGTCAATCGGCCTCCCGAACATGCTGGACCCGTTGCAGCCTTGCTTGTACCGCACAAAATGACAGCGAAGTTATTCTACAAAATACCCATGGCCATCGCATGGAATGTTAAACTCGCCGGATAAAGCTATCCTTTCTCACCGAAGGAACATAGACCGGAGGCAGACTTGATCGATATCAAGCAAGCATGATCCTAACTGCTCTAAAATTGTTTCGTTAGCAGTGGGAGATTACCATGCACGCACCGCGGTGGCAAAACTGGCTAGGGCTTTTTCTCGGCATCTACATACTTGCGATGCCCTGGGTTCTTCCGAACATGTTCCCGCTCGCTGCAGCATCAATGACGACGGATATAGCTGGATTGGCAGCGGGAATGATAATTGCAGCCGTCTCTCTGTTCGGCATTGTCGATCCGGAGATTTGGATCGATTGGCTGAAATTTCTGCTAGGTCTGGGTCTCCTCGTAACGCCGTGGCTGCTTCGCTTCAGCAACGATATATTTTTCACCTGCAGCTTCGTCTTCGCAGGTATGTTTCTGATCGTCGTAAGTGGACTGGCCTTTGCGTCGAGACGCCCGAAGGTCGGAGGCGATTAGCGGTCTTGAAATCGCTTGGAAGCCGATTTTCTTCGAAACGTCCAAGCAGCGCCTCGGAGCCGATCCATCCGTCAAGGCAAACCTCTAGGAATTGCGTCGATCGCCGGTAAGCCGCAGCAGCATGATGAAGAGGTTGATAAAATCAAGGTAAAGGGTCAGTGCGCCAATTAATGCCCTCTTTCCTATTTCATCACCTCTCTGCGCTTGAAAATAGATCTCCTTGATACGCTGCGTATCATAGGCCGTCAGGGCGACAAATAGCAGCGAGCCGGCGATCGAGATTATCAATTCCAATGCTGGCGATGCGACAAACAGGCCGACGACGCTTGCGATAACAACGCCAAAAAGCGCCATGAACAAGAAAGACCCGAAACGCGAAAGGTCTCGTTCCGTCATATACCCGTAGAGGCTCGTCGCGCCGAAGGTGGCCGCGGCGACAAAAAATGTACGGACGATGCTTGAACCGGTATAGGCTAGGAAGATGCTGGACAGAGACAAGCCCATCAGGATCGCATAGATCCAGAAAGCCAGTTGGGCGCCTGCATAGCTGATGCGATCGATAAGAAAACCGAGGAATAGGACGACAATCAGTGGCGCGAACATGACCAGCCATATTAGCGGTGTACTGATAATCTGCTGATAGAATCCTGTAGCAACCGCGAAATAAGCTGTCAGTCCGCTAACGGTCAGGCCACCGGCCATGAGACTGTACACGCTGATCATGTATCGACGCAATCCGGCATCGAAATTGCCGGCAAAATCACGATCGTACTCTTCCCCATTGCCGGCTTGTCCGAATCGATCGAGATTTTTCGTCATTGCCCGCGCCACCTACGATATTGAAAACATTCACAATGACATGTGTGAACGAGATGATATGCGAGCCGTCTCAAGTGAATACCGCTCCAGTCCCATCCCGCAACGGCCCGCTCCATAAGCCGGCAATGCTCATATGCTTTAAGCAGCATTGCATATGGCCTGTTCCTGTAGCGAGTTCGTCCGGTGCTTCTGCCATTGACATAAGCACCGGTTTTCGAATTCAGCGACACCAGATGAAGAGAAGCTGCCTTCTCTTCAGGCTGCGTTGTTGCTGTCCTCAAACAGCGTGCGAGTCTGCTTCTGGGTATTTCTGATGGTTTCTGATGCGATTTTTGAATTCATCGCAACAAGCTTGCTCATTTCGTTGGCATATTCGCCGGTCGTGGTCTGCATATATTTGGAAACCACATCCAGCGCAGTCTTCAGATCGGCACTTCCGGATAAATCGTCTGCTAGCAGGATATCCTGCTCGAAACGGTGTTTGAGAAAGGACAGTGCTTCAATCTGGTAACGGAAGAAGGCTCTGAATGCCTGGGCTTGCATTCCCGTTGCTGCCAGCACCATTTTTTGACCACCGTCCGCAAAAAGCGGCATCGGCACCGTGAAAAGAGAACGTTGGTTGGCATCGGTCATAATTCGCGCTCCTTTGAGGTTCTCGTCCAAGATAAACGATCGCCTGCTGCCGACATTGACGCGCATCAAAAACGAACACGAACTTTCACCGATTTTGAATTGCGGAAGCTTGAAGATGGCAAGATGGAGACTTCGGGCAAACACGCGGCACCGCCCCCGCTGTGATCCCGACCATCGTCACACCTAGCCAATCCGCCTTGCCTGGTGGCAGTGGATAGGAGGTATTTCCTCAGGCTCATATTTCTCCTTGCCATAGACCGTTGGTTTCGTCCGTTCATTTGTCAGGTGCCCAAGCAACTGAGTGAAGCGCGCCAGCAAGCGCGCGGTCTCTACGAACATTCTGTAGGGCAAGACTGTGAGATAATGTCCTCGAGATCTATGAAACAGGCGACGGCGTTCCCCTTGAATCTGGGAAGGAAATCCCAATTGCTGGTCGACCGGGATGGGAAAGACAAAGGCCGCTTTCAATCCGGCGAAGAATTCCAGATCGAACGCCAGATCGAATGGCAACTGCATCGGCAGGAGCCCGTCAACGAACCAGGCCGCAGCCCGGCGATTGATGATATAGGCACCCGACCCCTTTTCTCGAGTCAACGCGACAGCCAAGCTTCGATTTTTGGTCAGCTGAGAAAAATTGAGTTTTCTTCCGCGGCTGACCGTCGAAAGGCGCAGGATATCCCACTTTTCATTCTGTTTGATCGCAGCGTCCACAAGTCCCCTGAAATCATCTGGAAATGTGAGATCGTCCTCGAGAACAAGAGCGAACTCGCTGTTCGAAGCAAGCAGGCGTCTCGCGCATTCGATATGACTCAAATAGCAGCCGACTTCAGCTGGATTGCGCCAACGGCCATGCTTGAAGCGGAAGGCGAATTCGTCAAAATCAGGAATGGGAAACTCTATGGCAGCGCCGTCGATAGCCGATACCCGTTCGAAGCGAAAGCCCATACGCCATAATTTGTGCTGCATTGAAAGCAACCGATCGCCGGCCCGATCGAGATTGATCAGAAACACTGCCAGCGACGCATCGCATCGCTTTGCATCCGTCATACACATCCACCTCAGAAATGGCGGCGCACCACCACACTGAGGGCAAACATGTCGAACCCGACTTACAGGACACTTACAAAATCCCGGCGGAAAGATGGAATCGGCCGCTATCCATGTCCTCACCCAACGGCTCCTCTTAAACCTGCCGCGTAAGTAGATCCTCCAGCAAAAAGTACCCGGGCTGCCGAATTTCAGGTTAGTGACAGTAAGCCACACTAGGTTGGCGCGCAGTTTGACGAGCTGGTTTTCGTCGGCGGTGGTCGAGATTTTTGAACGAAGCTGGCACCAGCCCCCGCACCTTGCGCGAATGCGTCCGACAGCTTTCGAGATATTATACCCGAGGTCAGATTCTATTGAGATTAGTCGCTACCGCCGATTTGGACGCCGAAATCGGGTTGATCGCAGCATCACCTGATGCTCCGCCTGTTACAACGAACAGGAAGCCCGCCATCCTGTCTCCATATAAGTAGGACGACGCCATATGCGCGTATTGCTTGTCGAAGATAATGCCAAGCTCGCCGCCGTGACACATGATGCCATGCGCTCCCATGGCTTCACCGTGGACCATGTCTCAAACGCCCATGACGCTGAGGAGGCCGCCGCAACGGTCGACTATGACTCGATCATTCTGGACCTGGGATTGCCTGATCGCGACGGGCTCACACTGATAGAACCGCTGCGCAAAACGTCGCCGTCGACACCGCTTCTCATCCTGACCGCACGCGATGCCTCGAGTTCGATCATTGATGCTCTCGACAGCGGAGCGGACGACTATCTTTGCAAGCCATTTGTGATGGGCGTGCTGATTTCTCGCTTGCGCGCGATCATGCGCCGCGGTCAGCCCCTTCATGGAACCGTCCTGCAGCATGGCGACGTCACTTTTGATCCGAGCCAGTATTCCGCCTCCGTGGGCGAGACGCAACTTTCCCTCAGCCGCCGCGAATTTGCAGCGCTCCATCTATTTTTGCGGCGCCCCAATCATGTCCTGTCCAAGGCAGAGGTCGAGGAAGCCATCTATGGCTTTGGCGACGAATTAAGCTCGAACGCCATCGAGGTTTTGCTGCATCGATTGCGCAAGAAGCTTCAGAGCGCCGGATCGGTCCTCTACATCCACAATATGCGTGGCATCGGCTATATGCTGATGGATAAACGACCTTGAACGGTAAACGCCTGACACTTCTGCAACGATTGATCGTTGCAATGCTGATTGTCGCTGTCGTTGCGATGTGCGCTAGCGCGATGTTTCTCTATATCCGCTTTCAAGCGATGAACGACGCATTTCGCGAGGAGACGCTTTCGACCTTTGCAGAGGACCTGCGGCGCGGATTGTTGGCGGACCCGCAACTTTCGAACCCCTATGCAAGGGCCACCAAAGCACGTATTCGCGAGCTGCGGGGGCAATATGTCATTTTGGGGCAAGACGGTCGGATCATCGATTCTTCCGGATCGCAGCAACCGCTGATCCCCTATATCAGCAACCGGACCCAGTATTTTGAGCTGCCCTCCCACCAGGGACAGAAGGCGCTTTTTGGCATATCGGTCCCCACACCATCGTCAGGCGCTGTAGAAGCCATACAGATTGCGTTCCCCAAGGCTCACGTCATCTTTGACAGCGTCCTTGAGGAATTCGTCAGGGACATCGCCTGGATCTGGATTCCTTTTGTCTTCGTACTGCTCGCAACAAATATCATTGTCGTAGGATTGGCGTTGAGGCCATTGCGCACCGCGGCACATGAGGCTGCTCGGATTGGCCCGTCAAGCATTGCAACACGCTTGACGGAGAGCGGCATGCCCACTGACGTGCTGACCTTGATCCGATCGGTAAATGCAGCCCTGGACCGCCTGCAGGGCGGTTTTCTGTCACTGGAACGCTTTTCCGCGCAACTGGCTCATGAACTTCGTACGCCGCTCGCCATCGCTAAGACACGTCTGTCTCTTTCCCAGGACCTGATCGCACGCGCGGTGGAACGGGATTTCGAAGATATCGAACGGGTCATTACCCAACTGATCGACCGGGTACGTGTGCGCACGCTCCATTACGAAGCAAGCGACGTCGTGAATCTAGGCGAAGTGGCGACCGATGTCGCTCGATATCTGGCCCCGATGATCGTGGGAGCCGGCCGCAATATCGAACTTAAAATTGAGAATGGACCGGTGCTCGTGAGCGGCGCCAGGGACTTCTTATTTCGCGCCCTTCGCAACCTGGTTGAAAACGCGCTGCATCACAGTCCACAAAACGGAGTGATTACCATCACCGTCTTCGACGTCGGCATCAGCGTCGCCGATCAAGGCCCGGGCTTCACGAAAATGCGCCTGAGCGAGAGGGGCGAGAGCGTGGGAAAAACCGATCGCGAAGACGGCCTGGGCTTGGGTCTTTCCATTGTCGGCGAGACAATGGAAGCGCATGACGGACGGCTTGTTCTATCGAATCTGCCGTCTGGCGGTGCAATCGCGACCATGTCGTTCTAGTCGGTCCAGCCTTTGTCCATTTGAGGTGTCACTGCCTTGTATTCATCCGAGAAATGCAGCGTGAGTGCCAGGCAATATGCTGCAATCATTCTCATAACAACGCAGTATTCGATCTGCGCTTTCGCCTGCTTTCATCACTTGTCAGTTCATGGAAAAGCAGAAGGTTAATCATCTTTAATGCATTCGTTCAGGTGTTCGTCAGCACTATCCGGCATTTGTTTCGCACGACAAACGGAACTGCAATGAAATGGCGCGAACTGGTCTGCGGCGCATGACGATCGTCTTCCTTACGCTGATCGGCTCATTAGGATTGAGCTGTGGAGCATACGCTGCCTATCTTCAATTGAGCGGCAATTTTCACCCCGTTATCGACGGTCAACTCTATCGTTCGGCGCAACCGACTGCCGACCAACTGGCGTCCTATGTCAAAGCCAATGGTATCAAGACGGTTATCAATCTGCGAGGCTATCATCCGGGGTCGAAATGGTATGATCGGGAAGTCGCCATGGCCAAGGATCTTGGCGTCGAGCATATCGATTTTGGCATGTCCGCCTCGAAGATGATATCGCCACAGAAGGCCGCGGAAATCGTGGCGCTGATGGCAGCCGCCCCGAAGCCCATCCTCATTCATTGTCAGTCTGGCGCCGACCGTAGCGGCCTGGTTGCGGCTCTCTACGTAAAAAAGGTTGCGGGCTTGGATGATTATAGGGCGCAAGGCCAGCTGTCATTTTTCTACGGCCATATCGGCATTCCGATCGTGTCTTCAGCTTACGCGATGGACCGGAGCTGGCAAGACATCGAGGCGAGCGACCGGAAACAGGTAGGAACCGCATTTTCGAGCAGTGTCGTGTTGAGATAACCGCCCAAAACCGCCGCCTATGAAGGCAGTTAACGCCCAGTTCGTCAGATGCAGCAGCCCGCCGGGCCTGCAAAGCGACGCCTCCCTGCATCCCTCTCCCAGGGGTGCTGAATACCTTTCGAAGGATGATAAAGCAGATGAGAAAATCACAAGGTTCCGCAAGCCGCTCCCCTTACTATATTGCGACCGCACTCGTCCTCACAATTGCGGTCGGGCCTGCTTTCGCAGCATCTTTGAAGAGCATAATGGGCGATATGCGCGACAATACCACATCGGCTAAAGCCGTTCTCGCCAACTTCGACAGTGCATCGGCAAAGCAGATCATGCAGCGCTATGCTTCGGAGGCTAAGGCCGCCAGCGACATGTTCGCCGGTCAAGGCGGCGCCAAGGAAAAGGACATCAGCTCCCGATTCAAGCAATTGGCGGCCATGGCCGATGCAGCAAGCCAGGCGCCGCTAAACAAGGCGAGTTTTCGCAAGGCGTTCGCGGAGGTCGCCGGCGAATGCAAATCCTGCCATTCCGCTTACAAATGATTGCTTCGAGCCAGGAGCCCAGAATGAACCAGCAAAGACACGCTTTGAAGACATTCTCCGATCAGCGCCTCGAAGAAAGTCCCTATACGCTGCAGTCGTCAGACGAACATTATGTCCGCGCGTGGGATCTCCCCACGCGCCTTTTCAAATGGTCGCTTGTAGCGCTGATCCTCACGGCCTGGATATCCAGTGGCTTCAGCGATCCTGATATGCTTGTCCATAAGGCTGCCGGCTACGGCATACTGGTGCTTTTGGTATATCGAGTCCTCTGGGGAATTGTCGGAGGATCCACGGCCCGGTTCTCAAACTTTGTGCGCTCGCCATCTGCAGCATGGAACTATCTCAAAGGCTTGCGCAACGAAAGAGCAGCACATTATCTTGGGCACAACCCTGCCGGTGGATTGATGGTCATCGCGTTGCTTTTTGTCTGCGCCGTTCAAGTGCTGCTCGGCCTTTTCTCCAGTGACGGCGTGACGGCGGCAGGCCCCTTTGCCGATATGGTCGGCGACACGATTTCGGGTTGGGCCGCTTCGATCCATGGCACATGGTTTTATGTTGCCATTCTCGGGCTGGCCTTTTTGCACATAGCGGCCAATCTTTATTATCAGTTCGTCAAGCGCGAGAACCTCATCGGCGCAATGGTTACGGGCCGCAAGAGACGTGCCAATTATGCTGATCGAAGCGAGACCAAGGGTGGGTCACTGCTTCTTGCGACGGTCTGCCTGCTTGCATCCGCCGGCCTTGTCTATGGGGCGATTACCTTGCTCGGCGGGGCGTTCTTCACTTCGACCTGACGGCTTCGGTCATTCTGACTCGGATTGTCATCTCCGGTCGCTATCATCGGCCGGGGACGTCGCGCCCTCATTGCCAGCATGCTCTTCGGATTGCTGAATCCGGCAAGCTGGTCCTGCCGCCGATTTTGTTCGATGCCTCATTTGCGTGGTTTGTGGTCCAGCTCTCCCCGCCGCGATAGAGACCTGCCCGCTGAACCCATTGGATGAAAGATCTGCTCGATCATGCGGGACCAACCGGCAGCAGCCAACCGTGCAGCTCAGTCGCGAAATCCCTTTTACCCAATCGAGTTGATGGATATCGTCAGTTGACGAAAGGTTGGTGCCGATGGAAATAGCAAGCGTGAGATGGGATGATCGATCTCCTGGATAGCCGGATATCCCGGCAAACGACGCCGGGTCGTCCCAATGAGATGGTGGCCAGTGATGCGGAGTTTGGATTGGATCAATTTTTACGCGAATCTTTGAGGTGATGGCATGAACATCCGTCTTCGCTCCTCCGAGCTGAGCCAGTCGACCGAAAAATCGATCCATATGGCGGATGCGCTCTGGCTGGTTATCATGTCGGCATCTCTGATCGAGAGTTATGCCTATCGCTATGCCGGCGCACTCCTGTTGATCCTGTCGCTTGCCCTTTATGCCAGATCGAAACCCAAGCCGCCAATCGATTGGCGCGGCTGGCTATGCCTGGCGTGGGGAATCTATGCCGGGGGGCGATATGTTTTGCAGTTCGCGCTCGAAGCCGATCACCCGGTCGGCGACCATGACCTGCTGTTCCTCATGCCCTTGACATTCCCGCCATTGGCATATGGCCTGTTCCGATGCTGGTCGGATCTTGAGAAGATAGTTGCGGTCTATTTCGGCTTAGCGCTGATAATCCTTCTGATGAGCATGCGCATCGGCGCCGTTCTTGAAGGCGAGACCGTCATTCCGCTGATCCAGCATAACCAGATACATGGAGCTGTTTGCTGCGGCATGATTCTAATCGGAGCTATCTTCTGGCTCCTGCACTATCTTACCGAGCACACCAGCAACCGTACCATGCGGCTTTATGCCTGCGTCATATCGCCATTTTTGTGCATGCTTTGCCTTCTCGGCATATATGGAGCAAAATCGAAAGGCGTCTGGCTCTCGCTTGTTCCGGTTATGCCGATCGTCGGGTTTCTCGTCCTGCGTAGCCTGAAAAAGCGAATGGCGATTTTGATCGTCCTCCTTCTCGCAACGTCGCTCGGGGGCGGCATATATGCTGTACGGGAAAATCTTTCGCGCACCGCCGGGCCGACGATTGCCGCAACCATTTCCATGTTCAAGGATGCCGGTGCAACCGAGCAGCTCGGCGATGCGGTCTCGCACTCCATCGACAGCGGTGCCACGCCGATCTCCATGAATGAACGGCTTCAGCTCTGGGCAAACGCCTGGGAATTGTTTTCCGCCGCTCCGATGTTCGGCTGGGGAAGCGAGTGGCTCGAGCTGTGGCCGCATACCCGCTATCCAAATGTCGGGTATACTTTCATGCACAATGGCTATCTGGAGATCCTCATTCGATACGGCCTGTTCGGAGTACTGGTATTTGGCATCATGCTAGGGTCCTTTTGCCTCAGCGTCTGGCGCGCGGCGCGTCTCGGCATCATTCCCAGGCACGCGATGCACGCTTTCCTGCTGATCCTCCTCTTTTTCAGCCTCACCATCCTCAGCAACTCGAACAACCGGCTCGTAAGCGGCGAGAGCCTGTCGATTTTGACCGCGGCTTTCGCGCTCGCATGTCAGTCGAAGGTGAAAGCATGCAAGGCAAAAAACTCCTAAGTGTTTCCAGGGAGATAATGGCCACCATACATGCTGTGGCCCGTCACCTTTCCGACAAAATCAAACCACGTTTTCGCCCTCCTCTTATAAGCGTGCTGTAAGTCTGGCCTTTCACTGTCGCTTCATGAATCTTCCCCCAAATGAGCGGCGGTTGGGACAAATGAATGCTGCCAATTCGGAAATAACATTTTCCGTCACGAATCCATATCCTGAGGGATGCGTCGACATCCGGGGCGAACCGCGGCCACCTTCGCTGTCGATCGTCATCCCGACATTCAACGAGATCGACAATATCATCCCGCTGGTGAACCGCCTTCATCGCGCGCTCACTGGGATCGAGTGGGAAGCTATCTTCGTCGATGACGACTCTCGCGATCAGACCATTGAGATGGTCCGCACCGTATCCTTGCGTGACCGTCGCGTGCGGGGGATCAGGCGCATCAACCGGCGTGGGCTGGCTGGCGCGTGCATTGAGGGAATTCTCTCCAGTTCGGCGCCAATCGTCGCCGTAATGGACGCAGACCTTCAACACGACGAAGCCTGTTTGCCAGAAATGCTTCGGATGATGGATACTCTATCTACGGACCTGGTCGTCGCGACCAGATACAAAAGCCAGACGCAGCATGTCGATGGCCTGACGAGGTTGCGGCAAGCCGGCAGCAGGCTTGCAACGCGACTGGCGCAAAAGCTGCTTCCGACGCAGACCAGCGATCCGATGAGCGGCTTCTTCATGGTCAGACGCAGGATAGTCGAGGCGGCCGCGCCGAAACTTTCTCTGCAAGGGTTCAAAATCCTGTTGGATATCCTGACCTCGTCGTCGAAGCCGCTTGCTGTCGCGGAAATACCCTATGATTTCCGCCCTCGCCTGCACGGAGAAAGCAAACTTGATGCAACGATCGTCACCGAATATTTCGGATTGATCATCGCCAAGTTGACCGGAGGTCTCGTCACCCCACGCTTCTTGATGTTTTGCGCAGTCGGATCAATCGGCTTGCTCGTACATCTCTGCATGCTCCGGTTTCTTCTCGTGGATGGCCTTTCCTTTCCTGCAGCCCAGACATTCGCGATGATGAGTGCCATCTTGTCCAATTATACGCTCAACAATGCCCTGACTTACAGGGACAGGCGACGGCACGGATGGCGCTTCGTCACGGGCCTTGCGCTGTTCTCGCTGCTTTGCAGCTTCGGGGTATTCGCCGGCGTCGGTCTGTCGACGCTCATCTATAATCAAGAGCCACGCTGGTGGCTGGATGGTATCGCAGGAGCCGTCATCGGTGCCGTATGGAACTACATCACAAGTTCAGCAATTACCTGGCGGGCGAGATAGCAAATTATCTCGGGAATTAGGAACCCTGCTGAAAACGATATTCATTATCATCGCCCTGACTATTTTCAGATTCTGGGCGATGGCACATTTCGATCTCGTCCCGGACGAAGCCTATTATTGGCTTTGGTCGCGTGTGCCGTCGGCGGGCTACTACGATCATCCGCCGATGATCGCCTGGTGGATCTGGATCTCGGCCCAACTCTTCGGCAATACTCCGTTTGGGGTTCGCGCCCTTGCGATCGTTTCGGTCTCGGTGACCTCAGTCTGCGTCTACGCAACAGCAAGTGAACTCTTTGACGATGCGAAAATCGCCAGCATTGCGGCTATCTGGCTGAATGCCATGTTCTTGATGAGCCTCGCCGCTCCCTTCGCAACGCCGGATGCCCCGTCAACGATGTTTTGGGCCCTGACACTCTGGTCTCTGGCACGGCTGCGCAATGGTGGCGATGCGCGGCTGTGGCTCCTGATCGGATTATTGGCGGGTTTGGGCTGCGCTGCAAAATATACCAATTTATTCATGGGTCCTGGAATTATGCTCTGGCTGCTCTTGGATCCCAAGGCACGCCCCTGGCGCTTCAGCCGCTGGACGCTTGCCGGGGGCATCACGGCGCTTCTGGCGTTCAGTCCCGTCCTGTTGTGGAATGCTAGTCACGACTGGATCTCGTTTGCCAAGCAGTTCGGCCGCTTGGCAGATCAACATCCTGGTCTGTCCTATTTTGGCGAGTTTGTCGCCGGTCAGTTCGGCCTTCTCAATCCGCCGATCGCAGTTTTTGCAAGCCTGGCAATTTACAGATGGTTGCGCGCTCCGAATTCCAAACCGTCACAGTCTGCTGCCTTTCTGATCCTGCTCAACGGACCTCTTGTCATATACATGATCTTCCATGCGCTGCATGACCGCGTTCATGCAAACTGGCCGGCACCAGCATATCCCGCAATAGCAATCCTGGCCGCGAGCGCAGGCGTTCGGCTCCACGATCGAAAGCACTTGAGGCGACTGTCATACTGGATAACGCCGGTCGGCATCGGGCTCTCCTGTGCCCTGCTTTTCTTCTTTGCAACGCCTTGGGGTGAAACATTCCCCTTGCATAGTCCGGCCGATACCCTTTTGGGCTGGCGTGCGCTTTCCGAGCAACTGGAGGCAATGCGCGAGAACTCCGGCGCCGATTGGGTCGCTACAACCGACTATGGCTTAACGGGAGAACTGGCCTTTGAGCTTGGCAACAAAAGCCCTGTTTTACAAATCGTCGACAGACAGCGTTTCACTTTCGAAACTCCCGATCCACGACTGGTCAACAAACCAGCGCTTCTCGTAGTGCCGACAAACGAAGGTCAGGCCGAGCATTATTCAAGCTGTTTCCGGGCATTTTCAGTGCTCGGCAGCTTGTCACGTCAGGCTGGAATCCGCGTTATCCAGAGCTACACCGTCGTCAAGGTTCAGGGGGCACCGGAGAATTTGCTGTCCAGCGGCTGCCCTTTGAAAACCTAAGTTTCCAGGAAAAGTGCGCAGCGGTTTTCGGTCTCGAATGCCTTGGGAAACAAGAGGATGGAGCGTTTTCGCTAATCGAAGAAAAGCCGAAATGCTCTAGTTGCCTCGGTCATATCGAAGTGCCGATTAATGCGCCAACGCCAGCCGTCACGGCCATGGCGATCGCGCCCCAGAAAGCGACGCGGAGCGTGGGTTTTAATACCGAAGCCCCACCAGCCCTTGCGCCAATGGCTCCAAGCAGTGCCAAAACAAAGAGCGACACACCGAACACGACAGGGACCAGGATATTCTTCGGCGCAATCAGCGCGGCCAAAACGGGCAGAATCGCGCCCGACGCAAAAGTTGCGGCGGAGGTCATCGCAGCCTGGATCGGATTGGCTGAAACTGTATGGGAAATTCCCAGCTCGTCACGAGCATGGGCGGCTAGCGCATCCTTCGCCATAAGCTGCTCGGCAACTTTGATAGACAAAACCGGGTCAACGCCACGTTCTACGTATATCGCGGCCAACTCCTTCACCTCCGCGTTCCGGTCCGTCGCAAGCTCGCTTCTTTCGCGCGCCAGGTCAGCGCGTTCGGTGTCGGCCTGAGAGCTTACGGAGACATATTCCCCAGCAGCCATCGACATCGCACCGGCCACAAGGCCGGCGACCCCCGTTACGAGAACGGCACTCGATGACGTTGCAGCCGACGCGACCCCCACCATCAAGCTGGCTGTGGATATTATCCCGTCATTAGCCCCAAGGACGGCAGCGCGAAGCCATCCGACGCGGTCGATAAAGTGCCGTTCCGTTTGAGCGCTGCCCATTCGATGTCCTTTGGGAGAAGAAGACTAATCGTGAATGGCTACTACCAAACGCTTCTGACGGCCTTGTGTCAAAGCGAACTTCAGAATCTGTGCGGCCGGCGCTTTGTTCGTCCCGCCGTGGTGGGAGGCGTGTGCCTTTCTCATCCGCCAGCTGCTAAAAAACTTTCGCTCAGCTTTGAAAACATGAATGCCGACGCGATCTTGTAAGTCCCTTGTAAGAATCGGATGCCAGTTTCGGCCTGCGATCGAAAACACCTCTTCGATCCGAACCCTGGGTGGATGAACCATCTGCGAAAACTGGCCGCGCTTGATGCATGACGCAAAAGCTCCGGTGAAAAAGGGCTTTCTCAATGACTTCCATAGCCTCCATTGGCGCGACGACGGCTACGTCACTTCCCTCAAAACTCCCCGTATCCGCGGAAGCGAATTCCGATTCAGCCAAAACCCGGGCTCCGACGGTCAGCTCGTCCTCTGCGGCCAAAGTTCCATCTGCCATTGCAGCGTTGGCGCTGCGCGGAGATACGGATGGCGATGCCGACGGCCACTGAATGCTAGTTTGAAAGAACCTGCCACAAGGGAGACGCTGTTGGTCGGTTTTCTAACGACGTCATAGCTGCAGCTATCCGCCGTTGACACCAAATTGCCGCCTCGCCCCGTTGGGACGGCAATCGCTGTCCTGCCTAGGCGTCCCAATGCCATGGCAGGGCAGCGTAAGCCGTTTGGCGGTGGCCGAACGCCGCGTCCACAACAAACATAAGCGAAGCCTGAAAACATCGTCATTCCCAGCCTTTCCAAGCCGCGCCTTGTCAATTATGACAATTTGGTGACAATGGACGCATGGAGCTTTGATGCTGGGCTGGTTTCGCAAACTCATGCCGCGCGAGGATCGTTTCTTCGATCTTTTCGCGCAGCACTCGCGCACGATCGTCGGCGCGGCCGAAGCGCTGAACGAGCTGCTTTCCGGCAAGGACATCGAGGGAAAGTGCCGCCGGATCATCGAGCTTGAAAATGAGGCGGACGATATCACGCGCGACGTACTGGTCGCAGTGCGAAAGAGCTTCATCACTCCCTTCGATCGCGGCGATATCAAGGATCTGATCATGTCGATGGATGACGCCATCGACATGATGCACAAGACGGTCAAGACCATACGCCTGTTCGAACAGAAGAGCTTCGATCCGCGCATGCAGCAGATGGGCGAGGTGATCGTCAAGGCGGCATATCTCGTCGCCGAGGCGGTGCCGCTATTGGATCGCATGGGAGCCAATGCCGCCCGGCTTGCCAATATCACCGAAGAGATCGTCAAGGTCGAAGGCCATGCGGATGAGCTGCACGACGCGGGCCTGAAGGATCTCTTCCGCAATCACGGCGCCTCCAATGCCATGGCCTATATCATCGGCAGCGAGATATACGGCGAACTGGAAAAGGTGGTCGACCGTTTCGAAGACGTCGCCAATGAGATCAACGGTATCGTGATCGAGAGTGTTTGATGGAGGCCTCGCTCGCCTTTCCACTGCTGGTGGCAATCATTGTCACGGCTCTGTTCTTCGACTTTCTGAACGGGCTCCATGATGCCGCGAACTCCATCGCGACCATCGTCTCGACCCGTGTTCTCAGGCCGCAATATGCGGTTCTCTGGGCGGCCTTTTTCAATTTCATCGCCTTCCTGTTTTTCGGATTGCACGTCGCGGAGACGCTTGGAACCGGCATCGTCGATCCGAAGATCGTCGACGCATCCGTCATTTTCTCGGCGTTGATGGGGGCAATCGTCTGGAATATCGTTACCTGGATCTTCGGCATCCCGTCGAGTTCGTCGCATGCGCTTGTCGGTGGACTGATCGGCGCCGGCCTTGCCAAGGTCGGTGTCAGCTCGATCGTCTGGCTTGGCGTCCTCAAGACGGCGGGCGCGATCGTGATGTCGCCGCTGGTCGGATTTTTGCTTGCCCTTTTTCTGGTGCTTGCCGTCACATGGCTTTTCGTCCGGCAGACGCCGTTCGCCGTCGACAGCACCTTCCGCATCATGCAGTTCTTCTCCGCTTCGCTCTATTCCCTCGGGCACGGCGGCAACGATGCGCAGAAGACCATGGGGATTATCGCCATACTTCTTTACTCTCAAGGCTATGGCGGCGGCACGTTCCACGTTCCCTTGTGGGTTGTGCTGTCGTGCCAGGCGGCCATGGCGCTGGGCACCTTGCTCGGTGGATGGCGCATCGTGCACACGATGGGCTCGAAAATTACGCGCCTCAACCCGACGCAGGGGTTCTGCGCCGAGACGGGCGGCGCCTTGACGCTCTTTGCCGCAACCTGGCTCGGCATACCGGTTTCCACAACGCACACGATTACGGGAGCCATCATCGGCGTCGGCGCCGCCCGCAGGGTCTCGGCAGTGCGCTGGGGCATTGCCGGCAATATCGTGATCGCCTGGGTCATTACGCTGCCCGCCGCTGCGGCAATTTCGGCGCTTGCCTACTGGGGCATCCAGCTTTTCAAATGAACGGCTGAGCCACTTCGTCTCCGCCTGATACCAAACGACAGGATCGCGGCCAACAACGCGGCCGCGATCCTTCACTTTAAGACCTGCTGGTCCCTCAGCGGCTGGCCGCGATCCGGGCGATCAAAACTCTTCCAAGGATGCCGCCGCGGCGCCACCCGAGCCGCCGAAGGCGCCGGCAATTTTTGCCCGGAGCGAGCGCGCCGGCGATGCGGCGGGGCTCGACCGTTCCGTTGCCGCAGCCGGTCGCGCCGAACTGCGGTCATTTTGCAGGCTGAACTGTCCCAGCAGATCGTTCAGCGCCGTTACGTCCTTGGCAAGGCTGTATTGCGGCGGTCGATTCCTCGACCATCGCCGCATTCTGCTGCGTTCCCTGGTCGCTGCTGTTGACTGCCGTGTTGATTTCCTGCAGGTCGGTCGCCTGTTCGCGGGCCGCCTCGACGATCGCACGCACGTTGCGGTCGATCTCCTCCACCTCCTTGGCGATCTTGCTGGCAGACGTCGAAATCAGCGCCTTGATCCCCGAGCCAGCATAACCCAGCCAGGCAGACCCGCGCCCTGATCGGCAAATTAATAGCCAAAACTCTCAAGAATGGCATATTGACATAAATTTAGCCTAAGCTATATTTTTCGTGACGAGTTGGAGAAGCCCATGACGGACTCAATGATCCGGCAAACCATGTCGGAGCGTACGGACACGCAGATTCGCGAAGTTTTGGCGGGCCGGCGCCGAGGCATGCGGTCCATGCTGCTTTTTGCCGGCCCGGCGGTTATCGCCTCCATCGCATATATGGACCCCGGCAATTTTGCGACCAACATCCAGGCTGGTTCCGGCTATGGCTATTCGCTTCTTTGGGTCGTCGTAACCGCGAACCTGATTGCCATGCTCTTCCAGGCGCTCTCCGCCAAGCTCGGCATCGTTACCGGACGCAACCTCGCCGAGCTCTGTCGCGACCACTTTTCGGCCCCCGTTCGCTATGCGATGTGGGCCGTCAGCGAAATTGCCGCGATGGCAACGGATCTTGCCGAATTTCTCGGCGGAGCGATCGGCCTCTCCCTGCTCTTTGGTGTGCCGCTCATCGCCGGAATGGCGGTCACGGCGATGGTGACATACGCTATCCTGCTGATGGAGAGACGTGGCTTTCGCCCGATGGAACTCGTGATCGGCGCCCTCGTCGCGATCATAAGCCTTTGCTATGTCGCGGAAATGTTCATCGCACCCGTTGCCTGGGCTCAAGCGGGTCTCGGCATTGTCATGCCGTCGATCCCGGATGCCACGGCCTTGACGATTTCCGTCGGTATCATTGGCGCAACCGTCATGCCGCATGCCGTCTATCTCCACTCCGGCCTGACGCAGCATCGCGCCCCGGCGCGCAACGACAACGAGCGACGAAAACTGGTGTTCTTTTCCAACTGGGAATGTGTCATTGCGCTATCCGTCGCCGGCGCCGTCAACATAGCCATGGTGATCATGGCGTCGGCCGCCTTCCATGCCGGTCATTCCGAAGTCGCCGAAATCGAAACCGCCTATCATACGCTGACCCCTCTGCTTGGCGGAGCTGCTGCAAGCATCTTCCTTGTCTCGCTGATGGCCTCGGGCATCTCGTCGTCTGCCGTCGGCACGATGGCCGGACAGATGATCATGCAAGGCTTCGTCGGCTTTCGTATTCCGGTCTGGCTGCGCCGACTGATCACCATGCTGCCGGCTTTCGTCGTGGTGCTCATGGGCGTCAACGCTACGGATGCGCTGGTCTGCAGCCAGGTCGTTTTATCCTTCGCCCTACCGATCCCGATGATCGCCCTGGTCTTGTTCACCCGCGATCGTGCCATCATGGGCAATTTCGCCAACGGCTTGGCGACGGATATCGTCGCGATCGTCGGAACGATCGTCATTCTCTGCCTGAATGCCATATTGCTGCTGCAGACATTCGGCGTCGCCATCCCCGGACTGGGCAATGGTTGACCGTTACAGGCGTGCGGAGTTTCATAAAGGAGTTGAATTATTTATAGTCGAGGCTAAACGTCATCACACCAATCTTAATCCTGCGGGGTGAGACGCCTTGACGAAAATGCCTGCCACTCCGGAGAGCCGCCTTTCCTCCACGGAAATTGAGACGCATGCCGAAGCCTTCCAGAAGAGCCGCGACGATCGGCGCACGGAATTGATGGAGGATTATGTCGAACTCATCGCCGATCTGATAGAACATGCCGGTGAAGCGCGCCAGACTGACATCGCACTGAGGCTGGGGGTAACGCAGCCGACGGTCGCCAAGATGCTGAAGCGCCTGGCAGAGGAAAATCTGATAACCCAAAGGCCCTATCGCGGCGTCTTCCTGACCGAGGAAGGGCATCGCCTCGCGATAGCCACGCGCCGGCGCCATGAAGTCGTGGAAGCCGTCCTTTGCCGCCTCGGCGTCGATCCCGATACGGCAAGGAATGATGCCGAGGGCATCGAACATCATGTCAGCGAAAAAACGCTAGAAGCCTTCGAGCGCTTTTTGAAGGCGTGATGGCTGCATGCGGCGCCCATTCTGGCGGGCGATTGGACCGAACAGCCGTTCTGGGCACAGTTTCAACAAGAATGGGTTGAAGATAGACCGCGCCTGATTGTCCGCCCTGCTTGCTTTTTGATATCAACGCAAGCTTTACAAATATTCGGTAAGCAGAACCAAGCGAGCCGTCGGCTTTTCTATTTCGTATACTATATTTCGCAGCCGACGCAGGGGATCACGATGAACGCCCAGGACCTGAACAGTACCGTCTTCGAGCTCGCTCCCGTTGCCATGTGGCTGGAGGATTTTAGCGGTGTCAGGGAGCAGTTCGAGCGCTGGCGCGCGGAAGGGGTGACGGACCTGCGCTCGCACCTGCATGCCGATATGCGTCGCGTCGCCGCCTGCTCGCAGAAGATACAAGTTCTTGCCGTCAACGCCAAGACATTGGAATTGTTCGACGCGCCATCCTTCGAAGCCCTGGTCGACGGACTTTCCCAGGTCTTCCGGGACGAGATGCTCGAGAGCCATGTGAACGAACTTGCCGCGCTATGGGAGGGCAAGACCGAATTTTCAGGCACGGCGGTCAACTATTCCCTTGCCGGCAAGAGGCTCGACATCCAGCTGCGCGGCGTCATTCTGCCGGGACACGAGCAATCCTGGAACAGGTTGCTGCTGACCACGGAAGACGTGACCGCACGCGAAGAAGCAAGACGGCGGGAAGAACAGCAGCGGCGCTATGCGGAAGGGTTGTTCGAGCATTCGCCGGTATCCCTATGGGTCGAGGATTTCAGCCGCATCAAGATCCTGCTTGACGAGATCCGCGACCGGGGCATTGTCGATTTCCAGGTGTTTCTCGACGTGCATCCGGAATTCGTCCAGCAATGCATGAGCGAAATCAGCGTGCTCGATGTCAATCAGGCAACACTCGAACTGTTTTGCGCGCCGGATCGTCAAACCCTGCACCAACGGATCGACGAAGTTTTTCGCGGCGATATGGAGAAGCATTTTCGCGGGCAGTTGCTGGAATTGTGGAACGGCCGCCTCTTCCATCAGCGCGAGGTGCTGAACTATGCCCTCGACGGATCGGAACGCCATGTGCTGCTGCAATTTTCCGTCTTCCCCGGCCATGAACACGATTGGTCGCTGGTGCAGGTGTCATTGACCGACATCACCGCCCGCAAGAAGGCGGAAGCCTATCTTGAATATCTC
>JBCNPI010000379.1:0-5427 GCA_039593415.1 Rhizobium sp. | reverse complement strand
GCAAGTCATCGAATATGCCGGCGTTCCCGTCGGTATCGTCGTTCCAGATCAGGATCGGCTCAAGTTCATCGCTGTGAAATATCACGTCCATGATTTGGATGAGCAGCGTTTCAGAAACGCGGACGAAGTAAAGCTGGCGATCCGCGACCTCCTCTCTCGTCAACAGGCAAAGCCGATCCATGTCTGATGGATCGGTTCGCCTCTACTTTTACCTTACAAAATCACCCGCCCTCGCCCTTCGACCAGCTCAGGGTGAGGGCTATTCTTTTTTGCCTCGATTATTGGCGAGTGATTTCCGCCCCGTCTTTCAAAATCGAACTGCATTGCATTCGAACGAGAGCCATTCCGCCCATGGCGAGGTGCGAAAGCCTGTAGGGCTGTAGCCTCGAACCGCGAGGACCGGTCCCTACCGTACTCCTCTCGACCAAACCTATCTTGTTTTTTCACCCTCTTTACGGTCCTATCGCCATGACGACCTCGCGTTGCAAACGGCGAAGGATTTTTCATTGGCTGACCTCCTTAATCTCCTGACCGATATCGAAGGCGTCGCCGTCGGTCACTCCACCGACCTTACGCTCGGCTCCGGCGTCACGGCTATCATTTTTGACGAGCCGGCGGTTGCCTCCTGCAGCGTGCTCGGCGGCGCGCCGGGCGGACGGGATACCGCATTGCTGGACCCTGCAATGACGGTCGGCACTGTGAATGCTCTCGTGCTCTCAGGCGGTTCGGCCTTCGGGCTCGATGCCGCGGGCGGGGTGCAGGCGGGCTTGAGGGAAATCGGCCGCGGCCTGCGGGTCGGCGACGCCCTGGTGCCGATCGTGCCGCAGGCGATCCTTTTCGATCTCATCAACGGCGGCAACAAGGACTGGGGGCTGCATTCGCCCTATCGCGAGCTCGGCTATTCGGCCTTCAAGGCGGCAGTCGAAGGACCGTTCGCGCTTGGGACGGTCGGCGCCGGCACGGGTGCCACGACGGCGACGGTCAAGGGCGGACTTGGTTCCGCGAGCGCTATCAGCAGCAGGGGATACATTGTCGCCGCCATCGTCGCCGTCAATGCGCTCGGTTCCGCCACCATCGGCGACGGCCCGCATTTCTGGGCGGCTCCTTTTGAGGAGAATGGCGAATTCGGCGGCCTCGGCATACCTCAGACCATCGATTCGCGCCTGCGGCTGAAGGGCACCAATGTCACCGCCACGACCATAGGCGCCATCGTCACCGATGCCCAACTGACCAAAGCGGAAGCCCATCGCCTATCCATCTGCGCCCATGACGGCTTTGCCCGCGCGCTGCTGCCGACGCATCTGCCGCTCGACGGCGATACCGTGTTTGCCGCATCCACCGGCAAGCATGCGCGTGACGACATGCCAGGCTTCATGGAGCTTTGCCATCTCGCCACGACAGTCATGGCGCGCGCTATCGCCCGCGGCGTCTACGAGGCGACGGCGCTTCCGGTCGAGGGCGGGCAGGCCGCATGGCGGGACCGCTTCGCCAAGCCCGCCGTCTAGCCGGAGGCCGCGCGCATGCAGATCCGCGCCCTGATCTATTTCGACGAGCTGGTGCGCACCAATTCGATGCGCCAGGCGGCCGAAAACCTGAACGTGGCGCCGACGGCCATCAGCCGCCAGATCGAGAACCTCGAATATCACTTCGGCACGCCGCTGGTCGAGCGCAGCGCCCGTGGCATCAAATTGACGGCTGCCGGAGAATTATTGGCGGAGCGCGCCGGGCGGACGCTACGCGAGCTCGATCATGTCCACCAGTTGATCGAAGACCTGAAGGGCCTGCAGCGCGGGACCGTCAGCATCTATGCCAATGGCGCATCCGTCGCCAACATCCTGGCTCCGGCGCTTGCCGAGTTCAGTCTGCGCTATCCGCGCCTGCGCTTCGAAGTGACCATTACCAGCGCCCGCAGCGCCATCGAAGCCGTCAAGAATGCCGAGGCCGATATTGCGGTGACGCTGTTTGCCCCACCGCTTTCCGGGACGCAGGTTCGTCTGCGCTCCGAGCTGATCTACGACGTGATCGCCGCGTCATCCCATCCGCTTGCCGCCGCAGAAGAGATAACGCTTGCCGAGATCGCAGCACATGCGCTTGCTGTCCCTGATCGCTCCTTCGGCGCAAGGCAGGCCTTCGATGCGCTGTTCGAGCGCGAGGGGCTAACGCTCGATCCAGTCTTCGAGACAGGATCGCTGGAAATGCAGAGGGAACTGGTGCTGCGCGGCGCGGCAGTTACCCTGCTGCCGGCACTGACGGTTCAAAGGGAGATCGAGGCGGGTCAGCTGGTCGCACGGCCGGTCGCGGACGGCAAAGGAGTGCGAACACCCGTCGATCTCTGCGTCGCCCCCGATCGCCAGCTTTCCTTCGCCGCTGGCAAGCTGCTCGACTTCATCGAGCGCTTCATGCGTCGGCAGCTTTCCGCAAAGGGGAGACGGGATTGAACGAAGCATTCTGAACAATAAGAATCAGTGTTGCGGTTTCGGCTACACCGAGCACACATTTTCGGAATTGTGTGTGCGCCTATGAGGTGACACTATCCTGGGAAAGACCGCATGCCGGAGGGAAGCCGGACTTGCGGGCAAAAGCAAGGGGACTGAGATGACCAAGTTTTCACGCCGGAGCCTCGGCGATTTCACGCGTCGGCTTGCCTGTGGCGCTGCAATTTCTGCAGGCCTGCTGGTGATGGGCCTGACACCTGCCGAGGCCGCGAAGACCACACTCAATCTCGGCATGAGCGTCGAGCCGACAGGCCTTGATCCGACGATCGCTGCACCCGTCGCGATCGGCCAGGTCACCTGGCAGAACGTCTTCGAGGGCCTGGTTGCTATCGATGAAAGCGGCAAGATCGTGCCGCAGCTTGCAAAGAGCTGGGAAATTTCGCCTGACGGCCTGACCTATACGTTCAAACTGCAAAGCGGCGTGAAATTCCACGACGGCGAGGCCTTCGATTCCGCCGCCGCCAAATTCACCCTCGATCGAGCGCGCGGCGCCGATTCGGTCAATCCGCAGAAGCGCTTCTTTGCGACCATCGCGTCGATCGACACGCCGGATCCGGAAACGCTGGTGCTGCATCTTTCCTCGCCAACCGGCAGCCTGCTCTATTGGCTGGGCTGGCCGAGCTCGGTCATGGTCGGGCCGAAGTCCTCCGCCAACGACAAGACGACGCCCGTCGGCACAGGCCCTTTCAAATTCTCCTCCTGGGCCAAGGGCGACCATGTCGACCTGATCAAGAACCCGGACTACTGGAACAAGTCGGTCGACGTGAAGCTTGAGAAGGTGACCTTCCGCTTCATTTCCGATCCGCAGGCAGAGGCTGCGGCGCTGAAGGCCGGCGACCTGGATGCCTTTCCGGAATTCGCCGCACCGGAGCTCATGAATTCCTTCGAGGGCGATGCCAGGCTGATGACCAAGATCGGCAACACCGAGCTCAAGGTCGTGGCCGGCATGAACAATACCCGCAAGCCCTTCGACGACAAGCGTGTGCGTCAGGCCCTGATGATGGCGCTCGATCGCAAGACGATCATCGAAGGCGCATGGTCCGGCTTCGGCACCGCGATCGGCAGCCACTACACGCCGAACGATCCCGGCTACGAGGATTTGACAGGTACGCTGCCCTACGACACCGCCAAGGCCAAGGCGCTGCTTGCCGAAGCCGGCTATCCAAATGGTTTCACCTTCACCATCAAGACGCCGCAGATGGCTTATGCGCCCCGCAGCGCCCAGGTGATGCAGGCGATGTTTGCCGATATCGGCGTGACGATGAACATCGAGCCGACGGAATTTCCGGCGAAATGGGTGCAGGACGTCTTCAGCGGCCGCAACTACGACATGACCATCGTCGCCCATGCCGAGCCGATGGATATCGATATCTACTCGCGCGATCCCTATTACTTCAACTACAAGAACCCGGCCTTCAACGAGCTGATGAAGAAGATCCAGCTCACCGCCGATCCTGCTGAGCAGAACAAGCTCTACGGAGAAGCGCAGAGCATTCTTGCCGAAGACGTGCCGGCTCTCTTCCTCTTCGTCATGCCGAAGCTCGGCGTCTGGGACAAGAAGCTGAAGGGCCTTTGGGAAAGCGAACCCATCCCCTCGAACGTGCTGACCAACGTATCCTGGGAAGACTGACCATTTTTGCGCGGGCGGCCCAATGCCGCCCTCCGTCAAAGTCATCGATGCCGGCATGATCGGCCATGGACATGCTATGATCGTATTGCTCACCCGCCGGCTTTTCGGCCTCATCCTGACGCTGATCGCCGTTTCGCTGCTGGTCTTTGCGGTCATGGCGCTGCTGCCGGGCGATCCGGCAGCCATCACGCTCGGCACCTCGGCGACGCCGGAAACGCTTGCCGCGCTCCGGCATGAGATGGGGCTCGATCAGCCGCTGATCGTCCGCTATGGGCAATGGCTTGCCGGCGCGCTGACGGGCGATCTCGGCAAATCCTATACTTACGGCGTGCCGGTCGCCGGCCTGATTGCCGAGCGGCTCGCCGTCACCCTGCCGCTTGCGGCCCTTGCCATCCTGTTGTCGGTTCTCGTCTCCATACCACTCGGCGTTGCAGCAGCGGCAAGACGCGGCGGTGTCTTCGATATCATCGCCACGCTGTTTTCGCAGATGGGCATCGCCGTGCCGGGCTTCTGGGTCGGACTCTTGCTGGTGCTTCTGTTTGCCACCTCGCTCGGCTGGATGCCGGCGGGCGGCTTTCCCGGTTGGGAGAGCGGATTCTGGCCCTCCTTGAAATCTTTGGTGCTGCCTGCGATCGCGCTGGCGCTGCCGCAGGCGGCGGTGCTGACCCGAGTGACGCGCTCGGCCGTCCTCGACACGCTGCATGAGGATTTTGCCCGCACCGCCATCGCCAAGGGTCTGTCACGCAGTCATGTGCTGTGGGGACATGTGGTGCCGAACGCGCTAGTGCCGGTGCTGACCATTCTTGGGCTGCAGTTCACCTTCCTCGTCGCCGGCGCCGTGCTGATCGAAAACGTCTTCACCCTGCCCGGTCTTGGCCGGCTCGCCTACCAGGCGCTCAGCCAGCGCGACGTGATCGTGCTTCAGGATGTCGTGCTGTTCTTTGCCGGGCTCGTCATCGTCGTGAACTTCCTCGTGGATCTCTCTTATCTCGTTATCGATCCGCGACTGCGGGCGGGAGGCGCACCATGACGGCAGTCGAAGCGAGAGCTGCCGCCCCATCTTCCCGCCGGCGTTTTCGGGCGCTACGACGAATGAATCTCATCATCGGCGCCTTCATCATCCTCGCTCTCATTGGCGTTGCCATCCTCTCCCTGTTCTGGACGCCGGTGCCGCCGGCGAAGATGCAGATCACCCACAAGCTGGAGCCGCCCTTCGGCTTCGCGCTTCTCGGCACCGACCAGCTTGGCCATGACGTTCTGTCGATGCTGATGGCGGGCTGCTGGAATTCGCTGTCGATCTCC
>JBCNPI010000378.1:0-5432 GCA_039593415.1 Rhizobium sp. | reverse complement strand
GGCCGCCTTCGATCCCGACGCGTTCAAGCGCGCCGCCTATGACATGATCGCCGAAGCCAAGATCAAGCTTAGGACCCATAGCTGGTTCTCCTCGGCGATCGTCGAAGGCGGAGCAATCAAGGGCGTGATCTGCCAGACTAAGGAAGGCATGCAGGCGATCCTCGGCGATGTCGTCATCGACACGACGGGCGATCTCGATGTCGCCGCAAGCGCGGGGGCTTCCCATATCGACTCCAACTTCATCCTGACGACGGTGTCGCGCTGGGGCGGCGTCGACACAGAAGGGGCGGAGCGTTTCGAACAGCAGGAGCCGGAAGCCTTCAAGGCGCTCGATCACGAAGCCAAGCGCCTGATCGGCGGTTGCTGGTCCTTCTGGTGGCTGAAGACACCGCTGCCAGGCGTCGTCTGGCTGAACTGCCCGCATATGCCGACCTTAAGCGGCCTGAAGGTCGAGGATCTGACCAAGGCGGAGATGGAAGGCCGCTCGCGGATCGCAAAGCTCCTCGATTTCGCGCGAGAAAAGATGCCCGGCTTCGAGAAGGCCTATGTCGTCGATTTCGCGCCGCAAACCGGCGTGCGCCAGACGCGGCTGCTGCAGGGAGATTATGTCGTGACGAAGGATGACGTCATGACCCGCCGCCATTTTGCCGACACCGTCTGCCGCGGCCGCGATTACTACACGCCCTACCGCGCCATGCTGCCGAGGGAGGTTGACCAGTTGATCGTCGCCGGCCGGCATTATTCGGCAACGCCGCAGGCACAGAAATCCAGCCGCGAGATCCCGCCCTGCATGGCGATGGGCGAGGCCGCAGGTGTCGCGGCAACCGTTGCCCTCAATGCAGGAACGACCGTTCGCAAGGCCGATATCCGCGCAATTCAGAAGCAGATGCGGGCACAGGGCGCCGATCCGGGCGACATCCCCTCGGAGAATGCGACATATTTGGAGGCTGCAGAATGACGACTTTGCCACTCGACGGAATCCGCGTGATCGATTTCACGCAAGTCATGCTCGGCCCTTCCTGCACGCAGGTCCTGGCCGATTACGGCGCCGAAGTCATCAAGATCGAAAAGGTCAAGATCGGCGATCTCTCACGCTGGTCGCTCGGCTCCGATCCGGATGGGCTCAACAACCCGGTTTTCTGCTCCTTGAACCGCAACAAGAAGAGCCTGGCGCTCGATCTGAAGGAGGCGAGCGCCCGCAAGACCGTCCAGGCGCTGCTCGAAACGGCGGATGTCGTCGTCAACAACTTCCGGCCTGGCGTGATGGAACGCATGGGCTTCGGCTACGAAGACCTGAAGAAGATCAATCCCCGCCTGATCTATGCCGTCGGCACCGGCTTCGGGCTGACAGGTCCCTACCAGCATAAGGGCGGCCAGGACGTGCTGGCGCAGGCCGTCACCGGCGTCATGCGCCGCAAGTCCGACAATAGCCATCCCACCTCGATCTATGCCACACCGCTTGCCGATTACTCGGCCGGCATGCATCTCGTCCAGGGCATCCTTCTCGCCCTGCTGCAGCGCGACAAGACCGGCGAAGGCCAGCAGGTCGCCGTCAGCCTATACAACTCCATGATCGCCATGCAGATGCAGGAAGGCACGACGCATCTGATGCGGCAGAAGGATCTGAACTGGGGCGCCTTCCCGCTGACGGGTGTTTTCGAGACAACGGACAGCGCGATCGTTATGGTCGGCGCCTTCAAGCCGAACCCCTTGCGCGACATCTGTGAAGCGCTTGAGATCGACGACCTCTCGCAATATCCGCAATATAAGGATTTCGACGCGCAGATGGCGCGGCGGCCCGAGCTGCAGGCGATCTTCCGCGAGAATTTTGCCAAGAACAGCACAGTGCATTGGATCACACGGCTGGAAGGCGTCGACATTCTCTGCGCGCCGGTGCGCTCCCTGCCGGAGGCACTGAAGGACGAGCAGACGATCATCAATAAGATGATCCTCGAGGCAGGCGAAACCGCAGCCGGCCCGATCCGCCTGATCGGCTCGCCGATCGACATGTCGGCGGCACAGGTGACCGTGCGAATTTCTCCGCCGCAGCTCGGCCAGCACAATGACGAAATTCTCGCCTCTCTTTCCGAGGTGCAGGGAGACGCCGCATGAGCGTCTCCTTCACCGTAGAGGACCGCGTCGCGCGCGTCACGCTGGACCGGCCCGACCGGATGAACGCCGTCGATGCCGAAACAGAGGCGGAACTTGAGGCGATCTGGACGGAGATCGAGAAGCGCGACGATATCAGCTGCGTCGTCCTGACCGGCTCCGGCGAAAAGGCTTTCTGCGCAGGTGCGGATCTGAAGGGCGGAAGCGGCAGTTCCGGCGTCGATTATTGGACCGTCGGACGGGAGAATGGCTTTGGCGGCCTCGCCTTCCGCCGCTCGCTCGATGTACCCGTCATCGCCCGCGTCAACGGCTATGCGCTGGGCGGCGGTTTCGAGATGGTGCTCGGCTGCGACATTGTGATTGCGGTGGAAACGGCACGCTTCGGCCTGCCGGAAGCACGCGTCGGCCGGATGCCGCTCGATGGTGGCATGGTGCTCCTGCAGCGCAAGATCCCGTTCAACCGCGCAATGGCCGTGATGCTGACGGGGCGGCAGTTTAGCGCGAATGAGATGGCAAGCTACGGCGTCGTCAACGAAGTCGTATCGGCGGGAGGGCTGGATGCGGCCGTCGATCGCTGGGTCTCAGACATCGTCGCCTGTGCACCGCTATCGCTCCGGGCCATCAAGCAGACGGTCAATCGCACCGCGCATTTGAGCCCGGCCGAGGCACAGGCATTGCGGACGCCAGCGCTCATCAAGGCGCTGAAAAGCGAGGATGCCTTGGAGGGGGTTACGGCCTTCCGCGAGAAGCGTGCGCCCGTTTGGCGCGGCAGATAGGCATGCTATAGCTTCGAGATTGCCGAGGGCTTTCCATGCATGCCAGCATCCTGAAATATTTCACCGAGGTCGCACGCTCGGGATCCATCCGCAAGGCGTCCGAAGAGCTGCATGTGGCAACCTCCGCTGTCAGCCGCCAGATCAAGAAGCTGGAAGACGAGCTTGGGACACCGTTGTTCGAGCGCTTTTCCGACGGTTTGCGCCTAACGTCTGCCGGCGAAATCGTGCTGCGTCATGCCAAGGAGACGCTGCAGGACTTCGAGGTAATGAAATCCAATCTCGGTGACCTTCAGGGAAAGAATACGGGCCGCGTCCACATCGCCGCCCTCGACAGCCTGCTCGTTACGTTTCTTCCTGATTTCATTAAGAGGTTTCATAGGCTGCATCCTGCGGTCGATTTTCGCGTCCGAGCGGGAGCCTACAACAATATTTTTCATTTCATGGCGGCTGGCGACATCGATATCGGCATCAGCTTTGATCTTGCGACCCCACATGACCTGAAGCTTGTGGGCTCAATCCGCACAGCCTTCATGGCCATGGTCGCTTCATCGCATCCATTGGCACGGGCAAAATCGGTGACGTTGCCAGAATGCGCCCAATATAAGCTGCTTCTGGCGCTCGACAGTGAAGTCGTCAGTTCGGCAATAGCGGTCGAACTTGCGGGGCTCAATCGCGTGGGGCGAACCTTGGTCGCATCCAACAACCCGATCCTCCTCAAACCACTCATCATGTCGGGTGACGGCATTGGTTTTTTTACCCCGGTTGGACTCTGGCCGGAAATCCAGACGGGCGAAATCGTTGCCATTCCGATTCGCGACTTCAAGCTTAGCACCGTCGATATCGCTATTTTCGTGCCGCGCGATCGGCATCTAACTCATGCCAGCCAAGCAGTGATCGAGCTGCTTAATACCGAGCTGCGCAGGTTCGGCGAGGATTTGAGAGCCATCGTCAGCAGATGAGAAAAGCATGAAAACGATCCGCCTGCTAAAACGTCCTGGCTATGGTCCGGCCACGCGCTTCGACAGATTGACAGACGTACCATTGCAATTGGACGCCACGGCTGCGCTGCCCGGCGATCTCATCATGCCGTCACCTGTCAATGCTCACGATCATGGCTACGGCATCCGTACCCTTGATTTCGGCGCCGTCGATGACGCATTGGAGGCCTGGATACCCGGCCTCCGGTTGCGGCCGCGAACGGATCCCTATCTCGAAGCACTCGTCGCCTTCGGCCGGCTGGCCAAAACCGGCGTCGGAGCGACGATGCACTGTCATAACTCGCTCAATGTCGATCGTCTGGTCGATGAGGCGCGTGCGGTTATGCGGGCCGCAGAAGATATCGGGATTCGACTTGCGCTTTCCTGCCCGTTGCTCGACCATGATGCTTGGGCCTATGATGGCGGCCCGCAACGCCTGAAGCGGTTTCTGTCCGCAAGTGATTGGCAGGCGTTGGAACGAACCATTCCGGCCTACGCTCCGATCTCCACTCAACTTGCAGCCGTCGAAGCGGTCGCTGCGGCGAACATCAGCCCGCTGGTCGATGTGCAGTATGGGCCGATCGGGCCGCAATGGTGCTCGAATGCTCTCCTGGAAGCAATCGCCGAGGCTTCCGCGCTCCATTGCCGGCGCATCCACATGCACCTGCTCGAAAGTCCGCGGCAACGCATCTGGCTCGATCGCCGCTTCCCCGAAGGCATCGTCACCTATCTCGACAAAATCGGCTTCCTGTCGCCGCGGCTCGCCATTGCCCATGGCGTCCAGTTGCGCCCCGATGAACTCGAATTGCTTGCCGAGCGCGGCGTGCAGCTCGTCAGCAATCCCTCTGCCAATCTCCGCCTCCGCTCAGGCGTCGCCCCGATCGCCTCCGCGCGAGCGATCGGCGGCCCAGCCTTCGCTATCGGCCTCGACGGTACCGGACTGGATGACGATCAGGATCTCTGGCGGGAGATGCGGCTCCTCTATCTCCTGCAGGGCGGTCGCGGCCTGACGCGACGATTGACGGCGCAGAATGTGTTCGATGCCGCCATCCGCGTGGGCGGCCAAGTGATCAATGCAAACCAAGCCGAAGACTTCACCATCGTCGACTATCAGGCTCTGATTGCCGACGCCCTGTTCGACGATATCGACGAAGCGGAAATCCTGTTGACGCGCATGAGCGCCAAGTACGCCAAGGGGCTCATCGTCGCGGGCCGGGATGTGATGCGCCGGGGAGAATTGACAGGCATCGACTTCGACGCAGCCCTATCCGAACTTGGGGCACAGGCAAGAGCTGACCTGCCAAGGCTTGAAGAGCAGCGTCCTCTTGTCCGAGCTTTATCCGAAGCGACTCACGCCTAGAGCAAATCATGTTTTGACGGAAACGTAGCCTGAGTTTGCGAAGTAGTTGGCGCATTCATCTGGTTTGATGGCGTCGGCGAGGTATCCGAGATGGCGCCAGGTGTCATCGATGGTTCGCTTTTGAGCTTGGCGCATCCAATGCTTGATCTTGGCGAAGGCTTGCTCGATCGGATTGAGGTCAGGAGAATATTTCGGCAGGAACCATAGTCT
>JBCNPI010000377.1:0-5435 GCA_039593415.1 Rhizobium sp. | reverse complement strand
TGGTCGTCAGCACCACTTCGGGATCGTTGACGACCTTGTACTCGCCCTGAATGATATGTACGCGACGGGCCGCACCCTCGACAATCATTTCAATGCTCCGAACACAGCCTCGATGGCTGCTTTCATCTTTTCGATGGTGAAGGGCTTGGCGAGCACGTTGTTTGCCCCGAGCTGCGCCGCCTTCTGGACCAGCGCACGATCGCCCTGCGCCGTCAGGATGATGAAGGCTGCCTTCTTCGTTGTCGGATTGGTGCGAACGGCCTGCAGCAGGCCGAGTCCATCCATCTTCGGCATGTTGAAGTCGGAGATGACTAGATGATGGGGCTGCTGCTCCATGATCTTCATCCCCTGCTCACCGTCGCCGGCAGCCGTGATCTGCTTGAAGCCGAGCTGCGTCAGCGCATCGCTGAGCAGGAGGCGGCTGGTAACCTGATCGTCGACGATCAGAACTTTGATTTTCTCCGCTAGAGACATTATTCGCTCCCTTCCTTTCGGGCGGCTGTGATTTTCAAAATTTCCTCGCCAATGGCGTTCAGCGGAAACTGCTGTTCGACGGCACCAAGCTCGTGGGCGACCCTCGGCATTCCGTAGACCACGCAGGTCTTCTCGTTCTGGCCGATGGTGCGCGCACCGGCGTGGCGCATCTTGAGGAGACCGGCGGCGCCGTCGCGCCCCATCCCGGTCAGGATCACGCCGACGGCATTGCGGCCTGCCAGTTCGGCAACCGAATCAAAAAGCACGTCGACGGAAGGACGATGGCCGTTCACCGGCCCGCCATCCACCAGACGGCAATGGGGAGCGGAAGCGTTAGCCACCTGAAGGTGCCTTTCGCCGCCGGGCGCCAGATAGATCTTGCCGATTTCCAGCCGCGCACCATCGGTCGCCTCCTGGACGATCGGCGCGCAAAGGCGGTTCAGCCGCTCGGCGAAGCTGCGCGTAAACGTCGGCGGCATATGCTGCGTGATGACGGTCGGAGGGCAGTTGGCCGGAAATTTCTGCAGAACGTTGATCAAGGCTTCGACGCCGCCGGTGGAGGAGCCGATCGCGACGATCTTGCGTCCCACACGAAAATCGGCTGCGGCCGTCGGCGGCACGCGCTGAGCGGCGGGCTTCACATATTGCCGCTGCGAACGGGCGGCAGCCTTTACCTTGTCCGCCAGGTCGCCGAAAGGATGCGGCTCGCCTGGCGTGGGCTTTCCGACGCAATCGAATGCACCGATCTCGAGGGCGGCCAGCGTCGCATCCGCCCCGCGATGCGTCATCGTGGAGACCATGATGACCGGCATCGGCCTCAGCGTCATGATCTTTTCCAAGAATTCGAGGCCGTTCATGTTCGGCATCTCGATGTCGAGGGTGACGACATCGGGATTGAGCGCCTTGATGGCGGCGCGCGCTTCAAGCGCGTCGCCGGCCTGGCCGACGACGTTGACCTCGGGATCGGCACGCAGGACGGCGGTGATCAGGCCGCGCATGGTCGGAGAGTCATCGACGACGAGAACACGGGCAGCGGCGTTCATGGTTTCCTTCCCGCATTTTTGCCGAGATAGCGATAGGTGGTAATGCCGATATTGTCGAAGACGTGCTTCGCCTCGCCTGCGACCCGCTCGGAGTGACCGATGTAGAGGTGGCCTTGGTCGTGCAGCTGGCCGGCAAAGCGAGTCCATATCTTGGTCTGCGTCGGCTCGTCGAAATAGATGACGACGTTGCGGCAGAAAATGACGTCGAACATGCCCTTGAAGGGCCACTGCCCCAGGAGGTTCAGCTCGTTGAAGGTAATGAGCCGCTTGACGCGATCATCGATCTGGAATTTGCGGCGGCCCTGCACGCTGACTTCCTGGAACCATTGCTTGCGCATGGCGGGCGAAATCGTTTCAAGTGCCGCTTCGTCATAGGCGCCCGCGCGAGCAAGCCCCAGGATCTTGGGATCGATGTCCGTCGCCAGGATCTTGAAATCGAAATCAGCGGCATTCGGCATCAATGCCAGCACGGTGAGCGCGATCGAATAGGGCTCCTGCCCGTCGGAACAGGCGGCAGACCATATGCGCACGCGGCCGCCAGCCTTGGCGCGCGCCAAAAGGCCCGGCAGAACCTCGTCGCGCAGATGGTCGAAATGATGGTTTTCACGGAAGAAGCGTGTGAAATTCGTTGTCAGATGCGACAGCATCTCGCGCCGTGCCGCACTTCCCGCCGGCGAGGAAACCAGCAGACAGTAGTCGCGGAAGCCGGACAGGCCCAGCGCGCGAATATGCTTCGACAGCCTTGAATAGACGAGCGACGCCTTGCTCTCGTTCAACGAAATGCCCGCATCCGCATAGATCATGGCGGCGATTTCCGAGAGGTCGCGCCGCGTCAGCGGATATTCGCCGCTCGCCAGCACCTCATCCGGAGACGCCTTGAAATCCATTGCTCCCATCGCGCTCATGCGGCCTCGCTTTCACTTTCAGGGAACAACGCTTCCAGTTCGATCAGGCAGATCATGCGCCGGTCGATCGCCACGATACCGCGCGCGAACTGCCGCTCGTGATCGGAGGAGACCTCCGGCGTCGGCTGGATGCTGTCATCGGTGATCGTCAGAATGTCCGAAACCGCGTCGACCAGGAGACCGACCACCTTGCGCTTGACCTGAGCGACGATGATCACATGCCGCGCCGTCGGTTCCGCCTGCTTCATGCCAAGCCGGGCGGAGAGATCGACGATCGGCAGCACGGCGCCGCGCAGATTGATGACGCCAAGCATATAACCGGGCGCATGCGGCATGGCCGTTGCCGGCGTCCAGCCTCGGATTTCGCGGACCGACATGATATCGACGCAGAACTCCTGATCACCGATGCGAAAGGCAATCAGTTCACGAATACCCTGTGTCAGGTTCTTGATGGCGTAGGACATCAATTCACCCCACTGCTGCGTAAGATATTTCAGGCTTCAGCGACTGGCCGCGCGAAGCGCCTACCACCGCATCGACATCGAGGATCAGCGCGACGCGGCCATCGCCAAGGATGGTCGCAGCCGCGATGCCCGGCACATGCGTATAATTGGCTTCGAGGCTCTTGATGACGACCTGGCGTTGGCCCTGGATGGCATCGACCATAAGGGCGCGCTGACCGCCGCCTTCCGATTCCACCAGCAGCGCGACGCCTTCGACCGGATCGGCCTGCGTGGCGCGGAAGTTCAGGATGCGGCCAACATCGACCAGCGGGCAGAAGCTGTTGCGGATCGAAATGAGCCGATGATTCGCGCCGAAGGAGTGGATGGCGGAGGCTTCCGGCTGCAGCGTCTCGACGATCGCGGTCAACGGCACGACCAGGGTCTGTCCGGCAACGGTGACCACCATGCCGTCCAGGACTGCCAGCGTCAGCGGCAGGCTCATGGTGAAGACGGAGCCCTGCCCCGGCCTGGAGCTGATGTTGATTCGGCCGCCCAGGGCCTGGATCGAACGCTTGACCACGTCCATGCCGACGCCGCGGCCGGAAATGTCCGAGATCTTGTCGGCGGTCGAGAAGCCCGGCAGGAAGATCAGATTGTCGACTTCCTCATCCGACAGATTGGCATCGGCCGGGATCAGATCGTTGTCGATGGCCTTCTGACGCACCTTCTCGCGATTGATGCCGGCGCCGTCGTCGGCAAGCTCGATGAGGATGCGGCCGGAGCGGTGCTTTGCCGTCAGGCGAACGGTGCCTTCCGGGTTCTTGCCGAGCGTCGAGCGCTTTTCCGGCGTTTCGATTCCGTGATCGACGGCATTGCGGATCATGTGCGTGAGAGGTTCGGCAAGCTTGTCGATGACCGTCTTGTCGACTTCGGTGTTTTCACCCTCGGTGATCAGGCGGATCGACTTGCCGGTCATGTCGGCGATTTCGCGGACGATACGCGACATGCGCTGGAAAACCGGCTTCACCGGTTGCGCGCGGATCGCCATGACGCTGTCCTGGATTTCGCGGGTGAGCTGCTGCAGCTCTTCGAGACCCATGTTGATCGAGGATGTGCCGTTATTGTCGTTCTCGATGACGCTCTGGGAGAGCATCGCCTGGTTGATGACGAGCTCGCCCACAAGGTTGATCAGCCGATCGACGCGGTCGAGATCGACACGGATGGTTTGTCCGGCGGCAGCGGCTGCACTGTTCTGCGCGGCGGCCGCATTGGCGGCAGCAGCAGCGGCAAGGGCGGCTTCCTTCTTCTCGACGCGGGCAGCAGCCGCAGCAAGCTGCGTGACGTTGCTGGCGATTTCCGCCGCGGCCACGGCGGCAGCGGCATCATTCTTCAGCGCCGGAACTTCCTTAGCGGATGTGGCAGCCGGTGCGGCGCCGCCATCGTCGAGGATCGAGAGATCGAAGGGTACGGGCACCATTGGCAGTTCTTCGCTTGCCGAAGCAACAGCGCTTTCGGCCTGCCTCACATCGAGATCGCAATCCCATTCGGCAAATTCGAAGACGGTGCGAATGGCGTCTTCGCCCTTGTCCGTCTTGATCGAGATCGTCCAATTGAAATATGCGTTTTCGGGATCGAGGTCCGGAAGGCCCGGCAGCGCATCCATGTCGCAGAAAATATTCATCTCGCCCAGCCGAGCGAGGTCACGCAGAAGCAGCGTCGCGTCATTGCCCTTGGCATAGAGATCGGAGCGCGGCTTGAAGTTGACTTCATATTCGGGCATGCCGGCGCCGGCCGGCTCGTCTCCGCCGAAATCGTCGTCGAAGCTGAAGGGAATCGGCTGGAAACCGCTATCATCGGTCGGAGCCGGCATCGCGGCCTGGGGAGCGGCCTCGACGACGACAGCCGCGGCCGACGGCGCGGGGAGATCGCCATTTGCCAACGCTTCCAGTTCCTTGACGAGGCCGCGGCTGCGAGCCTGATCGACGCTGCCGCCGTCGCGGGCGGCATTGGTGAGATCCGCCAGGACGTCGGCGGCCTTGAGCATGACCTTCAGGACATCCTGGGTCGGCTCCAGCTTGTTGGATCGAACGCAATCAAGCGTGGTCTCGAAGACGTGGGCGAACGCGACCAAGTCGTCCAGACCGAAGGCACCTGCCCCACCCTTGATGGAATGAACGGCGCGGAATACGGCGTTGACGGTTTCCGGATCGCGGTCGCCATCATTCATTTTCAGGAGACCGGATTCCAGTTCGGCGAGCTGCTCTTCGCACTCCTGGAAGAAAATCTCTTTGATTTCGTTCATATCCATGAGGGGTGGATCCTGTCTAGGCGGTTACGCGCTCGATGGCATCGATCAGCTTGGCGGGATCGAACGGCTTGACGATCCAGCCGGTCGCACCGGCCTGCCGGGCACGGTTCTTCTTTTCCGCATCGCTTTCGGTCGTCAGCACGAGGATCGGAACGGCGCGATATCGGTCGTTGCGGCGCACGCCCTCGATGAAGCCGAAACCGTCGAGGCGCGGCATGTTGATATCCGTAACGATGACGTCCGGATTGGCTTCTTCCAGAAT